>CAVKUD010000313.1:0-2007 GCA_963659315.1 Senegalimassilia sp. | reverse complement strand
AGAGCGTACAAATGTGCAAAGTGAAATCGCAAACTGGTTCGGCAAGGATTATGAGAAACTCAACATTGCCTTTACCAGTAATCTGGGCACCAATGCCGGCATTATGGTTATGAATGAACTGGGCTATCAAATCTCAATCGAGGGTGCAGCCAAGTACTGGAGAGACGACCTGATTGTGCAGAAGAGGCTTTATCCGGAGATGGAGACCAGCACGGTGATTGCCTGGAGGCGGAATATACCTTATTCGCCTGCGGTGAGGAAGTTTATTGAGGAGATAAGGCATACGGAGTAGAGTAAAAAATTAAATATAAGCATGAAAATAAGGCAGAAGCATATATTTGTTTCTGCCTTATTTAATTGTGATATTAACATTTCAGAAACATTCGCCAGCTATGATATAGCTTACTTTTACAATATGGGAAAGTTTCGGATTTTAGGAGAAATTCATATGAAGAAAATCAAATTTACTCAGCTTCTAAGCAAAAGAAATCAGATTATCATATTTTTAATAACGCTTGTCACTGTAGCAGCCTCTATATATACAGCAATTACAGATGCCATTCCAGAACCTGTCAGTCTCATCCTGTATTCACTGGCGGGCATAGGCTTTGTATGCAGCTGCACCCTCTGGGTAAGAGCCATTATCTTTTTTGTGAAAATGATTTTACTGCCCTTTACCAAAAGTAACCGTATAGCCAACACCCTGATAACTGACACACGACTCAGGACAGTAATATTCACTGTCCCTGGAATGGGATTAAATCTGGTCTATGCCGTCTTTAACGGTGCCATTGGAATTATAAATCAATCTGCCTGGTGTGGGTCATTGGCGGCATATTATATGCTGCTATCTGTCATGCGATTTTTGTCGGTATCTTATGCAAGAAAGCTATATGACGGAAAATTTCTTTTCAGGAAAGAGCATCTGAACCGAAACCACAGTAACGATAATATAGATAATTTGGAGACTCGTTCTCGCAAAATATATAGAAATTGCGGAATCATGCTGTCTATTTCAAGTATAGCCCTGGCTGGAGCTGTCATAGTGCTTGTATCTGGCGAGGGCGGTAAAACATATCCTGACCTCATGATTTATGGTGTCGCAGCCTACACCTTTTATAAACTGACCATGGCTGTATTAAATATGATAAAAGCCAGAAAAGGAAGCTCCCTCCTCCTTAAAACGCTTCGTGATATAAACTATGCCGATGCCCTGGTTTCTCTTTTATCTTTGCAGACAGCCCTGCTTTCTGCCTTTGGTCAGGAGTCAGGTGCAATGATTCCTATGACTAATGCGCTGACAGGAGCGGGAGTATGCCTGATGATTTTTGCTTTGGGGATGTATATGGCTCGTAAAGGAAAAAATGCAGTTTAACATTTCAGAAACATAATTCAAACAAATCATAAATAACCTCAGTCTATGATATAGACAACATCAAGAAAGCGAGGACAAAGAAACGCCTTCCGGCAGAGAACAGAAAGAGAGGATAAAACAATGAAAAAAAGTAATTTCGCAGCATTAATTTTAGGAACAATCAGTGGGGTATTTTTCGCACTTGGAATGTGCATGGCACTTCTGCCAGAATGGGGACTTAGAAATCAGGGCATTGTAAGCGGTGTAATCGGTCTCGTACTCATGCTTGTTACAATAGGGGTCTGGAGAAAAATGGAGGGCAAGGCTCCTATAAAGCTTAGTGGAAAAGCAATAGGTGCAACATTGTTAGGTGTATTCGGAGCTTTGCTCCTCGGTGTGGGAATGTGCCTGAGCATGGCATTTGCCCACATGATGCTTGGCATTGTTATTGGTATTATAGGAATTGTGGTACTGCTTATGTTAATTCCATTTTTAAAGGGATTACACGACTAAACTTATATTGAATTTTGGCATTATACCGACTAATCTAAAGTTACATTTTAGATTGGTCGGTATTCCTATACTACTTTATCTCTGTCCCTAAACATAATGTATCCTCTGTCTGTCAAATCTATCCTGCTGGTCACGAATTG
>CAVKUD010000312.1:0-2007 GCA_963659315.1 Senegalimassilia sp. | reverse complement strand
CTGCCATGGTCTTGCCATATGTGAGGGCACTTGAAACACCAGCACAGAAAGCGTCTCCTGCTCCGGTTGTGTCCTTTACAATTACCTTTTTAGCAGGACAAAAGCCCTTTTCTCCGCTTCTTGAAGCATAGACTGCACCCTCGCCTCCCATTGTAACAATGATAGAGTTAATCTTGCCTCTCTCTATTCTCTCACAGATTATAGGCAATAATTCATCATGATTCATATTGTCATAATCCTCTGTAAAGAAAATTCCTGCCTCCTGCTTGTTGCAAATCAGGCAGTCAAACTTCTGCAAAAAGTCCCTGCGCTCTACAGCGATAGACATATTGCTTACCACACCAAAAAGCTTTTTATTATATTTCTCTGCCAGCTGCACTGTCTTTTTCACAATATCCTTATCCATATCTATCTCTATGACAATAGATGAGGCTTTTGAGAATATCTCATCACCCTTCTCCTCAAGGATATCCATGACTGGCGCAAGGTTTGGTCTCTGGGAGATTGAGCCTGCCAAATCTCCTTTCTCGTCAAAAACAGCAAGCCATGTGCCCATACCATTGGGAATCACCTGCATATATTCTGTATTTACCTTGTGGTCATTTAATTTTCTAAGCACATCTGTTCCAAGAGCAGAATCGTCAACTATACTGATAAATGTAGGTCGAAGCTCAATATTGGCTATATCCTCCACTACATTTCTGCTGACACCGCCCTGTATATACTCGATTCGTCCTGCATTTCTTCCATCTGGAATATACTGCGACTCTGGAAATCCTTTAATATCTACAAATACTGCTCCTAAAACTACTATGCTCATTTTTTTATCCTCGCTTGTTTTTATGTTTTATATAGTTATGGTGTATTAATTTTCACAATTTGCGCATTAACCTGTGTCATACATTAGCCAGTGCCCAGAATGCCACCGCACTTGCTGCCGCCACATTCAGGGAATCAACTCCGTGGCTCATTGGTATTTTCACAGTGTAATCACTCATCTCGATTGTTTTATCTCTAAGCCCCTCGCCCTCAGTTCCCAGCACTATTGCAAGCTTGTCCTCAGACTTAAATACCGGGTCTGCTATGCTTCTTGTGTTTTCCTTAAGAGCCATGCTGGCAAGCTTATAACCCCTGTCATGAAGCATGGATATAGTCTTATCCTGCCACTCTCCATCCGGGATTACAGTCCATGGTATCTGAAAAATTGTCCCCATACTGACTCTCACAGCCCTCCTGTATAGTGGGTCTGCACTGGCTGAGGTAAGCATGATGGCATCTATATTTAATGCAGCTGCTGACCTGACTATGGCTCCCACATTGGTAGGATTTACCACATCCTCCAGGATTGCAATTCTGGAATGTCGATTTGTAGTCCACTTGTCCGTATGGCAGCCCTTCTCAATATACTGGCACAATTCTTCTGGTGACATAAGAGTCCTGCGCCTCATGGCACAAAGCATGCCTCTTGTCAGCTTATAGCCTGTGATTTTAACCAGCACTTCTTCTGGTGCCACATACACAGACAGCTCAGCCATGCTGTTTTTCTCACAAGCCTCGTTGCACTTTGCTATCACAGTCTGGTTGTAGCCGTCATCTGCTGTCCTGTCCTCAATCAACACAGATTCAGGCACATAGCCAGCAGCTAAGGCTCTCTCGATAACAATGGGACTTTCTGCTATAAAAATCCCCAGCCTGGGCTCGTAGTAATGCATGAGCTGAGCTTCACTAAGAGATGAATAAATCTCCATTATTTTATTATTTGTTGCTTCAGTTTGATTTATTTCAATTTTTCTAATCATTTATACAATTACACGCCTCATCAGCTTATTAGAACTGTATATTATCATATAAAACATAAATCTTCAATGTCTCTTCCTTGCCAATTTTAGTACTTATGTAGCGTTTCCCCAACGTGCGTGAGAAGGTGCTAGACGTCCAGTGGACGTCTGCTTAGCACCGACCGAAGCGGAGCGGAGATCGAACTCCCAGTTCGCATCTTCCGCGGCC
>CAVKUD010000311.1:0-2054 GCA_963659315.1 Senegalimassilia sp. | reverse complement strand
AGCTGCCATCTGAGTTCTGGTAACGGACTTTGACGGTCTGTTTGAAAGAGTTCTTAGTCCAGTGGGCGTATACATCTACATCACCCAGTACCTGATACGTTCCTTTATCACTCCACCATGCAGATGTTACCCATTTACCATTTTTATCATAGACCTCTGTGCCATCAGAAGTATACCATCCATCAAAGATATAGCCTGTTCTGCTTGGTTTGCCGATATTGTTCCATGTCTCTTCACCATAGGTAACACCTCTTGTGGTTGTATCTGTAGTGCCATTGTAGGTACCGCCATTTGGATGAACACGAACATTCCAGTTTTTCTTGGCAACTTCAATCTTAAGAGTACAGTGCGCACTAGCCATTCCACCCTCTCCTGCCAAAGCTGTAAGTCCACTGTTATTTGTATCAATGTCAATGGTTACTTTGTTGTTGGCTTTCTCGAATACAAAAGTGTTTTCATCACCCGCATTTTGTTCTGTAGTGTTTTCTAGCTTGCGGTCATAAATAAAATAATCACTATTGCCATTAACACTCCTTAAATCAACAGTAATTGGTGTGATGAAATATCGGTCAGGCTGTGGAGGATTTACAAAAGCCCATCCATCCTGTTTTGACATACCTGATGAAAAGGTAACATCAACACAATTCGCACCTCCATCACCTCTCAGTTCTTGTCTCGCTGATACATAATATGAAGATGCAGAGTTTGAGCCTACTGGAACGTTAAGATAAACTCTAAAATAAGTTCTAGTATCATCCGGGTTATTATGGTCATAAATTTCTACATCAAAATATCCATCTGTTGCAATAGGTGCAGCTGCATACACAGTATCTCCTTTGCATAACAATAATGCTGTAATCACAAAAGCAAACACTGCCATAACTATTCTGCTTTTTTTAAGCCAGTCTTTTACAATCATATTTTGTCGTCATCCTTTCTTAAAAGTCTAATAAATTGTTACCCATTAAATATGAGATTCGTAGAATAAGACTAAAAAAAGACTCCCTATAAAGGAAGTCTCTTTAAAAGTCTTAATTATATAAAAGTCTTAATTATATAAAAGTCTTAATTATATGTTACCTGAATCCAGTAGCAATATACTTTTCCCCAGTCTGAATAGTTGCCCACATATTTGCTGCCACATCCCCAGGTGTTCGGGTTCATTCCATTCTCAAGTGCGTACTCGTCCAAGTAATCCATTGTAACATTTTCCAGTTTGCTATATCCAATTTCACGATACCATGTGCTACTATAATCAACATAATAGAATCCCAACAATGAATAGCCATCACAGACCTCAATAATCATAGGCTTATACATCTCATATGGAAAATTGTTTGGAGCTATTTCTGGAATCTGATTCTTACCATTCTCATAGTAAACAGTGGTAATAGGATTTCCCTTTGCTGTAGCTCGTAATGTTTCACCCTCCTGAGTCCATCCGTAATCTGGCAGGGTTTTGTACTCGTTGTAATCAGTTGTTAAATGATGCATACCATTTAAGCCCTCATTGTAGACTCTGTATACACAAGCCCCTGCACTTTCATGTAGCCAAATCCAATTATCAGCTGAATAGAATAAAGGCTGACCATTGTTGTCAACAGTCCATGCAGCATCCTTGGTAAGAGTTGCTACCTCGTTTGTGTCTGTTGTATACAGATGGTTGCAGAGGACATTGTTGTAAAGACGATATACTGGTTTGCCAAAGTCTGCTGAATTTGGTGCATACCATGCTACACCCTCATATCCCCATCCATGTTCTGTGAAGAGGACATCTCGCTCGTTTGCATCTGTTGTGTAAAGATGTTCTCCGTTGTCTGGATTGTATAAACGGTATATCTGTGATACGCCTGTAAAGCCTTCCATAAGGTCGTCTCTAAGAGCATTTACTTCATCAGTTGTTTTTGCTTTTTTATTCAGAAGTTCGTCATATGTATAATCAGATGCAGCTGCCTTTGCTGTCTGTGGCAGTGCAAAGCTTGTTGCAATTACTGTTGTCGCAAGTGTTAATATTGCCACCTTTTTTAAATTCTTCATTTTTATCCTCCTCGTTT
>CAVKUD010000310.1:0-2086 GCA_963659315.1 Senegalimassilia sp. | reverse complement strand
ATCTGTTTCATGTGATTATGTGCATCATCCACACCCATAGCCAGATTAAACAGAAAACTATTGGTAACTCTCTGTTCTGTAGCTTCCACCATTTCTTCTGAAAAACCTGTTTTCTTCATGGTATCTTTAATAATTTGCGTATCGTATAATGGTATTTCCAATTTGTCAGCTACCATTTTACCAATTGTTCTTCCACCACTGGCATATTGTCTGCTGATAGTAATTACTTGTTTCATTTCTGCCTCCTAATTTGTTAAAAATGCGCAAAAAAAGAAGATATGCACGTTTGTGTCATATCTTCTTAAATATCGTTTCCTTTTGCGCAAATGTTATTCTATCAATTTTTCTTTATCATTTCAAAAGACATTTTTTACAATTTTCTTTTTCAATATATATGTTGATTTTTACTAATGTCCCCCTATTCATTCCTCCAGACACCCATAAATCAGCTCACAGGCTTCACTAAGTATCTCCTCATTCAGATTAGAGTAATTAATTATATACAAGTGCTCCTTCGCCTGCTCCTCCCTCAGATAGTACTCTGACAGTGAGCGTATCATCACACCCTTTTCCTTTAATCTCTGCCCCAGCTCACTATCAGGGATTCTGGTGTCAAGCTTTATGATAAAATGCAGTCCCGAATCATTTTCTATTATCTCACACCGCTTTCCCAGATTGCTTCTTTGTATTATGCCCTTGATTTTTTCATGTTGTCTCAGATAGTAGAGCCTCATTCTGTTTATATGCTTTTCAAAATAGCCCTTTGATATAAATTCTGCCAGGGTGTACTGCTCAAAGTTTGATACCGTGCAGGACAAAAATGACAGCTTCTCGTAGAGCCTGTTTGCCAGATGCATAGGCAACACCATGTAGCTCATTCGTATGGTTGGGGTCAGTGATTTTGAAAAAGTATTCATATATATTACCTTTTCGCAGGCATCTATGCTAAAGAGGGTAGAGATTGGTTTGCCGTTTCGCCTGAACTCGCTGTCATAATCATCCTCTATTATGTAGCGGTTTTTGTCCCCATTTGCCCAGGCTAACATCTCATAGCGCCTGCTGACAGGCATGGTGATTCCTGTTGGAAAATGATGGTTGGGGCAGATATGGGCTATCTCTGCTCCGTATTTATTTAAGCCCTCCACAGACAGTCCATTGTCATCCAAATCTGCGTATACCGGGCTTACTCCGTACTGCTTATAGATACTTACCAGCTTTTTATAGCCTGGATTCTCTATGGCATATATTTTGTCATTACCTAATAGCTGGACGATTACACCATACAGATACTCTGTTCCTGCTCCAACCACAATCTGGTTTGGGTCTATGAGCATACCTCGAAAGGATTTTAAGTGCTCTGCTATCGCACTTCTAAGCTCAGGCACTCCCGCCATAGGGGATGTCCTCATCAAATCATCCCTTCTGGTGGATATGACCTCTCTTGTCAGCTTTGCCCATATGGAAAAAGGAAAGTTCTCAGGACTCATCTTATTACCAGCTAAATCATAGCTGTAGTGTTCTTGCTCTGGGATATTAATATCCAGGACTATCTTGCTATCTCTTGGCAGGACATTTATCCCGCTTATGTCAGACACATAGTAGCCCTTCTTTTGAATTGCATAAATATAGCCCTCGCTGGCTAACTGGTCATATGCATTTTGAATCGTAATGGTACTAACACCGTTATTTCTGGCAAAGCTCCTCTTTGATGGCAGCTTGTCACCTGGCTTTATCACCCCATCTATAATGTCATTTTTTATGCAGTTATACACATATTCGTACAGAGTACCCTCTACATTTTCAAAGCTATAGGTCAACACTTGCTCTTCTCCCATCTGGTATCTTATTTTTATTTATTTTGAGTATTTTTTTATAACCAGTTTTATTATATTATGGCTCCAGATATATTTCAAGGAGGAAGATAAAATCAGCAATGACTCCAATGTATATCTGGGCACACTTCCTGTGCTTGTGGAGAGAAACGCATATGGCAGACAGCTTGGAAACTCCAAAAAGAAAGCACCCTTTTATGGTATAGGCGACTTTGATATGACATTTATCAGAGCGCCTTACATCAAGGATGCAA
>CAVKUD010000309.1:0-2090 GCA_963659315.1 Senegalimassilia sp. | reverse complement strand
GAAGCTGTCTTTAATTATGAGACCCCTGCGTTTTTAATTTGAATGTCTATGTGATGTTAAAAAGGACAGGATATTATTATCTTATCCTGTCCTCTCATATTTGATTATATGCTAAGTCAAAGCTGACTCATAATTATGTCCTGCGTATTAACACCATATTTATACAAATCATCCTGCTTTTCTACCCAGAATGCATATGTATCCATCTTCACAGTCTCAGTCTGTAACACCAGTTTAGGATTGTTTCCTGAATGAGAAGATTTTATCAGCTTTTGTTTCCGCAGTGTATTAACTGCCTGTTTTGGGTCTTCAAAACCTCTTTGCTTTAAATACTCCTCAACATACTCAACTGGAAAAACATAGAGTAAATCATAATACTTCCCATCTGCTCCTTTATGCCTATTCATATTTTCGTGATGGCTCAAGTCAATCTTATATCCACAATTCTCCTCGCTAAGATATGGCATGCCAATTATCTGCGTGGTGTTATACATTTTTTCTTCGTTAACTAATATCATCTGTCTTATGACAGAATAGACTTTTATCGGCATATTCGTATCCTCAGAGTTTTTATAGAGGAAATGGAAATAATAAAAAAAGAAAATTTCCATTAAATTCAATCCAATATCCAAAACGCTCTCCATCACCTCTGCTGCAGTCATGATTATTGCAACATAGTTCATAACTCGCTCACCAATATCTGAAAGCAAATTATCTTTTTTATATTGTACTTGAGAAATTCTGTACCATTTCTGACGAATCTGATTATATTTCTCAGAATTTCTCATCAGTTCTTCCGCTATAAGCGGAGTTAATATCCCATAATTTTTGTTTGCCACATTTTTTATAAAATCTGACTCTTCTGCTGATGCGGTAAATGCATCCATCGACTCGCCCTGATACAGACAATCAGGTGTAATCTCAAACAAGCGAGCATTCAGTCCATTGTTTTTGTTACACTTACTGCTGACACTAATCTCTCCAGTTGATACAAACACCCCCTCAAAATGCCCTGTCTGTTCAATTCCTTTTCCTCCAGCTTTACATCTGTCCTTGTCGTAGCCATTTGCAAGCACATATACAAACTCCGACCAATTTTTATTTCTTTTTGCGGTCGAAAACTCATCAATTGCAAATGGATATCCAAAAGCTCCGTTCAATCTTGACACGATAGCATTTGGCGTTGCCAGATAAGACAAAAAAAATCCCTCACTGCCATCTGGGTTTCCTCCAAATGATACTATAAACTTTGCAATCGTTGATTTTCCAGTACTAGAACTTCCCAACAAATGTACGATAAAATTATAAATATGCGTTCCCCACATATTATTGGAGAAACTAAGCACTGTAGCTGCTGCTCCCAACATAGATAACGGCAATGCCAAACTACCACTTTCATTTAATTCTCTGTACAGATTTTTTATATCATTCAGGCTTCCCTTTTGATTGATATCAAATCGTCCATAATATCGTGAATGCACACGAACCTCAGACCTCAAAATACTGTCACAGCCTCTAAATTCAATGTCATCATTCATCGTGAATCCAATATTCTTATGAGCAGATGAAATCTCCCTATTAACAACTAGCTCATTGATAAATTCTTCCATTTTCTCCACCAATACTTTCAAATCCTTGTCTGCAGGAGTGATACCGCCTGCTGATGCAATTGCCTCCTTCACTTTCTTTGGTGTTATAGCACTTCTTCTAATAGCAACATCCTGCTCTCGCCCTGTAACACCACTAAAAACCTTCATATGAACTAAAATATCTTTTTCCTCATTCAGATATTCAACCTCTCCAATATTAAATGCTCTACATTCTTTCACTATTAATTTATTGCCATTCATATTAAATCTCCTTTTAACGCATTTTACTGTTTTAAAAATCACTGTCCTCGAGAAACAGGCTGTAAAACGGTAAAATGGCTATTTTTCAGGCTTCGTTACATGTACATGCACCTACATCCTAGGTACAATATCATTATAACAAATAGCCCTTGAAACACCTGAAGCTCCAGATTGACTGACTGAGTACTTATTTTCCTTCTTGTATTTTATTTTTTTCTATATAAACAAAAACACGATGAA
>CAVKUD010000308.1:0-2147 GCA_963659315.1 Senegalimassilia sp. | reverse complement strand
TTATAGTCTCTATGTTATTTTAACAGCTCATAGACCATCTCAGCCGTAAAGCTTACACTCTTAAGCTTATCCACCTCTATCTGGTACAGGGCATTGGCTGCCAGATGCTCTGCCGCCTGCTCTATATCCCTGATTCCGGATGTATTCCTGTGGATATCCACAATCGCCTCCAGTGCCTCATCTGAAATGATACATTCCTCTGGACTTAAGCCAATTCTCTTTAAGACCTTTGGAAGTGCAAATTTGGAGAAAATAACCTTTTTCTCCTCTGGTGTATAATCAGGCAGCTCGATTACCGCAAATCTTGATAATATAGGCGCACTAATCAATTCCTTATCATTCGCTGTGGCAATAGGATATACACCTGTTGTAGGAATCATGCACTCCATATAATTGTCTGTAAAGCCAAGGTTATCAAGGAGGGTCAGGAGCACATCCGCAGGATTGCCATTGCCTTTTCCTGATGCCGCCTTGTCAAGCTCATTTATGATAAACACAAGGTTTGATTCTCCTGCCGCAGAAAATGCCTCCATTATAATGCCAGGCTTTGCGTTTGAATAAATACGGGAGCTTCCTGTAAGCTGCTCTGGGTCATTTATGGAACTCATGTCAAGAGTTGTCCATGGAAGCTTTAATATTCTGGCAACCGCATATGCAATCTGGGACTTACCAGTTCCAGCAGGGCCGCAGATAAGCAGTCCGTAGGCAGGGAGTGTATGTGTTCTATTAATCTGGATAATGGTCTCCATGATTCTCTGCTTTACTCTCTCCAGTCCATAAAGCTCTTCATCAAGGATTTTTCTCGCCTCCACAGGGTCGATTGCCTCAAAATAGTTGCTCTTCCACTGCACGCTCATCATTATAGACAAGGCTCTCTGGGCATGACGCCTCTCCTCTGGTGACACCTCTGAGGATTTGGCAACCGCAAGATTTCTTCTCGCCCAGAGCTGGATATTATCAGGCAGGGTTCTTCCTGCGCATGTGATAAAATCTGTGATGCTCTGTATGCTTGTAAGCTTCATATCATCGCCGTCTTCGATTCCGTCCTCGTCAATTTCATCCTCACTTGGAGCCTCACTGGCGAGAAGTCTGTCTATCATAAACTGCAAAAAACCGTCCTCAGCTGAGAGCTTATTTCCACTTCCCGATACGGTTTCTCTTATCTTATACACAGCATAGCCACTGGCAGTATTCTTTCCTGACAGCTGCACCTTGATATGGTTTTCTCCAAGCCATTTGTGGAGTGCTACGAATCTGCTGTCAATTTTTAAAATATCAGAAACCAGGGTTCCATCTTCGCAGTCAAACTCAAAGGTTGTCTTTTTCACTGGATTTGTAAAAGTTCCTATGGAATGGTGGTTCCACTGTTTTGCGCTGTTGTCCAGAAGCATAATAGGCTTCTCAACGCTTGGTGTATTTTCGTTTGACTTAAATGTCTCATATGTACATATTGCTTTTTCACCTGCTGGTGTGTTATTAAAATCAAATACTGGCATGGCTTTTCCCTTCTCATTTGCTCTTTATATTTGCTTTCTCATGCATAATAATACACCAGTCATGTATTTACTTGCAAGGTGTAGTCTGGGAATAATTCATATTACAGATGTATAAAAACCATATATGCCGCAGTTCCTATCATTATTGCAAGAAAGGTTCTCACATTCTGGCTTAGGTATTTCTTTGATATTCCTGATTTATACACAAGTCCCACTACAAGCACTGCCGCAAACTTCTCCCAGCCAAAATGAGATATGTCGGTCAAGGACACGACCGCATCCTTTATGCAGTATACGATTAAGACTGCCATTATTGTTGCGGGCAGAGTTTTGCCAAGGCGCTCTAGTTTTTCTGGCATTTTGCGGTTTCCGTTAAACAGGATGAAGGGTAAGGCTCGCAGGGAGAAGGTGATTGCGAATGCGATTATAATTCCTGTTACTATGTATGTTTTATCCAATTTTTCATTCTCCAAATATACCTTATTTTAAGTTGTTTAGGATGGAGTGCAGGGATAGGATGGATTTTGTGACGAGTTACGGATATAAGATTTTCTAAATGTTCTGCTTTATGCGTTCTATGCTTGACGCAAACACGAGACCGACAAAACCTGCCACTGGCAGCTTTTGCTGGACACTTTGGCGCATTCGCCA
>CAVKUD010000307.1:0-2150 GCA_963659315.1 Senegalimassilia sp. | reverse complement strand
GGATATAGATCCACAGTCATTTATGATTGTGCTTGAATCAAATGAAGTCCACGGCGAGGGCTTTAAGATGGTTCAGATTGGCGGGGAGAGTTAATCCCCGCCTTTTTTTCAAAGCATGGAAGAGAAAATTTGCCACCATTGCGTTAATGTGCTAAACTCTATTTTAATAAATAACACTTATATCTGAGTGGTTCATACGAAAGTGAGGAGAATGTTATGGCAAGAAAATGCAGCGTGGAGCGAGCTTCACAGAAGACCGGCGGTTTCGCCACTGCAAAGAAACACATTAATATTCAGTACCAGGGCAGGGAACGTTCTGAGGAAAATCTTTTAAACCTTATCAAGAAAGATGCCTTATCCCATGGCGTAAATGACGAGGATATCGAAGAGGTAAATGTCTACATCAAGCCTGAAGAACAGGCTGTATACTATGTGATAAATCAGACTTTTGACGGAAAAATAGATTTCTAACTGGAGGGAATGAAATGTCTAAAACATTTGTTATTGCTAATCAAAAAGGTGGAATTGGTAAAACAACAACTGCTACCACACTGGCTGGAATCCTTGCAAAAAAGGGAAAAACTCTTTTAATCGACGCTGACCAGCAGTGCAACAGCACTTCTACATATCAGGCTCAGGTTGATGACTACCCTACCCTGTATGACGTAATAATCGACTCTGATCATCTGCCACTGGATGAGGCAGTCCAGCATATGCCAAATGGTGATATTGTTGCATCTGACCCGCTGCTTGCAAAATCAGAGAAAATGCTTGATGGGGATATAGATGGACTCTATCACTTACAGGATGCTATCAATGAGCTTAGCGGCTATGATTATATTGTAATAGACACTGCACCATCGCTCAGCGTGATTCTCTACAACTGTCTCATCGCAGCTGACGAGGTTATAATTCCTGTGACAGCAGATGCTTACTCGCTTCAGGGACTTACACAGCTCTATGACACGATTAAGTCTGTGCAGAAGAGGCAGAACCGTGATTTGAAGATTGCAGGACTTTTACTTGTCAAATATTCTGGCAGGTCTAATCTTGACAGGCAGGTGCTTGAGAAGCTTGAGAAGTTTGCGGCTGAGACTGGGACTAAGGTCTTTGATGCTAAGATTCGTGAGTGTGTTAAGGTGAAGGAGGCGCAGGAGCATAACAGGTTGTTGGGGGATTATGCGCCTAAGTGTACTACTATGGAAGACTACAATGCGTTTGTGGAGGAATTGCTGGCAGACGAGTAATGCGGACATATGAATGCGGGCAGTTTTTTAGGTAGTGCTGGGTATCATAATGTACGCTTGGGGGTGTGGATGGCATATTGCAGGGGCAGGGAAAATATTTGTTCCGGGTTCCGAATATAAGATTTTCTAAATGTTCTGATGGAAGTTTTGGATGATTGACGCAAACACGAGACATTCGCCATCCTTGGCTCAAGTCTCGCTCTCGGCAACGTCCTGTTGCCGAGTTGCTGGAATTTGTACAGAACATTAAGAAAATCTAATATTCTCCACAGTCACAAATATTTCCCCTGCCCCTGCGATATGCCAAATTTAGGTTATGTGTACATTATGATACCCTTCGTTACGTTACTGACTGCCCGATACAGTTTGATTCGCTGACTGGCGTGGCGAATCATTGAATTACTATTTGTTCGTCTATCCCTAACATGATTTTGCCATTTTAGGATTATATGCTCCTGTCAACACCTCAAATCATCTATACATATATTGATTTTCAGCGTTTATATTACAATTACATTGCTTCATTTATACTACAAATAAAATTCTTCATGTTGACTTACTTTATGCCGTCAAGCGCAATTCTTCGTCTAATAAACTGTCGATTAAATGTCTCAATTTCTGGCAGAAAATGACATTTTCTGATTATCAGACAGCCTAGCAAGCCTCCCAATGTATTCGCCATCAAATCATCCACATCGCACAGGCGGTATGAGCCTGAATAGATGAAAAAGATGCCTGTAAGCTGTGTTATTTCGATAAAAAGGCTTAAGAGGAATGTATATGTTGTTACCTTTTTGATACTATATTCGTGATAGTAGGCTAAGTACATTCCAAAGGGTACTGTCATAAGCACATTTAACACTACCTGCAGCACTGCTCTATTACAGAGGGCTGGTATATAGG
>CAVKUD010000306.1:0-2185 GCA_963659315.1 Senegalimassilia sp. | reverse complement strand
TGTATTAGTTCTTATAATTGCAATTGTTGTGGTGGTTGCCAGGGTTAAAAATTCTAAGGATAGTGCTGATGACACAGAAAGCGCAAATGTCCCTGAGCTTGTATCTGAGATGGTTGTAGGCACTACTACTGAGGGCAGTCAGGACGCTGCGGATGGAAACACAGATGATGCAGCAGATGCAAACGTGGATTATTACACAGCCCACGAGACTGATTCTACCTTTCAGCTTATCAATGAAGTAAACAGTGACTATGCCATAGTTATAGATGAGGAGACAGGAGACATTCTCGCAGAGAAAAATCCAAGAGAGAGGATGAGTCCTGCTTCAATGACAAAGATTTTGACAGTGCTTGTGGCGGCGGAGCATATAGACCCAGCCCAGCTTGATGATACGGTTGTTATATCACAGGATGCTATAGATTTTGCTTTTGCAAACGGATGTAGCAATGCGGGATTTATAGAGGGCGAAACTGTCACAGTAAGAGATTTATTTTACGCAACAATCCTGCCATCGGGAGGAGAAGCAGCTGGTCAGCTTGCCATATATGTAGCTGGCTCTACAGAAGCCTTTGCAGACATGATGAACGAAAAGCTTGCAGAGCTTGGCTGTGGGGAGACTTCTCATTTCACAAACTGCGTGGGAATATATGGGGAGGATCATTACAGCACAGTCTATGACATAGCTATGATTATGAAAGCTGCCATGGATAATGAGATATGCAGACCGGTATTGTCTGCTCATGTATACACAACAACTGCTACAGAGCAGAACCCAGAGGGACTTATCTGTTCAAACTGGTTCTTAAGAAGAATAGAGGACAAGATGGAATCAGGCGAGGTAATCGGTGCCAAGACTGGTTTTGTAGACCAGGCAGGAAGCTGTGCGGCAAGCTACGAGCAGTCGGAGAGTGGCAGGACATATATTTGTGTGACAGCATCAGCAAACAGCAGCTGGTCATGCATATACGACCATGTGGATTTGTATAAGACATTTGCACAGTAAAGAGGAAAAATGAAGAAAATACAAAACAGGAAAAATAATATAGGCAGGAGTGCCAGAACTGATAAAAGAACTCAAAAAAAACTGACAATGAGTGCTAAAAAGGTAGACGTCATAACAGACGACATGCTCTGCCCATACGCCAAAAAATGTGGCGGCTGTGACTATCAGGGACTTGACTATGCCAGACAGCTTGCAAAGAAGCAGGATTATATGAACAAGCTTATGAAGCCTTTCGGCAAGGTGGAGCCTATTGTGGGAATGGATAATCCATATCATTACAGACATAAGGTGCATGCAGTGTTTGACTGCAATCATGGCAAGGTCATAGCTGGTGTATACAGGAAAAATACTCATGATGTAGTAGATGTGGTCAGCTGTCAGATTGAGGATGCAGAGGCTGATGCAATCATAAGGGACATCAAGGATATGCTCAAATCCTTTAAGATAAAGACCTACGATGAGGACACAGGCTATGGATTGCTTCGTCATGTCCTGATTAGGAAGGGCTATGCCACAGGAGAGATAATGGTGGTTTTAGTTCTCTCATCACCGATTCTTCCGTCCAAAAATAATTTTGTAAAGGCAATCAGAAAGAAGCACCCAGCCATAAGTACAGTTGTCATAAATGTAAATGACAAGAGGACAAGCATGGTGCTTGGTGAGCGCAACATAACCATTTATGGCAAGGGCTTTATCGAGGACAGGCTCTGTGGATGTACATTCAGAATATCACCAAATTCTTTTTATCAGGTAAATCCAAAGCAGACAGAGCTGCTCTACGATAAGGCGATTAAGTGTGCAGGGCTGACTGGCAGGGAAAAAGTCATAGATGCCTACTGCGGTACAGGCACAATCGGTATTATCGCAAGCCAGAAAGCTGGAGAGGTCATCGGAGTTGAGCTGAACAAGGACGCCATCAGGGATGCGGTAATTAATGCAAAGAGAAATGATGTGAAAAACATCAGATTTTTCAATGATGATGCAGGAAAATTTATGGTGGAGATGGCACAGAAAGGCGAGACAGCCGATGTTGTCATAATGGATCCGCCAAGAACAGGCAGTGATGAAGCTTTTATGTCATCAGTAGTCAAACTGTCTCCGACAAGGATAGTGTATGTGTCCTGTGGACCAGATACTCTGGCTCGTGACCTGAAGTATTTTACAAAGCATGGGTACAAGATG
>CAVKUD010000305.1:0-2203 GCA_963659315.1 Senegalimassilia sp. | reverse complement strand
AAATGCGGCAATTCCGTTCTGTGCGCTGTCAGCATTTATAACCCCCAGTGTGCCATCTGCGGTATAATAAAGACCTTTTTGAAAAAAATTATTATTACAATCAGCACGATTAGTTTCATTAACCCAGTTGTTGTCGCTAACAATATTATCCGCTCCGTTAATTGCACCACTCTCGTTAGAGTAATAATTTTCACCCCAAGAAGTCGTAGTATAGCTGACCTGGGATGATACAGAGCCCGTTTCTATCTCTGTTTTTCTCTCATAATTAACAGTATATGAACCATCCTTCTCATTCAAGGTAACATTATCTGCTGCTATCTCCTGATTATCAATACTGTATGTTGTCTTATTCTCCTGTACATCTACAACAAGTTTTTTTCCAGTCTCAGCATTAGTATATTCAGGGGTCTTTCTAACAACCATAATGCCTGCGACCTTTTCCTGATTATCACTGTTGGCAGCCTTGCTGCCGTCTGAATTAACCAAGGCTACTCCATTTTCGTCCACAGTGACATAATCGAAATATGCAAAATGTGTGTTTCCACTTTTGTCAATATAGGTTACCTTAACCGAATTCTGTGTGTAATCATTACTGTTCCATGAACCAAATTCAACATTTGTAATATCCGCTACAGTACCATCCTGATAAAAACTGTATTGAATTAACAAATTAGCCAGCTTATCCGCAACTGTATAGTAATTATGTCCATCATGGTCTTCCCACAAAGCCTTATAATTAGTCCTATACCATTCTAATTCAGCCTGTGTATCCGTCTTTGCTGAATCAATAGCATTAATCAAATCTTCCAGCTTAGCATCTTCATATCCTTTATCTACGAAATCAGAGTGAACCCTGTCATACTCTGATGTCAATTCTGATGTCACAACAGAATTTGATGCTGATACCGATTCAGCTGCAGATTCACTTTCTGAAATAGATACACTTGTTGATTGTGATAAAGATGCAGATGCACTCTGCTCATTTTTTCCTGCAGCTGCCTCTAAATTTGTATCATCCACAGCAAGAGCGTCATCCATGGCAGCAGCCTGACCAGCTTCTATACTTTCTGATACACTCTGGCTGTCACTTTCACTAAGGCTCTGTGCCTGGCTCTCACTAAGCTCTGCGCTCTGTGTATCAGACAAAGACCCCTCATCACTTGCCATATTTTCGTCTGCTGTGGATTCCGAAACAGCTGCCATAACCATGTCAGCTCCCTGAATCGAGCTAACTCCACCTATAGCTACACCAGCTGCTGTTATTCCTTTCAAAATACTATCTACTTTCTTTTTATTCATTGTGTCTCTCCTTCAATGGATACAATTAAAAAATCACACACTTTCACCATTTACCCATGAACTATACTCCCCAATGTGTATCTAAAATCGTATTAAAAGTTATCAGATATCATAATAATTATATCCATCAACAATTTCTTAGAGTAAATACCATTGGTAAACAGACCTCGAAGCCTTTTCACATTCTCATAACAACGTCTGAACCCTTCTGTATCCTGTTCCATAATTATCTGGTAAATATCATTAAGATTCTCCACCACAAATCCTATTTGGTGATCAGATACATAATCTGCGCAGGGAAGTCCTGCCCTTACGATTACCGGAACCCCTGCGGCCATATATATGCTTAATGACTGATTATCTGCATTCCATATGAGTCCCATACCGCCCTCTGATATTTTAAGAATAGTTTCTGTCACATGATATTCATCATAAGATATCATTTCCATCCCTGATAAAAGCTCTGGGCATTCCTTTCCATCTGCTTCCGTAAGCATATATAACTTATGATGTCTATGGTCATTCAAAGCCATATCTGTCATATAATCAGACACAGTCTGCATGATATAAGGTTTTTCATCCAACCCCTTGTCAATAAAATATCTTCTCATATCCTCCGATGCAAAGATATACATATCAGCTTTTTTTAATAAAGAAAGTTCATCTTCAAGACTGTATTCGTTGTTCTGGCATTGTGAGGCTATATCCTGTACAAATACCACTATTTTTGTCCCACGATACCTTTTGATATGTTCAAAGAGAAACTCATCATATCTCGGGCTTTGTCCACTGGGATGCTGGAATATCACAATATCCTCAGGGCATAAAGCAGATATGATGCCATCTCTCCTCACATGCAAGTCGGCATCTGTATCATATTTATCTGGAAACTTAAAGAGGCTCA
>CAVKUD010000304.1:0-2239 GCA_963659315.1 Senegalimassilia sp. | reverse complement strand
ATATAGAACAATGCTGTAACTGCTGTTCCACTGATTATCAGCATAAATACATGTCTCTTAGTTAATTTTTGAATTTCAACAACTTTACCGCCTGCTGCTGGATTTCTTATCCAGGTTATGGTTGACCACACTGCCATTGGCATGGTCATGCCAAGGTAGGTAATCATCTCACCCCAATAGCGGAACTGCCATGAAATGATACCATACAAAATACTGAATATTATCATCAGAATCTGTGACCACACATTTCCTTTGGCTGCAAATATCAGAGATGTAACTCCGACACAGGAAGCAACTAATGTCAGCAAATCAAAATTGCCGGATAATAAATTTGTCATAACAATAAGCAACAGTGAACAAATCCATACCCACCATTCTTTTTTCGTTAAAGCTGCAATTGGATTACTCATATTGTTTTTACACTCCTTTTCTACAAAAAATAAAGCGCCAGAAATTTCTATCTTCTCAGACCTAACGATAGAAATTCTGACGCTTAGCTTCTCTACCCGGTGGCAGAAAAGTGTCATGATTTATTTGATTAAGTATTCTTATAACATAAAAAGCAACGATTGTCTAGTAATAATTCATTTTACAGCCACCATTCCGGTGTCAGCTCACCCAGTATCATTACCTTGTTGTTGTCACAGTCCATCATTATCTCGATATTTCTGTAATCCTCCGGCATGAGCTGTGCCATAAATTCACGGCAGGCTCCGCAAGGTGCCATCGCCTTTCCCTCTCTGTTTATGGCTATGACACGCCTGATTGAATCCTCACCATTTGTAAGCATATTGAAAATAGCATTTCGCTCTGCGCAGATTCCAAGTGTGCAGGCTGTATCCACGCACACTCCCACATATATTTTACCTGAAGCGGATTCTACTGCGGCTGCTACTCCACCAGCTTCAATCATCTTTGATACATCTCGTGGTTTCAATACCTGTTTTGCTGCCTTATATAATTCCTGCCATTTGTTATCCATCATTTTTCTCCTTTTGAATTTTGTACTTATTTTATAATGTAATCCAGAATCGTTTTACAGTGACACCTTCATCCGGGTCATACAATTCATTTTCAAAAATACCACCATTTTTCCTGATAACCTTCTCAGATGCATAGTTATCATTGTCACAAATACAGAGTATACGTTCAAAACCGAACTCCTTTGCCACCTCCAAGCCCTGCCTTAACATCTGTGTCGCCAGCCCTCGTCTCCTGTCAGCAGGACGAGTGGCATACCCAATATGACCACCATAATTCAGCAAAAATTCCGTCAGCTCAAACTTTAAGCTAAATACTCCTACCAGACGTTCCCCCTCATAGCAGAGATAGAAATTTTCACGGACATAACCCTCTGGCAGATTTTCACCTAAATGCCTGTTCTGCATCCCAGACAGCCACTGGTCGTAATTCTTGTAATTAGCAATGCCGATACATTCTCCACCGCAATTTTCTATTTCGCTGTAGAATGATAAAACATCTTCCTTATTTTCCTCTGTCGGTAAAATAAACCTTAGCTTCTGCCACTCCATCACATAGTCCTTTTCGTCGTTAGCTTCATCTAACCCTTCACCCTGAATTTCAAACGCCTCTCTCTTGTAAAAGCTTATCGCCCTTGTATTCTTCTGATAGACATTTAAAAGCAGCTTACTCTTTTTCCCTTTTGCATAATCTAGCAGAAGTCTGCCTATGCCCTGCGACTGCGCCTCTTCTGATACGAAAATACCCTCTATGTATTCCTCATTCATGCCTATAAAGCCCTGTATTTTTTTCTCATCCTCATATACATAGACTTCAGCCTGTGGCAGCATTTCCTTCACAGCCTCATAATTACTTTTCCAATATTGGGCAGGAATAAAATCGTGCGCCTTTAAATTGGTGTTTAACCATATATCAGCTACTCTGTTTATGTCTGCCTTTTCTAATTTTCTAATCATAACTACATCCTCACTAACCGAACCTGCCGTCTGCAACCACTCCGGATGCATAGCAACATCAAACGCTGTCTACAACTCAACTCACAGCCTCGGTCTCCTCAGCCTTATCCTTAACCTCATTCTCCACAATAGCGGAGAGCTTCTCTTTAATAATGCGTGAATTTTCGCCTGCCTGGATAGATAAAACGCCCTCAATCACAAGCTCCATGGATAGTGCCTCTGCCGCTCCGCTCTTTTCCAGCTTGCGTGCAATTGGAATACATATCCAGTTGGCAATGATAGAGCCATACAGGGTCGTAATC
>CAVKUD010000303.1:0-2249 GCA_963659315.1 Senegalimassilia sp. | reverse complement strand
CATTATTTTTGATGAGATACAGATGTGCGAAAGAGCATTAACATCTTTAAAATATTTCGCAGAGGAGGCATCGGAATACCATGTGATGGCGGCTGGAAGCTTGCTTGGAGTAGCAGTTAATCGTGAAAAATATTCTTTCCCAGTGGGAAAAGTTCAGATGTTGACTATGTATCCTATGGACTTGGAAGAGGTTTTATGGGCAAAGGGTAAAGAGTTACTTGCAAATACAATTAAAGAACATTACGAAAGCAATCAGCCGTTGGATGAAGTGCTTCATGAGGAGGCTCTACAGGAATTTTATCATTACTGTATTGTGGGAGGAATGCCAGCTGCTGTGAAAGCTGATATTGTAAAGGATAGTCCGATTGAGCAGACCGAAATAAGGCAAATGCTATTAAATTCCTATATTGCAGATATGACAAAATATGCTAATAAAGCAGATAAAGTGCGTATTTTTGAGGCGTATGATTCACTTCCGATACAGTTGGCGAAGGATACAAAAAAATTTCAGTATAAACTTATAAAGTCGGGAGCGCGTTCTTCTCAATATGGGGATGCAATTGATTGGTTGATTAGAGCAGGAATTGTAAATAAATGTATGAAATGCGGTCAGGGATTTTACCCTATTGCGGCATATCAGGATGTGTCTGCATTTAAATTATATTACAGCGATATGGGCATTATGTCAGCAAGAATAGGGATGACTTTGGAAGCATTGAGAGGTAAGGAAACCGAACATTTCCGAGGTGTATTGACAGAAAATTATGTAGCAATTGCGCTGAAAACAAATGGCTATGATCTGCATTATTGGGAATCAGATAATACGGCAGAAGTAGATTTCCTGATACAAAAAGATAGTCATGTTATTCCTATTGAATGTAAGGCAGGAAATCATGTTAAGGCTAAAAGCATGATGATTTATATGGAAAAATATAGACCCGCTTATGCAATCAGAATTTCTACAAGAAATTTTGGAATGGTAAAAGGAATAAAGTCAGTACCATTATATAGCGTATTTTGCATTTAAGAGATGAAAATCAATGATAGATTACAATGCTTACCAAGAATTAGTAAAAAGATTTCTCTCAATTTTCATTATATATATTAGAAAAATTAAATACAAGACTACACTTGCATCAAAAGTCGTCCCATAATGTATCATGTACAAATGCACAGGACATATGAGTCTCATGTGCATTTGTAACACCACGAAACGAGGACAGAAAATGATAAAAGGCTATTCAAAACACAACATGGGGCGAATCGCCCTCGGCACACATCTGGGAGACTTCTCTGACACAGATTCCGAAAAATATATAAATGCGGTAAAATACGCCGTGAGGAATGGGATAAACACAATAGACGGAGCCATAAACTACAGGGGCATGCGGTCTGAAAAAGATGAGGGAATAGCCATAAGCCAGTTGATAGAGGCAGACGAGATTAAGCGTGAAGACATATTTATAACTTCAAAGGCAGGCTTGTTGTTTGGTGATGTACAGGAGGGACTAAATCCACAGAAATGTCTGGCGGAAATCCTTGAGCCAAAGGGCATCACTATAGATGACTTTACAGAGTATGAGGGTTTACTCCAGACACTTAATCCGAGATTTTTTGAAATAGCCTTAAACAAATCCCTTCAAAATCTTGGAATCGAAACACTGGATTTGCATTACATTCATATCCCTGAAATCTCAAGACTTGGTCTTTCAGAGGAAGAATTTTATACTCGAATCGAGGCTTTGTTTCGCTGGTATGAAAGCAAGGTCAGCGAGGGCAAAATCCGCTTTTATGGAATTGCCTTTGAATTTATGACAGAGGAGCCGCAGGAGGCAAAGTGGCATATTGAGCTGGAAAAATTAAAACAGCTGGCAGAAAAAGTGGCTGTGGGTGAGAATCACCTAAAATACATTTTATTTGAGTACAATTTGCTGAGTGCAAGTGCTAATATAGATAAAACTCAGACAGTCAATGGTCAGCATATGACAGTGATTGAGGCATGTCATAAATTAGGTTTTGAGACAGTCGCAAGTATGCCTTTTGCAATGGGAGAGGGCTTGGAAAAATACTCGGTTGAAGAAATGCTGAGCTTTGCCCTGGATGGCATGGAGCATGTGATTGTGGGGAGCAAAAATACTAAGCATATACAGGAGATTATAGTTATAGCGCAGAAGCATGGGCTTGGCGATATATAAATGCCTTAGTATGCAAGAGAAGCTGCCAGTGGTAGGTTTTCTGTATTGAGTATA
>CAVKUD010000302.1:0-2251 GCA_963659315.1 Senegalimassilia sp. | reverse complement strand
CTCATAAAGTCCGATGATGACATTGCATCCTGACTCCTTTAAGTTTAATGCATGGGCATGTCCCTGGCTGCCGTAACCGATAATGGCGATTGTCTTTCCATCTAATAAAGAAAGGTTACAGTCTTCCTGATAAAAAATTCTTGCATCTGACATAATAAATTCCTCCTATTTAAACCTGTTCAGGTTGTATTCTAATCTAACATAACTACATCATTAGAGCCTCGTGTCAGTCCTGTAATTCCTGTTCTTGCAAGCTCTAATATTTCATAACCGCTCAACAAATCTATAAAGTTGTCAAGCTTATCCTGATTTCCAATCAACTCGATAATCATCGAATCATGTGTGACATCCACTATCTTTCCGTGGAAAATCTCTGTCACATTAAGCACTGCCTGTCTCTGTGTATCTGTCGCACGAAGCTTCACCATAATGAGCTCTCTCGTAACTGATGCACCAGGCTCAAGCTTCTTTATGTCTAAGACATCCTCAAGCTTTCCAAGCTGCTTTTCAATCTGTTCAAGTATCTGCTCGTCTCCGCTTGCCACAATTGTGATTCTTGTGTATCTTGGGTCAGCAGTAACTCCTGATGAAAAACTATCAATGTTAAATCCTCGTCTACTGAACAGTCCTGATATTCTGCTTGTAACACCTGGATTGTTCTCAACCAGAAGAGATAATGCCTGTCTTCTCATCGAAAATCCTTCCTTACAATTTATTTTGTTCACTCACAATGAAAATGATAGTACTATAATCTACATTTGTCAAGCAATAATAATATTATAACCTGGTGTTATATTAATAATAACCCAAAATATAATTACATCAATGATTTTAACATATCCTGCCCTATATGTACAACAGCATTCTCTATCATCCTTGCGTTTATTACAGAAAAAATATATACTTATGGTTACGATATACTATCATAATTGGAGGCAGAAAAATGGAATCCACATTAAGAAGAACATGGGCAGAAATAGATTTGGATGCACTTGCCCATAACTATAATGTCCTCAGAAAACGTATAGGTGAGAACGTTAAATTTCTCGGAGTAGTAAAGGCTGATGCCTACGGACATGGTTCTGTACAGATCAGCATGCTGCTTCAGAATCTGGGAGCCGACTATCTAGCTGTCAGCAGTATAGATGAAGCCATTGAGCTTAGAAAAAACGATATTACAATGCCAATCCTCATCCTTGGACACACCCCAAGGGAGCAGGTAGGACTGCTTATAAAGTACAATATCACCCAGGCTGTGACCTGCGAGGCTAAAGCTGTTGAGTACAGCGAGGAAGCTGTGAAGGCAGGCGGCACATTAAAGATACATATTAAGGTAGACACCGGCATGTCACGCCTTGGATATTTATGTGACAATGATTTCTTTGAAAATGGTGTTGAGGGAATCTGTAACAGCTGCTCTCTTCCTGGACTTGATGCGGAGGGAATCTTCACACATTTTGCAGTATCAGATGAGCCTGGAGCGGAAAACGAGGCATACACAAGACACCAGTTTAAGCTCTTTACCGATGTCATAGATGCAGTCGAGAAAAAGCTCGGACATAAATTCAAAATCAGGCACTGTGCTAACACTGGTGCCGTGGCAAAATACCCTGAGACCTGGCTTGATATGGTGCGCCCTGGTCTCCTGCTCTACGGATATGGTGAGTTTGCAGATGAGCTTGGACTAAAGCCTGTGATGACACTAAAGACCACAGTCAGCACTATAAAGATATATCCAGCAGGAACTGCTATAAGCTATGGTGGAATCTATAAGACTACAGACACAACAAGAATCGGTGTAGTGCCATACGGCTATGCAGACGGATTTTTCAGATGCCTGTCAAACAAGTACTCTCTCATGACAAAGGAGGGGGCTGCTCCTATCCGTGGAAAAATCTGCATGGATATGTGCATGATTGACTTAACAGATAAGCCTTCTGTCGATGTGGGAAGTGAGGTTGAAATTTTCGGGAAAAATAACTCTATTAACAAGATGGCCCAGACTGCCCAGACTATACCATACGAGCTTACATGCGCTGTAAGCAAACGGGTTCCTCGTTTCTATATCCAGAATGGAGATATTGTAGAAAAAGAGCTTCTGCTCAGAGGCTAGTTCCCACCAGGTATAGCCAGCCTCCTTTGCTGCTCTATTATTTTCTGGCAATCAGCAGATTTCATCTACATATTCATTCTGTCCTGCCAGCATATAGCCAAGATTTTTACCGCTTATACTCTGCAGCCTGTCCATAGA
>CAVKUD010000301.1:0-2253 GCA_963659315.1 Senegalimassilia sp. | reverse complement strand
GGGCAGTGCATGGGAGCAGGAGCCAAGGATCAGGCTGTATATTATACCAAGAAGTTATGGAAGATAACCTATCTCATAACAATCGCAGTAAATTCGGTAATCCTTATATCCCTGCCCTGGCTGCTTAAGCTGTTTGCCTTATCGCCAAAAGCATACAGGTATGCCTATATACTTGTCATGATTCACGATGGTATGGCTATGTTTATGTGGCCTACAGCCTTTACTATGCCAAATGCCATGCGTGCGGCGGGAGACGTGAAGTACTGCATGTTTATATCCATTTTCTCAATGGTAGTATTTAGAATCCTCTTAAGCATAGTCTTTGGTATCTGGCTGGGCTGGGGCGCAATAGGAGTCTGGCTTGCAATGATAGTGGACTGGACGTTTAGATTCATATTCTTTGTATGGCGTTTTGCCAGCAGAAAATGGCTGGAATACAAGGTAATATAAAAGAAAATAAAAAAATTATTTTTTATGTTGACATTTTTTAAAAACATGGTATATTGATATTAGTAACTATTACTATTTTGAAAGAAAGCAGGAATTATGGCAAAGTATTCAAGACAAAGAGAGTGTATTTTGAAAAATTTGCAGAGCAGAAGAGATCATCCAACTGCTGATATGGTTTACGAAAGTGTACAGGTTGAGGAGCCAAACATAAGCCTTGGAACTGTATACAGGAATCTTTCTTTTCTGGCAGAGAATGGTCAGATACTTAAGATATCGACGGGAATAGGTCCCGACCATTTTGACGGATTCACGGAGGCACATAATCATTTTGTGTGCAGGAAGTGTGGAAGAGTGCTGGATTTGGACTATGTAGCAGATGAGAAGATTATAGCGGAAGCTTCTAAAAATTTTAATGGTGAAATCAAAGGCTATGATTTACAGTTCTATGGAACCTGTGAGGATTGTCTTTAAAAAATTACACAAAATAAAATGTATAAATTAAGGAGGAAATTTATTATGGCAAAGTGGGTATGTCCAGTATGTGGTTACATTCATGAGGGAGATGAGGCACCAGCAGAGTGTCCAGTATGTCACGTAGACGGATCAAAATTCAAAAAGGTAGAGGGCGAGCTTAAGCTTGCAGCAGAGCATGAGTTCGGCGTATACGCAGCAACAGTAAAGAATAACCCAGACATCAGCGAAGAGGATAAGAAATACATCTTTGAGCAGTTAAAGGCAAACTTTGAGGGAGAGTGCTCAGAGGTAGGAATGTATCTCTGTATGGCACGTATCGCCCATAGAGAAGGATATCCAGAAATCGGACTCTACTGGGAGAAGGCAGCCTACGAAGAGGCAGAGCATGCAGCAAAATTTGCAGAATTACTTGGCTCAGACCTTGAGAAGAATATGACATCATCTACAAAGGAAAATCTCGCATGGAGAGTAGATTGTGAGTTTGGAGCAACACAGGGTAAGGTAGACCTGGCAGCATGTGCTAAGAAGAATAATCTTGATGCAATCCATGACACAGTTCATGAGATGGCTCGCGATGAGGCACGTCACGGAAAAGCCCTTAAGGGATTACTTGAGAGATATTTTGGATAATTAGCAGATGGGCATCCCCTTTAAATAAGGGGGTGCTTTTGTGCATTATAAAGTATATAATGAAAATAGGGGAGCAGATAATTACATGACAATAGAGTTGATTAGACAACTATATAATGAATCAAAAATATGGTGGTCAAAACATTGCCTAGAGAGAATGAATGAAAGAGATATAAGCATTGATGACCTCACACGATGTATAAATGAGGGAGAGATAATAGAAGATTATCCAGATGACTATCCCAATCCAAGTTGTTTGGTCTTTGGCTTGAATACTGCTGGGAGATATCTTCATGCAGTTGTTGGAACAGATGGAAAAATATTATATATAATCACTGTTTATATTCCAAACGAACAAAAATTTGAAAAAGACGGAAAAACAAGAAAGGGGCGTGTGTAATATGTGTATGTATTGTAAATGTGACGAGGTTGTGCAATCTACAACAACTCATGTGGTAAATTATAAGGATTGTGTGATTGTTATAAAAAACGTACCATGTATGGAATGTGCCCAATGTGGAGAAACTTATTATACAAATGAAGTGGCAGTACATTTGGAAAAGCTGGTGAATGCTGCAAAACAGTTGATGCAGGAAATATCTGTGATTGATTACAATAAGGCGGCATAATATGATACGAAAAGCATTCAAATTCACAGGCTCAGTCCAGGGTGTAGGCTTCAGATACAGAGCCCAGTAC
>CAVKUD010000300.1:0-2289 GCA_963659315.1 Senegalimassilia sp. | reverse complement strand
GACTCCTCCATGACGTGCTGGAAGACACGGTTATGACTGATGAGGAGATGAAGGCTGAGTTTGGTGATGAGGTTTTCCTGCTTGTGGATGGTGTGACAAAGCTGCAGCATCTTCACCTGACAGACAATTCCAACAAGGATCCAAAGGACAAGAATGCAGACAGGCTTGAGATGCAGGCGGAGAACCTGCGTAAAATGTTCCTTGCCATGGCAAAGGACATCAGGGTTATCCTCATAAAGCTTGCGGACAGACTCCACAATATGCGTACCTTAAAGTACCAGTCAAAGGAAGCCCAGCTCAGAATTGCCAGGGAGACTCAGGACATATACTGCCCAATCGCCCAGCGACTTGGTATCAGCAAGATAAAGGTCGAGCTTGAGGACTTGTCAATGAAATACCTCTATCCAGATGCCTATTATGATTTGGTGGAGAAGATTGCCCTGAGAAAAAATGTCAGGGATGAGTATATTCAGGGACTTGTGGATGAAGTCAGAAAGACAGTAACTGACGCAGGCATCAAGGCGGATATATCAGGACGAGCAAAGCACTTTTTCAGTATATATAAGAAGATGGTTAATCAGGATAAGACCCTTGACCAGATATATGATTTGTTTGCAATCAGGATTATTGTAGAATCCATAAAGGACTGCTACGCAGTGCTTGGAATCATGCATGAGAAGTATAAGCCTATTCCAGGTCGTTTCAAGGACTATATTGCCATGCCGAAGCAGAACATGTACCAGTCTCTGCACACAACACTTATCGGTCCAAGTGGTATGCCATTTGAGATTCAGATTAGGACATACGAGATGCACCGTACAGCTGAGTATGGTATCGCTGCCCACTGGAAATATAAGGAAGCAAATAACGGAAATGCTACCAACGCCACCGTTACAGAGGAGGAGAAGCTGAGCTGGCTCAGACAGATTCTTGAGTGGCAGCAGGACATGTCGGACAACAGAGAGTTTATGAGCCTCTTAAAGAGCGATTTGGACTTGTTCTCTGACACAGTATTTGCATTTACACCATCGGGAGATGTAAAAAACCTGCCGAATGGTTCAACACCTATAGATTTTGCCTACAGCATCCACTCAGCAGTGGGGAATAAGATGGTAGGAGCCAAGGTCAACGGTAAGCTTGTGCCTATTGATTATGTCATCCAGAACGGAGACCGAATTGAGATTATTACATCCCAGAACTCCAAGGGACCAAGCAGGGACTGGCTTAAGATTGTAAAGAGCACTCAGGCAAAGAACAAGATAAACCAGTGGTTCAAGAGTGAGCTTAAGGAGGAGAATATCCTCAAGGGAAAGGACGCCCTGATAAACTATGCCAAGGCGCATGGTATTAATTTTAATGAGATAAACAGACCAGAGTATCAGGCAAAAATCCTGAGAAAATATGGCTTCCGTGACTGGAATACCTGCCTTGCCACCATAGGACACGGCGGACTCAAGGAGAGCCATGTAGTAAACCGAATGAATGAGGACTACAAGAAGGATCATGCTCTTCCTGTCACAGATCAGGATATTCTGGACAGTGTTGGAGAAAAGCCACAGGCTCAGGCTCCCGAGAAAAAATCAAAGAGCGGAATTGTGGTCAAGGGACTGTATGATGTGGCTGTTCATTTTTCAAAATGCTGCAGTCCTGTGCCAGGAGACGAGATAGTAGGCTTTGTCACAAGAGGACGTGGTATCTCAATCCACAGAACTGATTGTATAAATATTATCAATCTGTCACAGCTGGAAAAGAGCAGACTCATAGAGGCTGAGTGGCAGGAGGATGTATTTAACAGCGACACAGCAGAGTATCAGGCAGAGCTTAAGATATTCTGTAACGACAGAGCGGGACTTCTGGTGGATATTTCCAAGGTATTTATGGAGAAGGAAATCAATATCAATTCCATTAATTCAAAGACCAGCAAGCAGGGAATAGCCACAATCGAGGTATTCTTTAACATAAAGGGCAGTCAGCAGATTGGAAGCCTTGTTGAGAAAATAAGACAGATAGATAGTGTTATTGACGTAGAGAGAACCACCGGCTAGAAAGTCGGTGGTTTCTGACACTGCGAGTAAGTTTAAGAATAAGAGAGGATGAGGTTGTACCATATGAAAATAAACCAGTATGTAGTAGGACCAGTACAGACAAACTGCTATTTTGTGATAAATGAGGACACAAAGGAAACAATTATAATAGACCCAGGTGCCAGCGCAGATAGGCTTGCAGAAAAAGCAAGAGAGGAGGGCTTAAAGCCAGCCGCCATCCTGCTCACCCACGGACATTTTGACC
>CAVKUD010000299.1:0-2290 GCA_963659315.1 Senegalimassilia sp. | reverse complement strand
ATACCGGAGAGAATAATCGGTGATGAACTGCGAATTGGGCAGATATTAAACAATCCTCCTTGAAAGGGAGGCAGAGCCAGAAAATCTTAAGATTCTCCGCATGATTGAGCATGGCTGTAATGAGATGAACAATCTCATAAACAGTATTCTTGATTTTTCAAAGCTGGATGCCGGCAAGTTTGTGCTGGAAAACAGGGAATTTGAGTTCAGGAGCATGATTGATTATGTCAGGGCAACCCATATGCCTAAGATAACAGAAAAGGGACTTAAGTTTTTCGTGACAGTTTCCCCTGACATACCGGAGAGAATAATCGGTGATGAACTGCGAATTGGGCAGATATTAAACAATCTCCTGTCAAATGCCTGCAAGTTTACCCATGTTGGCAAGGTATCACTTGAGGTCTTAAAGACAGCCCAGGACAAGAACAGGATGGAGCTGTTTTTCATGGTGGTTGATACAGGAATAGGAATCGACAAGGCAGATACAGACAAGCTCTTTAAGAGCTTTTCACAGGTGGATGCCTCTGTTTCCAGAAAATATGGGGGAACAGGACTGGGACTTAATATATCAAAGCAGCTTGTAGAGCTTATGGGTGGAAACATATCAGTTGACAGTGAAATCAACAAGGGGACCATGTTTTCGTTTTCAATCTGGGTGGATATACCAGAGGATGAGCAGGAGGAAAATCCTGTCATAAACATTCAGACACCAAAGCACTTTGCTGATGTGATGGATACGGAGGCATCCGAGCTTCAAAGCTTTGGTACGCCGACTAATCTGGATGAGCTCAGTGCAGTTATGACAAAGCTTGTCCTGTGCCTTGAGATGAGTAACTGGGAAAAGGCAGAGGGCTTTACAGATACTATAAAGCGGCTTACAGCTGAGGCTCCAAAGGAGATAAAGACCTCGGCACTCAGACTCAAGATGGCAGTACAGAAAGAGGATTATGATAAGGCGATGGCATCATACGAACAGCTAAAATCTTACTTATAGAATGTGGAATTGGGAAATGGTAGAGGAAAACAGAAGCAAAGAACAAAAAATGATAATGATTGTAGATGATGTGGAGGCAAACAGGGTAGTGCTTAAAAACATCATCGCAGAGATTGGGCACAGACCTGTCCTTGCTGAAAATGGGGTACAGGCACTTAAGATGATTGAGAGAATAAAGCCCCATCTGGTGCTCTTGGACATTGCAATGCCTGAGATGGACGGATATGAGCTGTGCAGGATAATGAAGGGGAAGCCTGAGACCAGGGATATACCGATTATATTTATCTCGGCATTTGACAAGCCAGATGATGTGATAAAGGGATTTAAGCTCGGCGGAGAGGACTATATCACAAAGCCTTTCATAAAAGAGGTGGTACAGGCGAGAGTCAGTGTACATATAAAGCTTGCAGATGCAAATAATAATCTGCAAAACGTAAACCGCCAGCTGGCAGCATCTGTTCAGGAGCAGCTCAGGCAGATGGAGGAGGAAAAGAAAAATGTCCTCTATGCCCTTGCTAATATAGCCAGGGAAAACGGCAGCTATGATGAGAAGCATATGGAGAGAATGTCATATAACTGTAAGCTTCTGGCGCAGGCAATGCAGCTGTCGCCTACCTTTGAGGACAGGATTTCCGATAATTTTATCGAATCAATAGAGCTTGCAGCACCCCTATGTGATATTGGAAATGTTGCAATCCCGATTGAAATCCTCCAGAAGAAGGGCAGACTTACAAGGGAGGAAATGGGCAAGGTTAAGCTGCATACAACTATTGGAGCTAAGATTTTAACCGATATAAGATCTGAGGGTGATTATAACGATTTTATTCAGATGTCGATAGAGATAGCGAGAAGCCATCATGAACACTGGGATGGAACAGGATACCCTGAAGGATTACAGGGAAGTGATATACCATTGCCTGCCCAGATAGTAAGTATAATTGCTTCGTTTTGTTCTCTTACAGAAAAAAGAATGTTCAGAAAAGCATTTGAAAAGGAGACTGCAATTGAAATACTTGAAAATACATCAGGAAGAGCCTTTGATGAAGAAATATTCAGTATATGCAAGAGGATATACAGGCAGTTTCATTAAAATTTTTATGGATTAGGGTAATGCAATGACAGAAGAAGAATTTTTAAGAATTAGCATGTTTCTTAAAGGTAAATATGGCATTGATATGTCCAACAAGAAGAGTATCATACAAGGCAGGCTTGATAATTTTGTCAGGCTTCATGGATATGATTCCTATACTCAGTTTATGGATGCCCTGCAAAGTGATATAACAGGCAGCATAGAGA
>CAVKUD010000298.1:0-2325 GCA_963659315.1 Senegalimassilia sp. | reverse complement strand
ACCATGCTCTCATCATGTGACCATGACTCAAGTGTATAAGCTCCGTTACATACGAAGCCAGCTTCCTGTGCCCATGCACCTGGGTTTGTTCCGTCTGGGTCAGCTGCTTCTACACTGGCCTGATGCACAGGATAGAATGTAGCAAAAGCGCAGAGGTCAAGGAAATATGGACATGGATTTGTAAGTGTTACAACAAGTGTATAATCATCTGTTGCTTCCACTGCAAGGCTTCCATCATCTTTTCTTGCGATAATGTCATAGAGATATGCATAATCTGCTGCTGTCTCATCTGCCACTGCACGGTTCCAGCTGTATACAAAATCATTTGCTGTCAGCTCATCTCCATTGCTCCATTTTGACTCAATCATAGAGAATGTGTATGTAAGTCCATCGTCTGAAACACTTGCCTCACCAAGGGCTGGTGTAAGGTCTCCGTTTGAATCATATGTATAAAGACCAACGAATGAGTTTACTGCCAGACATCCACCATCTACTGAGCTGTTAAGCTGTGGATCAAGATAGTCAGGCTCACTTGCCATGTTGATTCTCAATACACCTGTGTCTGAATTTGTTGCTGTTGTTGTTCCTGATGACTCTGTGCCTGTAGTTGATGTGCTTGATGAAGAACCACAAGCTGCAAGGCTGAGTCCCATGGATGCAATCAATAATGTTGCTACCAATCTCTTTTTCATAATAATTCCTCCTACATGAATTAATGTATGTTTCACACACTTACGTGTGGTAAAACCTGTTTTATTTGTTCCAGCATGCTACAAAATGACCATTCCCACGATCTGTAAGCTCTGGCATCTCAGCTGCGCACTGTTCTGTTGCGTAGCTGCATCTGGTTCTGAATGGACAGCCGCTAGGCATATTCAGTGGTGAAGGTACATCTCCCTCCAGCACAATACGCTTGCTCTTTCTGGCTGTCTCTGGGTCTGGAATAGGCACCGCTGACAAAAGACTTAATGTATATGGATGAACCGGATTGCTGTTAAGCTCATCCGCTTCTGCAATTTCCATCATTTTTCCCAGATACATAACTGCAATTCTATCTGATATGTGATGCACAACCAAGAGGTCATGGGCTATAAACAGATAGGCTACTCCAAGCTTTTCCTGAAGCTCCTCAAACATGTTGACAACCTGTGCCTGAATAGACACGTCCAGGGCTGAAACCGGCTCATCGCATACGATAAACTTTGGATTTACTGCAAGAGCCCGGGCTATTCCTATTCTCTGCCTCTGTCCGCCTGAGAACTCATGGGCATACCTCATGGCATGTTCTGCATTAAGTCCTACCAAATCCATAAGCTCGAGGATCTTCTCACGACGCTCCTTTTTATTGCTGTACAGCCTGTGTACATCCAGAGGCTCCCCTATAATATCCTCAACAGTCATCCTTGGATTGAGAGATGAATATGGATCCTGAAATACCATCTGCATCTCCTTGCGGTATGGCAGCATATCTACATCTATTTTCTGCTCACTGTCAAAAAGTACATCTCCGTCAAATACGATTCTTCCTGCTGTCGGCTGGTAAAGACGTAAAAGTGTACGGCCTACAGTTGTTTTTCCACAACCAGACTCTCCAACCAGACCCAGTGTCTCCCCAGGCTTTATGGCAAATGAAATATCATCCACTGCCTTAAGCGGCACAGTATGAAATCCCTTTCTTACTGGAAAATACTGTTTTAAATGGCTTACCTCCAGAAGGTATTTTTCATCATTCATCTGTTTTTTCCTCCTGCGCCTCAAAATATTCCTTCACATTCATCCAGCAGCTGGCCAGATGACTGTCACTAATCCTCAATTCTGCCGGCTGGCTGTCCAGACAGATTTTCATCGCCGCATCACATCTTGGGCAGAACGCACATCCCTTTGGCATATTCAAGAGATTAATCGGAGTACCTCCGATTGGAACCAGCCTTTGGTTCATATTGTCACTCTTTGGGATTGACCTTAACAGTCCCTTGGTATATTCATGGGATGGCCTGTAAAAAATATCATCAGCTGTTCCACGCTCACATACACGTCCGCCATACATAACCATGATTTCATCACACATGCTGGCGATGACTCCCAAATCATGTGTAACCATGATAATCGCCATGCCAAGCTTTTTCTGAAGATCCTGCATCAGCTCCAGAATCTGTGCCTGAATCGTCACATCAAGGGCAGTGGTCGGCTCATCTGCAATCAGGATGTCCGGCTCACAAGCCAGTGCCATGGCAATCATGACACGCTGGCGCATACCACCTGACAACTCATGGGGATACTGCTTTACACGGCTTTCAGGCTCATTGACTCCCACCAGTGTAAGCA
>CAVKUD010000297.1:0-2340 GCA_963659315.1 Senegalimassilia sp. | reverse complement strand
TGGTACTGGTCCATGACATACCAGCCTATGATTCCATCTCACAGCCATCACTTGTTCTATATTCAGTTCATTCAGCGGTAAGGGTGATGGTAGGTGGTACGGTCATATATCAGTTCGGGTTAGAACGATATAAGGAGCAGAAAATGCTGGGATATGGCAGACATTTTGTGGCATTTCCACTTGATGCTGAAGGGAAAAAGCTCACCATAGAATTACAGGTATCAGAAGATGATGCCTTTGATGGGATACAGCCAGTCGATATTACAGATGGGAATACATTTATAGCCAGAGACTTGGGCGGGAAAAAAATAAATCTTGCAACAGCAATGTTTTTATTGATTTTTGGCATAATAATAATGATTTTATCCATGGTCATGGTGTCTAGGTCATTAAACTTTGTGCAGACTTTCTGTATAGCTATGTTTTCATTTTTGATGGGCTGCTGGACTCTCTGCAATTCCGATTTGATTGAGTATATGTCAGATGACCTGTTGGTAAAGGCATACCTTGAGTATTTGTCCCTATATTTGATTCCGCTGCCTTTTACATATTATTTCAGAGACAGGATAGATCGGGATGATGTGCCAAAGTGGATGAGAGTATATTTCTGGGGACTCGTGGGGCTGGAGCTGGCATTTGTAGCCGCTGCCTCTGTGCTGCAGATTACCAATATTGCCCACCTGCCATATGTTCTGTCAGGCGTACATATGATTATGCTTCTTGCAATAGTATTTTTCATGCTGCTCAGTATTTATGAGATAAAATACAATAAGCAGCATATTAACAGCGTAATGATAGGCTTTATTATCGCTATTATACTTGTATTATTTGAAATTATCAGATTTAATCTGAATAAATACTTTATTGGCTTTGAAAAAAATGAATACAGTTCAATTACCTGCTTTGCGGTGCTGATAATAGTGATTGCTATGCTGGTGGATTATGGAAATAAAATATCCAAAGCTCTCTACGATAACGCAAGACAGGCGGTGCTGGAGCAGATGGCATATACAGACGAACTGACAGGGCTGGGAAACAGGCGCAGTTTTGATGAAAAACTGAAAGAACTTGGAGAAAATAACTATGCTATTGTCAGCTTTGACCTTAACTATCTCAAGAAGACAAATGACACATATGGGCATGAAAAGGGGGACGAGCTGATAAGGGATTTTGCAGATGTTTTAAAAGATACATTTGATGGAAAGGGAGTCACAGCAAGGACTGGTGGAGACGAATTTGTGGTAATACTGGAAGACACCACAAGAGAAGAACTGGAAAAGTATTTTACCAGCATGAACGAAAGGCTTGACAGCAAAAACAGGGAACGTACAGAAATAAAAATCAGTGCATCTTATGGCTATGCCATAAGTGATGAGCATTTCCCAGAGGAAGTGTTGAAACCAGACCCCCGCCTCATATATCGTATCGCTGATGACAGGATGTATGAGTGCAAGCGAAAATCTCACCATGAACATCTAAATATACGAAGCGAAGGAGAGAGTGGCGCATGTTAGCGGAAATAACAGAAGAAAAAAACGAATCTCTTATTCTTGAACTATCGGATGACCAGCATGTGGGAATTGTAGGTGGATATTGTGAAGAAAATTTCCCATTATATTATGTGAATGAGCAGTTTGCCCACATGCTTGGATATGATAATGTGGACGATTTTATAAAGGGAATTGATGGAAAAGTCAGCAATACCATACATCCTGACGATATGAAGCAGGTAGTGAAGGATTTGAATAATGGCAATTTTTATGAGGGGATGACTTATAAGACTACCTATCGGATGCCCAAAAAGGAGGGTGGCTGGTTCTGGACGGTAGATAAGGGAAAGGTTATCCAGGCAGAAGATGGACGGCTTGCAATACTTAGTATCTGCAGTGATATGTCTGACTTTCTTGACAGACAGTCAGAGCTGGAGAGGCAGAATTATTTGTCAAGGATTACTATAGACAGCATGCCAGGGGGCTATCACCAATGTGCGGCAGAGGAGGGGTTCCCTTTCCTCTATGTCAGTGACAGGTTTCTGGATATATTCGGATGGTCAAGAGAAGAGATAAAGACAGAGTTTGATAATAAATTTATCAACATGCTTCATCCAGATGACAGGATACTTACCACAAGCTTTGTGGAGCGTATCATAGAGAACTGTGGAACAAATCGGATATCTGATGCTATTTACCGTATGAGGGGCAGAGATGGCTACATATGGGTCAGTGATGCCACTTCACTGGTAAAGGTAGGAGATGGGATTTTCTATCAGGGAACACTTACCGATATATCCAGCTTTGTCCTGGGTAAAGAGAGCAGGGAAAAGGAACTTAAAAATTCTTA
>CAVKUD010000296.1:0-2399 GCA_963659315.1 Senegalimassilia sp. | reverse complement strand
TCAAGTATCTCAACAGCCCTCTCCATAGCCACAGAATCATAAAACTCAATCCTCAAAACACCCTGGTCAAACTCCCTGTTATTCACAATACCGATATTCTTGATACTGATATTCTGGAAAGCCAGAAGGCTTGCAACAATAGCGATAACGCCTGCTTCGTCTGGCAAATCCACATAGATTTCAAAGAATTCATCCTTGATTTTATTGCCAGGTATAAAAAGGGAATCCCTGTATTCCTTGGCGTCCCCAAAGTATTTGAGGAGGGTATCGCTGTCATCATTTGCGATATAGCTTCTCAGATTGCCGAAGTACTCCATATATTTATCCATGAGTCCCAGTATCTGCTCTTTATTTGAAGTGCAGATGTTCTGCCACATGACAGGAGAGGAGGCCGCAATTCTCGTGACATCCCTGAAACCGCCTGCGGCAATGGTTTTCATTGTTTCGTTTTCAGAATCTATATCATTTACCATATTTACAAGTGAGTAAGCAATCATATGTGGCAGATGGCTTATCGCAGCTGTTGCATGGTCGTGCTCCCTGTAATCAAGTACCAGAGGCAGTGAACCAAGGGATGATACAAAATCCTTAAACTCTAAAACATTATAATCTGAGCTTTTAACAGTCGGTGTGATAATATAGTAGGTATTTTCAAACAAGCGCTCTGTAGCGTATTCAAGACCTGTTTTCTCAGAACCCGTCATAGGATGTCCGCCTATGAAATTGTCCTCGAGTCCAAGCTCTATGACCTTCTCATGGATTTCTGTTTTGGTGCTTCCCACATCTGTTATGATACAGTCGCTCTTGATGACATCCTTAAGCTGCGCCAGATACTCTACATTTTTATGTACTGGTGCGCAGAGAAAAATAAGGTCGCAGTCATTAAAATCTGATATGTCAAGTGGTGCCTTGTTCTGGCATAAGCCTATATCATGTGCAAGTGTGATAGTGCTGGCATGTCCGGCTGTTGCATATATTTCTGTGGCTGGTTTTAGCTCCTTGATTTTTTTTGCAAGAGAGCCTCCGATTAGTCCAAGCCCTATAAATCCGATTTTGTCAAATTTCATATTTACCTCCGAGTAATCGTATCACTCATTTTTATATATTATTATAATAAATCTCTTTAGAAACTTAAAGCGTAAAAGTAAAAAAGTGAATATTTAAGGTGATTTTGCATAAAACTATTGTAAAAACCAGACAATATTAGTACAATATAACCATATAATATATTGTTGGGAGGTACTTATATGAATGTTTTTACTACGGATAAGATCCGAAACGTCGTTCTGCTGGGCCACGGTGGCAGTGGAAAGACATCATTGACAGAAGCAATGGCATATCTTGCTGGTTTGACAACACGAATGGGTACAGTTGCAGATGGAAATACTATCAGTGACTTTGACAAAGAAGAGATAAAGCGTCAGTTTTCCATTCATACATCAGTTGTTCCTATTCCGTGGAACGATGTAAAGATAAACATTTTAGATACTCCTGGTTATTTTGATTTCGTGGGTGAAGTTGAGGAGGCTGTCTCAGTTGCTGATGCTGCAATCATTGTGGTATCGGGCAAGGCTGGAATCGAGACTGGCACCAAGAGAGCATGGGAGATATGTGAGAAGTACAATCTGCCGAGAATGATTTTCGTTACGGACATGGATATTGATAATGCAAGCTTCAGACAGGTGGTTGAGGATTTACAGAACCTATATGGCAAGAAGATTGCTCCATTCCATCTGCCAATCAGGGAGAATGGTCAGTTTGTGGGCTATGTAAATGTTGTCCAGCAAAAGGCTAAGAGGTGGAATGACAATGGCACAGTAGATAAGTTTGATGTGCCTGATTACTCACAGGAAAACCTGGGCATCTGCAGGGAAGCCTTGCTTGAGGCGGTTGCAGAGACCAGTGAAGAGTTTATGGACAGATACTTTAACGGGGATGAGTTTTCTGAGGATGAAATCCGTCAGGCACTGAGAGTAAATGTTATAGATGGCTCGATTGTTCCTGTACTTATGGGGTCAAATATTATGGCTCGTGGAATGTACACACTCATGTGTGACATTGTTAAATATTTCCCAAGCCCTGACAGAAAGGAATGTGCAGGTATCAATACCAAGACCAATGAGGTATATCCAGCAAACTATGATTTCTCAAAAGCAAAGACTGCCTATGTATTTAAGTCAATTGTTGACCCATATATCGGTAAATACTCACTTATTAAGGTAAATTCAGGCGTGCTTAAGTCTGATGATACACTTTACAATTACCACAGAGACTTTGATGAGAAGCTGGGTCATTTATATGTGATAAAGGGCAGCAAGGTGGAAGAAGTGCCTGAGCTTCATGCAGGAGATATAGGAGCATTGGCAAAGCTTCAGAAGACTCTGACCACAGATTCGCTG
>CAVKUD010000295.1:0-2403 GCA_963659315.1 Senegalimassilia sp. | reverse complement strand
AAACGAGACGACCGAAGTCGTCTCGTAAAAAGTCTAACTTTGAGGGGTCACCTCATGGCGCAGGCTGGTTAATCCCTTTTTTTATAAATTTTCTTACTAATGGTAATTATTACTTTTGCTTTGATTGTTAAAATCGTGCAAAAGTAGGGGCATAGATATAGTAATCGACATTCTTTCTGATAAAAGATATAATATAAGTGTTTAGGAAAAGAAGGGAAGAATACATATGCAGAGAATAATATTTACGCTGGTTCTGATTTTGGTAATGGGCGTCATATACCTGATTACAGGCAGAAACAAGCGGCAGATAAATAGAATTCCAGAGGGAATGGGAATTGTATGCCAGCCGCCAGGGAAGAGATATGTGCTCTATGCACTGGGGGTAATTGTGGTTGCGGTGGTTGGATTTTTCACAGCTCTGTATATCATGGATGGGGCACCAGAGGATGCCAGATTTATGTTTGGACTGTGCATAGCAGCAGCACTCCTGACATTTTTTATTACCATACTCGCTGGCAATATGACAGCGAGGGACTGCGTGTATTTTGATGGGGAAAAAATACAGATAGAGAAACCGTTTAAGAAGCCACAGATATACAAGTGGAGCGAGATTAGAAAAATAGATGGGGATATTGATAATTCCTTAAATCTGTACCTGTATGATGGAAAAAAGGTGCTGTCCCTAAACAGCGGTCTGATAAATTATAATCAGTTTTTAAAAATGCTTAAACTGGTATGTCCTGACCGACTGGCAGAGTATTATCAGACACGCAGCTATGAAAAACCACAGAAATGTGTATTAAGATACGGCGGAGAGTATTATATTCTGGCTGTATTAGGTCTTATAGTAGCAGCCATGTATCTGGCGCTTATATTATCAGGGGATAGCAGCGGATTGCTTGATGAAATGCTGCATGCTGAGAAATCCGAATTGTTCTCGCTGTGGTTTGGACCTGTCTGTGGTCTGGTAAGCATAATTTTTCTGTTTGTCATGCTAAATACAAGCATACGTTATTCCAGGGATAAAATGATTATAAAGTATCCCCTCAGAAAGAAGCGTGAGCTTTACTGGAGACATATAGATAAGATCGAAATCATCTGGGAAAAGAAACGAGGGGAAGAATTCTGGAAGAAACTGCGTCTTTATACACCAGAAAAAGTATATGTTATAAATTTGCAGCTGCTAACTGGTGGCAAGGCGGCTTTTGTGGAAGAGCTTGATAAGATGATGGAGAGATATGAGATACCATATGAAAAGGTGAAGAAGATACTTTAAAAGGAGGAAACTGTATGAAGGTCAAGATTAAAAGCAGTGAGGTATTTGTGGATGATGAACTGGTGCATGCATATGAGATTGCAGCAGGCAAGTTCAATGATAAGGTAGCAAAATTTTTACTAGAGACAGAGGGCTATGATATTGATAAGCTCACAGACAAGGATATGGAGAGTAAGCTGGCAGATGTTATGCTGGAAGAGGTAAAGACCATGGAGTATCTTTCAAGACCAGAGGTGAGGGAAGAACTCATTGCAACTATAAGAGGATGGGAAGAGGATGAAGATTAGGATAAAAGGCAGAGAACTGACAGTTGACGATAAGCTGGTACATGCCTATGAACTGGCAGCAGGTAAATTCAACGACACATCAGCAACTTTTTTATTAGAGATGGATGGCGTGGAGATCGACAGCCTCACAGATGAGGAGCTGGAAGCGCAGTTAAAGGCTTCAATGGAGAATGAAGTAAAGCAGATGGAGTATCTCTCAAGACCTGAAGTGATTGCAGAGGCGGTTGCGGCATCAAAAAGAGCAGGCAATGATGGAGATATATAGGAGCATAACTATGGTTAGATTTGATGAACTGAGGGTTCAGGATGAGGAGACATACACTGTTTTGCCAGGAGGTCTGGCTTCTGATATTGGATGGTTTCTTACAGGAAACAATATTCCATATAAGCGTTTAAGTATAAGAGATATAAGAAACAAAAAAGACCCAAAGGTGTCGGACATGTATGATGAAGAACGTATGAGAAATGAGTTACAGATTTTCAGAGACAAGGGCAGCAAAGACAGAGTTCCATGTGTTATGGTGACTCATTTCAACAAGGATGATTTCATAAGCAAAGCATTAAAAATCATGTCTGAGCCAAAGGACGAGGATTTATTGCAGGAAGAAAAAACAGCATATGAGGATGCAATGCTTTCGTTGAAGAATAATCCTGATTTTCATGGAATAATGATGTTGGAGGATGCTTATAAAAAGGGGAATTGCTGATATAGAAATACAAGTGATAAGTGATTATAAACAATCGAAAAATCAATCGTAAAAAAATACGATTGATTTTTCGATTGTTTTTGCATATAATACTTACAATAAATTAAAAAGGAAGTAACTGCCATGTATGAAA
>CAVKUD010000294.1:0-2455 GCA_963659315.1 Senegalimassilia sp. | reverse complement strand
CACATTAAAAGTAAAATATCCAGACTCTTTTTTCTGCACCTCTGCGGTCTCTCCACCTACTGTTACAGTGAAATCGTCCGCATAGGAAATCTTATCCACAGTCACCTTTACCAGCACGCTTTCCCCTACCAGACCTGTAGCCGGCTTGATTTTGAGTACCTTATAGCCTATCTCGCTTTCATTTGAAACATATGTATACTGGCCAATTGTCTTTGCCTCCGCACCTGTTCCATTTGTTACCGAAATATCATAACTGCCCAATGCCAATGTATCAGGCGTTGTAAACTCAAAGCCTGTGGATGTCTGCTTTAAGCCACTGACAGCCTGGCCTCCCAGTGTAACACTGAAGCCCTCGTCAAAATTTAAACCTGTAGCCTTTACAGTGACCTTCTGTGCCTGATTCACAAGTCCTTCTGTGGGATATATCTCATGGACTACCATGTTTTCAACTCCGTTAATTACAGAATCTGCCAATTCCTTTAGCACAATGCTGTAATCCCCTGATATATCAGCCAGCACTCCGCCATCCGAGGACACAAAGCTCTCATATGTAGAAAAGCATGATGAACTGGTTATCACTGAGCTGTTTACAGCATTGTCTACCAGCTTCTGCACCAGCTCTTCTTCACAGGTATAGCCCATGGTATTGTCAATCTTAGTATCTGCATCTGTCAGGGTGATACAGAACTTAAATGCATCTGTACGGAAGCCAAAGCCTGATTTAAAGAGCTGTCCTATTCCATCAAGCATGGTCTCCGGAGCATCTCCACCGCCCGATGCACTCACAGTATTTAAGTAGCTGATAGCCTCATCTGCACTGGTATACCAGCTGGAAGTTACTGTGGTCTCATTACATGTAATATCCCTGTAGGTCACAAATTTTACACGGACATCTATGCCCTCACCATTTATCTGGCTGATAAAGGCTGACAGATTAGTCTTTACCGAGCTGATGTAGGGATCCATAGAGCCTGTTCCATCAATGACAAATACTACATCTGCCTTTCTGTCTACATAGACTGTCTCTGCCCTGACCATGCTTAAGTCTGTCACTATCATAAGGGCAAGCATGCACATGGTCATAATTACTGACATACATCTTTTCGCTAAGTACTTCATAAATCCTACCTCCTTGTGTCTGTTTCAGGTTCATGCCTGGGCATGACCCACATTCAAGATTCGCTTGCGAATCCTCCATTAAGCTCTGACTGGCAGCAGCACACTGCTCTTTCCATAGGCAATTCTCACACAGTGGTCAAAATCCGCCTTGCTCCACAGCTTCATGGAACCCTCGTCAGGGTCTTTAAAGACTGTGACATTTTCCACATCTGTTATGCTGCTGGAAGCAGCCAGCAGGTCTGCTGCCCTGACAAACTCCTGACGCAGGTTACAGGTATCTGAATATTTAACCTGTACAATGGTTTTCCATTCCTCCACCAGTTTTAGAGCCTCCTCTGGATATGGTCCTGATTCTGCTACAGCCTTTGAAGACCTCATGAGACCATCAAAGGCTTTTTTCCTGAGACTCTCCCTTGTCTGGTTCTCTGACAGACCATCTATAGGCACAATGGTCAGCCCTACAATATGTGGGCAGCCATGAAACCTCTTTCTATAGTCCTCTTCCTTTGTCTTATAAGCATCGCTTATAATGTATGTCCTAAGCTCTGCATGGCTGCTGCCGTGATATATATCCCGATAATCAAACCAGACATCCAGCTCTTCTGGCAGTATATCAATGAGCTTCTTATACTGGTCCCTAAACATGCCAAGCTGCAGCTCATGTCCTAGTCCTATTACATTATCTGAACCTGGCTCCAGAGCCTCCTCATTTATCATGTAGACCTTCAGCTTATACTTGCTGCATATACGGTTAATTTCCTCCAGAACCTCTGCCTCCGCCCCGCGGATTCGTTTCAGTTCCTCTGTCTCCCTGTCCTCTGATTCAAATTCAGTCTCTGCATATTCAAGTACCGGCTCTGCCGTGGCTTGTAAAAACTTTACATAATACCCTGCAGACCTTCTTTCTATCCTGGCTCGAAATTCATCCTGGTTCTCCGCTTTCATAGCATCAGACAAGGTCTTAAAATGCTTTTTATAAAACGGATAATCATGGAAGGATGCCACCTGTTTTGGTGTCATATAATCACTGCCATATTCCCCAGTCAGTATCCTGTCATAGCCTGCTGGAACCGGAACCATGATAGTTTCAAAAGGCATCATGATAACCTCTGCATAATTTTCTTTATCCACAACAAATTTCTTATTGCCATAGGCAAAGAGATGGGTTATACTGCTAAATCCCTCATCCTTATATAAGCCCTGCACCTCGTCCATCAGAATCAATAGTTCCTGCCGTTCTGGAATTTTATCCCTGAAGGTTACATTACATATCTTTTCTACTTCCCCTACAGCTGTCTCCAGTATTCTCACCTTGATGAAATAGTCCTCGTCAAGG
>CAVKUD010000293.1:0-2478 GCA_963659315.1 Senegalimassilia sp. | reverse complement strand
GAAAGGAGTTCTTCATATGGAAGACCAGAAAATGGGCACAATGCCCATAAATAAATTACTTTTAACCATGGCAGCACCTATGATCCTTTCTATGATGATCGGCGCCCTTTATAATATTGTAGACAGTATTTTTGTAAGCAACTACAGTGAGGAGGCTCTTACCGCAGTATCTCTTGCATTTCCTATTCAAAATGTGATTGTAGCACTGGGAACTGGTGTAGGTGTGGGAGTAAATGCCCTGCTGTCACGCTTATTGGGAGAAAAAAATAAGGAGGCTGTGAACAAAACCGCAGGCAATGGGTTGATTTTAAGCTTTATCGTGTATTTTATCCTATTAGTATTTGGAATCTTTGGTGTGAAATGGTTCTACAATATTCAGACAAGTGAGCAGACAATCTGTTCCATGGGCTTTGATTACCTGTCTATAATATCAATATTTTCTTTTGGACAGATTTTTCAGCTTGTTGTAGAGAAGCTGCTTCAATCAACAGGACGCACAACCTATACCATGATAACCCAGATAACAGGAGCTATTATCAATATCATACTTGACCCGATTCTGATATTTGGTTATTTCGAGCTGCCTGCTATGGGAACAGCAGGCGCAGCCATAGCAACTGTAACAGGACAGATTATCGCTATGACGCTTGGATTTATTTTTAACATCAAGTACAACAAAGAGATAAAATTCTCTTTTCACTATCTAAAACCTGATAGCTATTACATAAAAAATATCTGTGCTGTGGGTATTCCTGCTGGAATCACAATGTTTATAAGCAGTATTATGTCCTTTGGCATCAATAAAATATTACTTGGTTTTTCTACTACTGCAGCTGCTGTTTTTGGTGCCTACTTTAAACTATATACCTTTGTGTCCATGGCTGCATTTGGACTTAACAATGCTCTTATTTCTATTGTTGCCTACAATCTTGGAACTAAAAAATATAATCGGATAAAAGAATCTATTAAATTAAGCGGAATCTATTCTGCCCTTATTGGACTTATAGGACTTATTATCTTACAGTTATTCCCAAGACAGATTATGATGGCTTTTAATGCCTCAGCTACAATGACTGCACTAGGCATAACAGCCCTTCGTATCACAAGTATAAGCTTTGTCTTTGCCTGTGTATCAATCATGGTCTGCTATGCCCTGCAGGGGCTTTCTATCGGCACTCCCAGCATGCTTATATCTGCTGCAAGACAGGTTATAATCCTGCTTCCTGCTGCATATCTTCTTGGAAAAGCCTTTGATGTTACCGGTGTATGGATGGCTTTTCCCATTACAGAAATAATTGTTGCGATTATTGCATGCGTGTATCTGAAACGTGTTTTGAAACGCTTTAATTAAACTAAAACGTAAATTTATAGCGTCATGGTTTGCAATCGATTCTACACAAGAAAAAATGCTCCGGAAAACACAAGTTTTTCGGAGCACTATAACCTGATTTAATTACTCAATATCCTCATCTCTAAGACCATTCGATCCGTCTGCATGCTCAAAGGCTGCAAGTTTCGGATTTTTTCTCTTTTCTTCTGTGTAATTCTCATAAGAAGGTTTTTTATGCTTCTGCTCTGCCCAGATACGGTCTGCAACAGGTCCCCACTCTTCTGCATAGTGGTCACATTTCGCACAAAGATGCTCAACTGTCTCCTCTGCTTCAGCATTTGTTCCCTTAGCACCAGTCTTGTTTACCATTTCTCTTAAGAGCTTTGGATTCTCAAGCATAGGGCATGGACGCAGATGGTTTCTGTTAAATGGCTGTCCTTCATGGTATGCCTTAAACAATGGACTCTGCAACATCTCAAGAATTGACTTATCATGGATGTTAGAGTCTGAAAAGTGGATAAATACACAAGGCTCTGCGTCTCCCTGTGCATTGATGTGGAAGTAGTTACGTCCACCTGCAATACATCCACCAACAAATTCTCCATCGTTCTGGAAATCCATTGGGAAAAATCCGATATCATTGTCTCCTGTACGAACCCAGCGAATCTTTTTGATGATTTCCTCACGCTGTTCCAATGTAGGCATCAGTTCTGGAGCTGCGTTCTGTCCTACTGGCATGTAATGGAAGTAGAATCCAAAACGTGCGCCCTTATCAGCGATGAAACGTAAGAACTTCTCATCTGTAACCGCCTCTACATTGGCTCTTGTATAACAAATAGAAGTACCGAATACGATACCATACTGTTTCAGAAGATCCATTGCCTTCATAACTGCTGCATAATGTCCGTCACCACGACGACCATCATTTGTTTCAGGTGTTCCTTCAATAGAAAGAAGGAATGTAATATTTCCAAGTTCTACAATCTTTTGACATAACTCATCATCAATCAGAGTAGAGTTAGAAAAAAGACCAAACATACAATCATTATGCTTCTCAGCAAGTTTTAAGATATCAGCCTTACGAACTGTAGGTTCTCCACCTGTCATAAAATAAAGATAAGTTCCAAGTTCCTTACCCTGTGTAACAA
>CAVKUD010000292.1:0-2491 GCA_963659315.1 Senegalimassilia sp. | reverse complement strand
TGGAGGAATTCGACGTATATGTATTGTCAAACGGAATTTTTGCCAGTGCCAACGAGAACAAGGAGGACTCCTGCAGTATCGTCCGCCATGTTCCCCTTGGCTCTGTAAATCTCGGAAAGGTAGCCGCCCTAAACCAGCTCACCAGAGACATCTGTTCTCACAAGTGCTCCCTGATTGATTCGTGGGACAGGCTGGATGAATGCAAGAGCATACCCGATTTTCCAAGCTGGCTTCAGGTCATATCCTGCGGTATCGGAAGTGGCGGCTTTGCCTATCTGTTCGGTGGCACCTGGCTCGACCTGATTTTTGCCTTTGGCATAGGTATCTGTGAGCAATTTCTGCTTTTTGCAACAAAAAAAGGCAAGGTTTCAAGAATCCTTACCAATATTTTCGCCAGCCTTTTTGTAACTATACTCACCATGATTGTTGCCCGTACTGGCTTGGATTTGCATCAGGATAAAATCATCATAGGTTCGATTATGCCTCTTGTGCCTGGTATTGCTTTCACAACAGCTATCAGAGACATTTATAACGGTGACTACCTGTCAGGTACTATTCATCTCTTAGATGCTGCCATCACAGCTATCTGTATCGCAGTTGGTGCCTGTCTGCCATTTGTTGCCATGCATTATCTTGGAGGTATTTAAGATGGAATTTATTATTCAGTTTATTGTTGCCCTTTTTGCAACCCTGGGCTTTGCTATTTTATTCTCAGCACCCAGAAAGCAGCTCTTCTTTTGCGGCTTCACTGGTGCGCTGGGCTGGATTGTATACTTTATATTTGTACACAAGGAATTCAGCGTTGTCTTTGCATCCTTTGTGGCTACTCTGGTTCTGACTATTGTTTCCAGAATCCTTGCTGTCACAAGGAGGACGCCTGTCACAGTTTACCTTCTGACTGGTATCTTCCCTCTGGTTCCAGGAGCAGGCATTTTCTACACTGCCTACTACCTCTTTAATGGTGATACTGCCATGTCATCTGCCAAGGGTATTGAGACCTTTGAGGTTGCAGGTGCTATCGTGCTGGGCATTATCTTTGGATTTGCCATACCACAGAAGGTGTTTCATAAGCTGGGAGCCTTGCTGCACATTGAGCCTTAATCCTGTGATTTAAGGCTTACTGTCAGCTCTTGCTTGACAGTTCAATAATCCTGTCACTTCTCTGTGCAAGCTCTCTGTTATGTGTCACCATAATGATTGTTTTACCATAAGTCCTGCTCAAATCTCTTATAAGGTCAAAAACCTGATTGGCTGTGTTTTCATCAAGTGCCCCTGTAGGTTCATCTGCCAGAATCAGGTTGCCAGGCTTTAGGGCAGTTCTTGCAATGGAGACCCTCTGCTGTTCTCCACCAGACAGGCTGCTGATTTTCTGCTCCTTTAACTCCATGATTTTAAGCCTATCCAGCATCTCTTCTGCCTTGCGAATTTTTTCCTTTTTAGATATATTCATGAAATTCATCGCAATTAAGACATTTTCCATAACAGTCATATCGTTTATTAAGGCATAGGATTGAAAGAGATAATTGATAACATTCCTGCGGATAAGCGTCGCCTTTCTGCTGTTTAGCTCTGGCAGCTTCCTGCCCTCTATATAAATACTGCCTGAATCAATCGTTTCTAAAAGTCCTATCATGTTTAAGAGCGTGGATTTACCACAGCCGCTTGGCCCTATGATTGAAACGAATTCCCCCTGTTCTATATTTATGCTCAGATTTTCAAAAATCTGCCTGCTGCCATAGCTTTTTGATACATTTTTGATTTCTACCATTTTTGCCATTCTTATCTCTCCTTAAATGCCTGTATGATATTTTGTGTTTCCCTTCTGGTCATGTATTTTAGGAATATTATCCACTGCATGATAATGACAAGCACAACTGCTGCCAGTCCAAACCGTGACCTTGCCAGAAGCATTGCCATAAGCTGCCCTGCATTGATTATCCCAAGTCCTGCCACAAGCCTTCCATACATATTGGAAAAGCCATAGCCCAGGAATTTCTTTACATTCAGTATTTCTTCATTTGCAAGCCTGTACACCGTGGCAAGTGCCAGCATAATACCAATCAGGATTAACGCAAGGATGAGAAAAACCAGACCAAACCAGGTCACAGTCTGCAATAAGTCCTTTTGCAGACCATCCACATAGCTTGCCACATCAGTAAATTGCAGGTTATTATCCACGAGATTATACTGCTCAAGAAGCTCCTGGCTCAAATATCTCTGCATTGTATCACTGTCCCTGAATTTGATATAGCCATCAAGTCCTACTGCCCGCAGGCTCTCACTCTCAAAGTATTTCATATTCTGAGGTGTACACACATAGATAACAGGCAGCCTGCAGCTGCTTTCATTTGTATTGGTGCTCCATGTGAAAAAGTCACTCTCTGCATCATAGCTGGCAAATTCTATCTGGTGGCTTTTATTAAATTCAGTGTCAATATCGCCATCCTTAATCCCATCCTCTGCGGTCTCTGTCAGCCAGCCACATATAGAC
>CAVKUD010000291.1:0-2492 GCA_963659315.1 Senegalimassilia sp. | reverse complement strand
CAAGACCAGATATTTTCAGGATTTTGGGTCTAGGATTTACTTTATGGAGAAGCATGAGGAGTAAAATTAATGAGCCAATATGTAGATGATTTTGTCTATATATTGGCTTATTTTTGCTTAATGGTCTCGATTTCCTTTACCATTGAATTTTTCCTCAAAAGATATGGTATACTTGGTTTAATCAATTGAACGAAAGCGAGGATAATACAATGGACATGTTAGACCTTATGAGAGTGCGCCACAGCGTAAGACAATACAAGAATCAGCCAATCGAGCCAGCCAAGAGAGATAAAATCAATTCATTCATAAAGGATGTCAATGAGGAGAGCAATCTGTCAATTCAGGCAATTTATGATGAACCGAAATGCTTTGACTCTGCCATGGCTCATTATGGCAAGTTCCAGAATGTAAAGAATTATATTGCTATTGTAGGGACTAAAAGCGACCAGGAAAAGGCTGGATATTATGGAGAAAAGCTTGTGCTCAAGTGTCAGGAGCTTGGCTTAAATACCTGCTGGGTAGCCTTGACTCATGGTAAAACAAAGGCTGAGATAAAGAGAGGACAGAAGCTTCTTATTATCATAGCCCTTGGGTATGGGGAGACACAGGGAGTCATGCATAAGAGCAAGAGCATTTCGGAGCTTTCCCGTGCGGATGAGGTTACAGAATGGTTTGAAAATGGCATGGAAGCGGTAAAGCTTGCACCGACAGCGGTAAATCAGCAGAAGTTTCTGTTTGAACTGAGAAACGGAATTGTGACAGCCAAAAATCTGGGCGGCTTCTATTCGCAGATTGACCTTGGCATTGCAAAATATCACTTTGAGGCAGTTACAGGGCATGAGGTGAAGTGATGCACACAAAAGATGATATGAAAAGCTTTGAATTGTTAATAGGTGCTTTAGAAAAAGCTGTCAGTATTACATCGGAATTACCGGACAGAAGTCAAAAGGACATATGATGGAGGATTTTACAATGTCGGAAATAAAAATACATGTATTCCATACAGGCAGAGTCTGCGTTGCACCAGAACTGCCTTTTGGTGGTGAGCACTGCAATCCTATCAAGGCAAGCGGTATATTTGGCAAAAAGAAAGACAGACTCTGGCTGCCGGTCTCTGCATATCTGATAGAATGCAGTCACGGAAAGATTTTATTTGATTGTGGCTGGCATAGAGATATGAGTCCAAATGGAGAATTTGATAAAAAAGCGCAAATTAAATCTCTTGGCGGTTTTCCGCTTTACAAAACTAATCAGGGAGTTCTTCCAATGGGAGAGGCTATTGACGAACAACTTGCCAAACTTGGAGTGAAGCCTTCTGATTTGGATATGGTATTACTTTCTCATCTGGATTGTGACCATGCAAATGGACTAAGACTGGTAAAAGACGCAAAAAGAATACTTGTGTCAAATGATGAAATCAGTTTTGCGGGAAATGGCAGTCTGATGAACAAAATCCGCTACAATAGTGACTGGTGGAGCAAAACAAAAATAGAGGGCTTTGACTGGAATGGAACAGTTGGACCAGCGCAGAAATCATATGACATCTTTGGGGATAAAAGCCTTGTTATGGTAAATATTCCGGGGCACTGCAAGGGCTTGTGTGCCTTGAAAATTACCAATGAGAACGGAAAATATGTATTGCTTTTCTCAGATGGCGGTTATGCAAGAAAATCATGGGAGGAGCAGATTACATCAGGTATTGCAGACAACAAGGAACAGCAGAAGAAATCTCTGGCGTGGATTCGTGAGCAAAGCCTGAGTTCTGATTGTGTGGAATCAATTGCAAACCATGACCCTGATGTTGAACCGCATTTGATTACGTTATAAATTTACTCTTTAGTTTAATAAAATAGTTGATTTTATGATATACTTTAATATATTATGTGTAGGTGGTTAACGTATCAGTAATTAATCATAGACAATTATAAGTATAGTAATTATAAAATATTGGTAGATATTAAACAAAGAAGAAAAAGGAGAAAGTTCAATGGCTTCATTAGTTGAAAACGCACAGCATAAAGCAGAAAGGAAGGCTTTTGAGATAATGGTCAATGGTATCGTTGGTAAGCTGACAAAGACAGACGATATCGCAAAAAGACAGGAAACATTCCTTAGTCTTATTGACAAGGCAGAGGTTTTCTGGGGAGAAGGTACAGATAAGGCAGTACTGGATAAGGTTAGAGAGTATGTAAAAAATCCAGAAAACAGATGGGTAAAATTCATAAACCGTGTTCTGGATGAGACAAATCCAAATTATGCTAAGAAATTCCTTCTGAATTTAGGATACGAAGCGTTTTTCCGTGGAACAAAGACAATCAGGGCAAACCGTGAGAAGTACAACTGTAATATCCCATGGTTGATTCTGTTTGACCCGACAGATGCATGTAACATGCACTGTGTAGGATGCTGGTCTGGTACATATGGTCACAAGAACAACATGTCATACGAAGATATGGATAAGATTGTTACACAGGGTAAGGAACTTGGAACTT
>CAVKUD010000290.1:0-2545 GCA_963659315.1 Senegalimassilia sp. | reverse complement strand
ATACTCTATAATTGTGTTATTTGCAAATATAACTTAAATTATACGCACAGATATGTGGCACGCTTATCCTCGCCTTAGCCTGCTTGCCTTTCTCATACGTGCCTGCACCTGATACAGAATCGATTCCACTGTCATGTGTTTCACTAAAGGTATATTTTGTTGTTTCGGCATTTTCATAGTGTGCATATACCTCTCCGTCTCCTTCAATCTTCCAGCGTCCCTCTGAATTCCAGTATGGGTTGCTTGAATCATTGTAAAAAGATCCGTCTGCATTATATACTTTCTGACCACTGGCTGTATACCAGCCAGTGAACTTCTTTCCACTCTGCGTTGCTGTTGCAATGGAATTATTGGTCTGCTGACCCACTGTTACCTTATAGTCCCTGTTTTCCTTTGAACTGTTGTCACTAAATTCTCCCCCGTTAGGATGGGCTGTAAGTGTCCTGTCAGACCTGTCTATCTTTAAAGTGATAATACAATGGGTATCCTCACCTCCTGCATGAAGATGGGTGAGTCCACAGTTATTTGTATCCATCTCCAGGTAAAGATGGGCACTTCCTACCTCGTGGTTTGGTTTAAAGGTATTGTAGTCACTTCCGTTCTCAGTTGTAGTATCTTCAAATCCAACCTCATCCTTTATGAAGATGGACGAATTCCCGTTTGCTGACCTCACATCTATATTTATCGGTATGACATAGTATCTTGAGCCATCATATACCCCTGGGTTTACGGCAGCCCATCCGTCCTGGATGGCATCACCTGCAGTAACCGTAAAGTCAAATATATTTGTAGCCTGCCCACTCACTAGTTGCTGTGACACCTTTGTCTTGTAGGGTGCATTTGACCACACAGCCGAGCCATCATCATGGTATGGATTCAGGTAAATTTTATATTGAGCAGTTACTGGTTTATCGGGATTTGTAACATCCTTTATCTCTAAAACGAAATACCCATCTGTTCCAATTGGTGATGAGGGGGCAGTTCCCGCATAAGTAGTAAATATATTAATCGATAAAAGTATGCCAAGAGCCAGCACTCCGACTATTCCTGCCATACGCCTTTTTATCTTGTCTGAATTCCCAGTTTTTCTTCTTCTGCTAAATATCCTTTTCAGCATCTGCACTTCCTCCTGATTTAAAATCTGTAGCCAGCTTATCTATATGCCTCCTTGCATTTTCCTATTGACCACACTTCTAAATCAAGAGGTTTTACATATTTATTTTGCTATTTTTGTTGATAATTGTGTCAATAAGTAACAATCTATTCCTTCATTACAAAAGGACCAGAGAATTATTCCCTGATCCTTTTATAGATTATTAATTATATCTTATTGTCCTTTTACCTTGCACCCGTCAAAGTATACTTTTCCGATGTCATCGTACTTACCAATTTTCACAGAATCAACTGTTTCGTATGGCCACTCGACTATTTCCTGATTTCCACTTTCAACCTGGCAATCCCAATCTTTATCCCAATCTGCATGGTCAATGTCAGGATGATAGAATCCATAATATGTCACCCCGTCAAAGTCTCTGTAAGTCATGGTATATAACTCATAAGGACAGTTATTTGCCACCTGAGAATCCCATGGTGTTGATGGTGAAGATGAATCTGCCTGTACAGGAACTCCAAGGCTTACTGCATAGAGTGAAATGCCTTCCTGCTTCCAGCCGTATGTTGGAAGTGTGTCATACTCATTCCTGTCTGTTGTAAGGTGGTGCATACCGTTAAGTCCCTCATTATATACCCTGTACACTGGAACTGAACCGCCTGAATAGAAAAGTGGCTGCCCGTTGTTGTCTACAGACCAGTGGCTGTCTGTGCTTGTCAGCACACTCACCTCGTTTGTGTCTGTAGTGTAAAGATGGTTGCCAAGCGCATCATTATAGAGTCTGTATACAGGTGTTCCTGTGTCTGCCGCATACCAGCCGATTCCTTCATAAGTCCAGTCTGTCATGGCTGAAAGTACATCCTTTTCATGGGCATCTGTTGTGTAGAGGTGTTCTCCGTTTACAGAATTATAAAGGCGGTAGATTTCCACACTGTCAGCTGCTTTTGCTTCTGTTGGGAATGTAAGTGCTGTTGCGAATATCCCTGCAGCCAGTGTCACTGCTGAGAGAGTTTTTAATAAGTTCTTTTTCATATATTTTCCTCCTTGGGTTTAACTGATATAAATTGTAGCTTCTGCCACACCTGCAAATCAAGTGTTTTTATATTTATATAATAACTTAATGCTGGCATAAAACAAGTTTATCCATGTAAAAAAGTGGCATTTTGACAACTTTCCTGCAATATGCGTAATTCTTGACTTACAAGTGTGCCTGCGTACACAATATAGTCACGATATTTATTAAATCGGATATTGTAAATCTGATGTTGATAGGAAAGGATACGGCATATTTGTAAATGACCGCTATATGAGCCAGCTTCAATATGCCAGGAAATAAAAATGAATTTGACAAAATATTCCCTGGGCTTCCCATGCCATAAGTACATAGCACGGAATCTGCAGACAGCGCTTGATATTCTTATTTTTGAAAAAGAA
>CAVKUD010000289.1:0-2587 GCA_963659315.1 Senegalimassilia sp. | reverse complement strand
CCACCTCTGTGCTGTCTGCCACCATCGCCATCATGTCGTCAAACATGTACTCTGTACACAGGAAGCAGAAGTTAAAGATTGCAAGTGCTATGACGGGCAGGATTGATTTCTTTTGTTGCATTGTATAGGTAAACCTCCGTGTAAATTTTGCTGCGCTTTTACGTGCTCATCCCAAGAAACAGAGTGTTTCTTGGGATGTACGGGCATTCGCCCTATCAAATATGATATACATGATTGTTCCTGTGCAAGCCCATCACACTCATGTATATCATATTTGGCACGTCTCATTGCCTACGCTCATTATACCAGTAAAAAATAAGGCTCTGCAAGTAATTGCAAAGCCTCAAATAAATATCCTGTTTACTCCTGCTCTCTTCTAGCTTCAAGCTCCTTATAAATCTCAGGCAGTTTATCCTTTGACAGCTTATATCCAAATGCAAGGATAAAGAACATGATGAGGAGAACAACTGCTGGCACCAGTGTAGCCATATCATACAGTCTCTCTACAACGCCTTCACTCTGCTCTACAGAATCAACATTATATCCGATTGCTGCAAGGAGAACCGGTACTCCGACACCAGCAAGTGTCTGACCGATTTTTCTGGTGAAAGAGAATACAGCATAGCTTGTGCCCTCCTCACGTCTTCCAGTCTTATACTCATGGTAGTCGATTACATCTGTAACAAGTGCCCATACCTCAAGGATTAAGAAGGTCTGTCCCGCACCTGATAAGAGCAGTAAAATCATAAAAACTGTAGGATTTGTGACAATCGGTGTGAACTTTAATGCAAACATGATAAAGTTTATAATCGCTGCAAAAAGCATGCCAAAAGCACAAAGCTCTTTCTTGCCATACTTGCGAACCAGCTTGCCGATAAATGGCAGGAAAGCTGCCATAGGAAGGTAGGTTGCAACAGTTACGATACTGTAAAGTCCCGGCTTCTCAAAGAAGTATAAAAACAGATAATTGTAGGTAGTCTGTGTATACATCTGGAATGCGATAAGAAGCATAGAAGCAAGGCTTAAGTATACAAAAGGCTTATTTTTAAGCAGGTCCCCAACAGTACGGAAAACGTGCATTTTGCCTTCCTGCTTCTGCTTTGGTGGAACTACCACACGCTCCTTGGTGCCCTTAAAATGAAGTCCATATATAGCCACTGACACGATTGCCACGCAAAGTACTGCAATGCTGAGCTTAGTCGGATCAAGAGTCTTTGTGGTGGTGCCATCATCATTTACAACTGTTGTATAGACCAGCAGTGGGAATAAAACCATGGATGGAATATTTCCAAAACCAGCACCTACAGAACGCCATACGGAAAGTGAAGACCTCTCCATCGGGTCATCAGTAATAACAGATGCCAGAGAACCGTAAGGAATATTAACACCAGTGTACATCATGCCGTAGAAAATATATGTAACATAGGCATAAATCAGATACTGGTTAGGTGTAAGTCCTGGAATCTTGAGAAACATCAGGACTGCTGCTATAGCCAGCGGAATAGATGCCCAGAAAACATAAGGACGGAACCTGCCGTATTTGGTTGGCTTGCGGGAATCAATAAAGCCACCCCAGATAGGGTCATTGACAGCATCCCATATTCTGGCAACCAGCATCAGAATGGTAATCTGTGCCAGTGGAATATGAAGACAGTTGGTGTAAAAAAGTGTCAGATAGGATGAAATCAGAGAAAATGTAAGCACTCCTCCAAAATCACCACAGGCATACGCCATTTTCTCTCTGGTCGTGATGCCACGGGTTGCATGTTTTTCGCTCATAGTAAAAACCTCCATATAAATTGTGCTGCCTCCCCCAAGGCAATTAGTTAAATCTTTTAATTAATATTATAATACACTATTTCTTTAAAAAAAGCTATAGTATTTTTGGGCAAAATGATGATAAAATACAATATATATTAATTTTGTATAGCAATTTATGATAAAGGAGAAGGAAGATGTCAGAAACTATATTACTTGAAACAGACTGCGGGCAAATTATGGGACTTGACTATGGTGACTGCAATGCCTTTCTCGGCATACCTTTTGCTACTGCCAAAAGATTTGAGTACTGCACACCTGTCGATAAATGGCAGACCATGCTTGATGCGACAAAATATGGAAGTGTCGTGACCCAGTACCGCACCTACAACGGACATCTGGACATCCCAGAACGCCTCTTCTACTACAATGAGTTTAGAAAAGACATAGATTTTACATATGCTGAGGACAGCTTAAACCTCAATATATTTGCACCAAAGGATAAAAGTGACTGCCCTGTCATCATATTTATACACGGTGGCGGTTTCAACTCAGGCTCATGCTACGACAGCGCCATAACCGGTGACGAATATGCAAGGCGTGGCATAGTCTTTGTGAGCATCCAGTACAGGGTCGGACCACTGGGCTATTTGGCCCATGAGGACTTAAAGAAAAAATACGGCAGAGACGGAAACTTCGGTCTGGATGACCAGGTCACAGCTATCAAATGGGTCAAAAATCACATTGCAGACTTCGGCGGTAATCCTAATAATATCACCATCATGGGACAAAGCGCTGGCGCTATATCCATCCAGCTCATGTGCATATC
>CAVKUD010000288.1:0-2588 GCA_963659315.1 Senegalimassilia sp. | reverse complement strand
GAGTCGCTGTGAAGTGTATAGAACATTAAGAAAATCTAATATCCTGCACAAGCCCCAGTCCTTTGACTATCCCAGCTCAATATCCAATCTCAGTTTACGAGTAATTTATATAGCTTTTTAAACTGCTACTTCTTGTTATTATATAGCCTTTTAAACTGCTTACTTATTATTTATTATCTGTACAAATTCTTTATCCGTGTAACACGCTCAATTTGTTAATGGCTTATTATTCTAAGTTATATTTTGAGTTTTTATTATTTCATTATATCGCTTCTTATCACGATTGACCATATACGAATATCCGTATCCAAATAATCATATCCGATTGACTATCCATTTGCCAGAGAGTTATAATTAACTGAAATTAGTTGCAACCAACCAGAGAGGCTGCTCCTGGCACTTCGCTGGATATATTGCGACAATTATTTACTAATTAATTACAAGGAGGGACACCCATCATGGAATTTACTAAATTAGTTGAAGAACGCAGAAGTATTCGAGCTTTCAAGGCTGGTATGGAGGTCAAAAAGTCAGACCTTGAAGAGATGATAAAATGTGCTATTGAGGCACCTACATGGAAAAATTCACAGACTGGCAGATATTATGTTGTTACCAGCCCTGATATGAAAGATAAGATTCGTTCTGAGGCTTTGCCTGAGTTTAACAAAAACAGCTCTGCCAATGCCGGTGCTTTGATTATCACAACCTTTGAAAAGACCCGCTCTGGTTTTGAGCGTGATGGTCAGCCTACTAATGAAATTGGTGACGAGTGGGGCGCATATGATTTGGGACTTGCAAATGAGCTGCTTATTTTAAAAGCCAGAGAGCTGGGGCTTGACACTTTAATTATGGGTATCAGGGATGCTGACAAGTTGAGAGAGCTGCTGGCTATTCCTGCTTCTCAGGAAGTTGTCGCTGTTATCGCAGTTGGCTATCGTGAGTCTGACCCTCAGAGACCAAAGCGTAAAGAAGTTGCAGATGTAGCTGTATTCTTTTAATCAGTTACTAAAATACAGCACTGTGGAGAATATATGCAAAAGAAAGAGCTTGCCAGAATTGTTATTGAACGTTTAAAAAATGAATATCCCTATACCGACTGCACTCTGGACTATGATGAGGCATGGAAACTTCTGGTGTCTGTAAGGCTTGCCGCCCAGTGTACTGACGCCAGAGTCAATGTTGTGGTGCAGGATTTGTATGCAAAGTTTCCTGATATTAACGCTCTCGCAGAGGCTGATGTCAGCGAGATTGAAGCTATAGTCAGACCCTGCGGTCTGGGCAGGAGCAAGGCGAAGGATATAAGTGGCTGCATGAGGATGTTACGGGATGTATACGGTTCCAAGGTGCCTGACAATATGGAGGATTTATTAAAGCTTCCTGGTGTGGGCAGAAAAAGTGCCAACCTCATAATGGGTGATGTCTACGGGCAGCCTGCCATCGTTACCGACACCCACTGTATCAGGCTGTCAAACCGCATAGGGCTTGTGGATGGCATAAAGGACCCAAAGAAGGTGGAAATGGAGCTTTGGAAAATAATCCCACCAGAGGAAAGCAATAATTTCTGCCACCGGCTGGTAGACCACGGCCGTGCCGTATGTACCGCCCGTACCACGCCCCACTGCGACCAGTGCGTGCTTTGTGATGTGTGTAAGAAGCAGGGGCTGGCATAATACATAAAACCTGCCACTGGCAGCTTTTATTGCATACTTTGGCATACAGAGAACCTGCCACTGGCAGCTTCTCTTGCATGCTTTTGCATCAAATACCTGTGCCAGTTACGCTGACATTTTGATGATAAAATTGCAAATACATCTTGCATTTTTTCATTTACGGTGATATGATTAACTTAATTAAAAAACGTATACCAAGAGACATGAGCAAAGGTAAATAGGCGAACATAATTCGTCTTGTTTCCTTTGCTTTTTTTGTGTTCTGGTTTAAAGGAAAGGGAGATAAAACTATGTATGATGTAGCAATTATCGGTGCTGGCGTTGTCGGCAGTGCCATCGCAAGAGAGTTGTCAAAATATCATGTAAGCGCATGTGTCATCGAAAGAGATGAAGACGTGTGCTGTGGCACTTCAAAAGCCAACAGTGCCATTATCCATGCAGGCTTTGATGCAACACCGGGAACACTCAAAGCAAAGCTTAATGTAAGAGGAAACGAAATGATGGATAAGTTATCCAAGGATTTGGATATTCCATTTAAGAGAAACGGTTCACTGGTTGTCTGCACCAAAGAACAGGATCCAGCAGGTCTTGAGAAGCTTCTGGAAAAAGGAAAAGCAAATGGTGTTCCAGACCTTAAGATTTTAAACAGGGATGAATTGCTGGAGATAGAGCCAAACCTCGCAGATGATGTGACATGTGCCCTCCTCGCTCCAACAGGCGGAATCGTTTGTCCATTCCATATGACAATGGCATTTGCAGAGAATGCTTTCACAAACGGAGTTGAATTTTTCCTCAATACAGAGGTTAAGAATATCGAGAAAACAGCTGAGGGCTACAAGCTATCAGTAGATAAAAAGCCAGTAGGCGCTAATGCAGTAAAGGGTGCTGCTCCAGAAGCTTCTACAATAGAGGCAAGGG
>CAVKUD010000287.1:0-2609 GCA_963659315.1 Senegalimassilia sp. | reverse complement strand
GGATAGCAAATGGAATATTGTTGATATAGCATACATGACCTATGCTGCCGCCCTCCATCTCTGCTGCGATTGCATCAAACATACCAGTGATGCGGTCTTTCTGCTCCTTTGTAGCAACAAACTGGTCTCCTGTTGCAATAGTTCCTTTTTTGAATTTGATACCCTTGTCTGATAAGCAGTCACAGAGTAAGTCATTCATATCCTTATCTGCATCAAGTGTCACCATATTGATACCTGATAAAAGTCCGACAGGATCTCCAAGTGGTGATGTATCCATGTCATGCTGTACCACATTATTTGCAACAGCTACGTCAAGGACACCCAGATCCTTTGTCAGTGAGCCTGCCACCCCGATATTGATAATTTTATCTACATCAAACTTAAGAATCATAGCCTCTGCACATATTGCGGCAAAAACCTTACCGATTCCACATTTTGCTACTACTACCTCTTTGCCAGCATACTTTCCGCATACAAACTCCACTCCGCTGTAGGTCTCAGTAGTAACCTCCTCCATTACAGCCTTTAAGTTGTCTACTTCCATCTGCATTGCGCCAATTACACCAATTCGCATTTTATTTCTCCGTTTCTCTAATGTTTCTGTTTTATATAAAAAGTATCTGCTTTACTCTGGATATGTAAATTCCATGTTTGTCTGGGCATTTAACACATCAAGATATTTCTGGCACTCAACATGTGCCTCATTCAAATCAAGGTTTTCATAATGACCACACTCGATTGCTGATGCCCCGAATACAGGACCATCATATGCCAGTATTTCCTTGAGCACCTTCTTTGTCACTTCAAATACCTTCTTTGGCTCCTGTTTTCTCACAACCAGATAAAATCCAGTCTGGCAGCCCATAGGTCCAAAATATACTACATCATCTGCAATCTCTGAGTTGCGCACGATTGTAGCAAACATGTGCTCAACTGAATGCATTGTGGAATTGCTCATGTAATCCCCTGCATTTGGCTTTCTTGTGCGGAGGTCATATGTGATAATATCTCCGTCCTCCCTTGACACATAAAATCCAGGAGTGAGCACATTATGATTTATTGTAAAGCTCTTTATTCTCTCCATTTTATTTTCCCTCTTTCTCAAACTTGTCAAGATACTCCTCAAAGACCTTAAGAGCAGAATCAACAGGCTCTGGAGAACTCATGTCAACCCCTGCACTCTTAAGCAGGTCGATTGGATCCTTTGAGCATCCACCGCTTAAGAAGTTTTTGATATATGTATCAACAGCTGGCTGTCCCTCTTCAAGAATCTTCTTTGAAAAAGCAACTGCTGCAGAATATCCTGTTGAGTACTGGTATACATAGTATGGTGTATAGAAATGAGGAATTCTCATCCACTCATATCTGATGTCCTCATCAACAGTCATGTCTGGTCCATAGTACTGCACGTTTAAGTCGTACCATATGTTGCAAAGGTCTTCCTTGGTAACAGTCTCCCCATTTGCCACCTTTTCGTGGGCGATATGCTCAAATTCCGCAAACTGTGCCTGACGGAAAAGTGTTGTTCTGAAGCTGTCAAGGTAATGGCATGTGAGGTATTTTCTCTCATTGTCATCTGTGCAGTTCTCCAGCATATAGTGCATGAGCAGTGACTCATTACATGTAGATGCAACCTCTGCCACAAAAATAAGATACTCAGCATATGTAATCGGCTGTGTCTCATTTGAGAAATATGTGTGCATAGCGTGACCCATCTCATGTGCCAGTGTAAATACAGAGTCCAGATTGTCTACGTGATTTAAAAGCACATATGGATGTGTGCCATAAGCGCCCCATGAATAGGCCCCACTTCTCTTATTTTCATTCTCATATACGTCAATCCAGCCACTCTCCATACCCTGTTTAAGTATAGAAACATAATTTTCACCCATAGGTGCAAGTGCCTTGACTACAAGCTCTTTTGCCTCCTCGTATGTGTATCTGGTATCAGCATCCTCAACGATTGGCACGAAGAGGTCATACATATGAAGTCTCTCCACACCAAGCATCTTCTTACGGATTGCCATATATTTGTGAAGGGCTGGCAAGTGTGCGTGTACTGTCTCAATCAGGTTATCATATACGCTCTCAGGAATGTTGCCATCAGCCAGATACATAGCTCTTGGGCTGTCGTACTTTCTCATCTTGGCATAGAAGCTGTCATTTTTAAGCTGGGAAATATATGTGGCTGCAAGTGTGTTGCTCCACTTCTTGTAGGTGTCATATACCCCCTGAAAAGCCTGCTTTCTTAAGCTCTTATCCTTGCTTGAAAGGAAATCAATAAAGTTTCCATGTGTAATCTGAATCTTATTGCCCTCAACATCTGTGATATAAGGGAATCTGATGTCTGCATTGTTAAACATAGAGAATATGTTGTCTGGCGCAGATGTCACCTCTCCTGCTGCTGCAAGGATTCTCTCCTCTGGCTCTGAGAGAGTGTGTGCCTTTTTCCTCATAATCTCATCAATTACTCTCTTGTAGTTAAGAAGCTCAGGCTCATCACTGTAGAATTTCTCAAGCGTCTTAACATCGATGCCTAAAATCTCAGGGTCTGCAAATGCCATGGCGCTGCTTACTCCAACAGCCACAGACTCTGCCTTTGCTACATA
>CAVKUD010000286.1:0-2669 GCA_963659315.1 Senegalimassilia sp. | reverse complement strand
GCTTCATTATATATATGTGTTGTGTCATTTCTGTCTCTTAACATCTCAAGCCATACTTTTTCATCAATAATCTGATTATATACCTCTTCCATATGATTAAGTTCCTCTTTTCCTTGTATTATACAAATCTTAACATTATATGCAGATAAAGAAAAGTGAGCGTCTCTTATTTTTTCCTATTACAATAGATATATCGTCCGCCATTAAGCAGAATACCAAACACAGTGGCAACAGGTGCCGCAAGTCCAATCATTGTAAGGCTTGCATCTGGCTGTATACTCATATAGTAGGCAAGTGGCAGACGAACCAGAAGTGTCTGCGCAAGTCCCTGTACCATAACCCATACAGTATCATCATGTCCGTTAAAGTATCCTACCATGCTGAATAAAATCGCTGTGACAATGGTCTCTGGTGCAAAGCCCTTTAAATAATCAAATCCATGCTGGATAACTGCTGGATCTGTTGTAAATATAGCTGTAAGCAGATTTCCCTTAAACATAATAAAGACAAATACTATACAGCCGATTACCAGTCCTATGCCCATACCTGTAAACATAGACTTCTTTGCTCTTTTTTCATTTCCAGCACCCACATTCTGAGATACAAAGGATGCCATAGACTGCATCAATGAGCTTGGAACAAGCATTGCAAAGTTTACAATCTTACATGCCACCCCATATCCGGATGAGGCTGTAAGTCCCAGTCTGTTTACAAAAGCACAGAGAGCTACAAAGGATAACTGTGTGAGCAGCTCCTGCAGGGCAAGTGGCAGTCCTATTTTCATTGCACGTCTGCAATTTGCGTTTATTCTGAAATCATGCTTTTCTATTTTAAATGGAAGCTGCTTTTTAATAAGAAGAATAATTGCAAATACAACGCTGACAGCCTGGGCAAATACTGTTGCCATGGCTGCTCCTGCTGCATCCATTCCAAAATGTGCTACTAAAATCAGGTCTCCTGCTATATTTACCACACATGCAATCGCTACAAATATAAGTGGGGATTTACTGTCACCCAGTCCTCTGAAAATTGCGGCAAGCACATTGTATGCTACTATAAAAAATATTCCTCCACCGCATATTCTGATATATGTAGCTGTAGCACCCACTGCTTCATTCGGTGACTGCATAAGCACAGCAATCTGACTTGCAAATGAAATCATAATCACAAAAAGTACTACGGATATTATTGCAAATACAACTGTGGCTCCTCCTATTACTGAGCCAATCTCCTGAGTCTTCTTCTCTCCTATATACCTTGCAATCAGCACCGTGATACCCATTGCAAACTGTATAACCACAAAGGTTACAAGGTTTAAAACCTGACTGCCAGTAGATACTGCTGAAAGTCCTGACGTAGTGCCAAATCTGCCCACTACTAACAGGTCAACTGCACCATATGCCGCCTGAAGCACCAGTGCTCCAAGTATTGGCATCATAAATTTAAGCATCTTATTTAATATGCTTCCTGTTGTAAAATCTGCTTCTGAATTATTCAATGTCAACTCTCCTCTCACTCATTACCATGTATAGCTTCTCTATTGTATCAATCATGCAGTCTGCTTCCTCATCTGATATGTGCTCCAGATATGGGCACAGCCTGCTGTAATAATCAGCATCATATTTCTTAGACAATAGCTGTCCGCTCTCCGTAATGTTTATATAGGTTACACGCTTGTCCTCATCGGACGTACTCTTTTTTAAATAGCCCTTCTCCACCATCTCGTTTATGGTTCTTGTAACTCCTGGCCTTGGAAGCTTCAGATAATCACTCACATCTGACACCTTGGCATATTCCTGTAAGTTCTGAATTTTACTGATTACATCCATATACTGGATGTATGCAGGAGTCACCCCGCTTGGCAAGGGTGGTAACAGCTCCCTGATTCGCTTTGCCTGATAGCAGGCGTCAAGCATTCGTTTGATTTTGTCTGGGGTCATGGCTGCCTCCGTTTCTCGAATATAATTATCCACGATAATTACCATCGGTAATTATATTGATATTTTGTTATATTGTCAAGATTTATATTCCCAATTCCTTATGAAAATACTTAAGTGGTGAAAACCCATACCTTCGTTCAAATTCTTTTTTATGTAATATCCTTGTCCCTTTCATATGTTCCACATAATCCTCAACGTATTTTAGTGCTTCTTCTTTTATTTTTTCCAAATTAATCATTGTCTCATTAAACTCATCTTTGTCAATAATAGCGCCTGTTGAACAAATATAATTTGTACTTGTTATTATAACAGCCTTACTATAATCAAGTCCTGATTTGTGCTTTCTGGCTCTCATTGTATTTGTAAAATGAAAGGCATACTCGTGCCTGATTTCTGTTCTATATGGAATACAGATAAAATAATCATAATGTGTCTGAAATAATAAGCAATTATATGCTCTCTGCTTTTTCTTCAAGATTTCTCTGTATGGCGGATTTGGATACATATTATAAAAACTATCCGTCAACCTGAGAATCTGATAATCATTCTCTGGTAAATTCATTTAGTTTTCTCCTTCTGGGAATATTTACTCGACTGAGTAAAAAGAAACGAGAGACTTTTTAGCCTCTCGTAGGTCAGCTTCATCATTCGGTCACTTTTTATTTTACCGTCCTGTCAGAACCGTCACAGGACTCATCGCTCGGTCACTTTTTATTTTACCGTCCTGTC
>CAVKUD010000285.1:0-2726 GCA_963659315.1 Senegalimassilia sp. | reverse complement strand
CGCTGCTTCTCCGTTGCTTCGCAACTATGATTCTCGCTTTTCGTTAGGTCGTCCGATTTCGGAACACAGCCTTGCAAGCCAGCTTGCATGCTGTGTTTCTCATCGTACTTCTCTTATACGATAAAAAGGACTGCGCACTTCCCAGTGCCGCAGCCCTTACATAGCTCTCTACAATATAGTTTCATTCATGCTTCCCATACGATAGCCCATGATATCAAGTGCCACATACGCAAAGCCATACTCCTTGAACTTGCTGTAAACCTCTGTCCTTACTTCCTCTTTCATGAATTTATCAAACTCTGACGGGTCAAGCTCAATTCTTGCAATATCTCCATGTATTCTGACTCTCAGCTGGTGAAAGCCCATATCAAGGAGCAGCTGCTCAGCCTTATCCACCATCTTAAGCTTCTCCTCGCTTATCAAATCCCCATATGGGAACCTGCTTGACAGGCAGGCAAAGGACTGCTTATTCCAGGTTGGAATATTGAGGTACTGGGACATATCCCTTATATCCTGCTTGGTAAAACCACAATGCCTCAGTGGACTCTTTATGTCAAGCTCTGCAACCGCCTGCAGTCCCGGTCTATAATCTCCGTTATCATCAAGATTTGAGCCTTCTGCGATTTCCGCTATGCCCTGCTCATCTGCCACTGCACGGATTTTCTCAAAAAGCTCATGCTTACAGAGATAGCACCTGTTCTTTGGATTATGGGAAAAGCCCTCGATTTCAAGCTCCTCTGACTTTACTATAAAGTGCTTCACGCCCATTTTCTCACAGTATGCCTTTGCCTCATTTAGCTCCCTCTCTGGAAATGAGCATGATGAGGCTGTTACCGCTATAAGCTTATCACCTAAAGCCTCCTTTGCCGCATAGAGCAAAAATGTGGAATCCACACCACTTGAAAATGCTACTGCCACGCTTCCAAATGACGCTATGTATTCTTTTAATTTATCATATTTATCTAATAGTTCCTGATTCATCTACTCTGCACTCCTAACGCCTGTTAAATCCTTCACAACCTCACCAGCAATGATAAGTCCTGCCACTGATGGGACAAATGCCACGCTTCCCGGTATGTCTCGTCTCTCTGTACATTTGTGAGCAGCCCCTGGAGGACATATACAGTGTGTCCTGCAGCTGATTGACATATCCTCAATCGGACGGGTTGGCTTCTCCTCTGAATAAACCACCTTAAGCTTCTTTACTCCACGCTTTTTAAGCTCACGTCTCATGACCTTTGCCAGTGGGCACATCTTAGTCTTATATATGTCTGCCACACGGAAGGCACTGGCATCCAGCTTATTGCCAGCTCCCATTGAGCTTATGATAGGCACATTAAGCTCCTTGCACTTCATGACAAGCTCAAGCTTGGCTGTCACTGTGTCTACTGCGTCAATGACATAGTCGTATTCTGCAAATGGAAAATCATCTGCGTTCTCTGGGAGGAAAAAGCACTTGTGAATTGTCACATCCACATCTGGATTTATCTCCAGCATCCTCTCCTTCATCACGTCTGTCTTGTATTTTCCCACAGTCTTTCTGGTCGCTATAATCTGCCTGTTTAAGTTGGTCAGGCAGACCTTATCATCATCTATCAAATCAAAATGCCCTACTCCGCTTCTGACTAAAGCCTCACAGGCATATCCACCTACTCCGCCTACTCCAAAGACCGCAACTCTCGACTCTGAGAGCTTTTTCATGGAATCCTCGCCCAGCAGCAGCTGTGTTCTTGAAAACTGATTAAGCATATTTATTTTGCTCCTCTTCTATAATTCTCGCATATTGTACAGCCTTTATTCCTAGTATGTCAATAGGTTTTCTAAGCATCATCCCTGTGTTTTCCGCCCCAGTCGCACATTGCAACGAGAATAGGCACCAGTGACTGTCCTCTCTCAGACAGGCTGTACTCCACTTTTGGCGGTATCTGTGGGTATTCTTTCCTTATTATAAGTCCGTCAGCCTCCATCTCCTTTAAGGTGCTGCTCAGGGTCTTGTGGGAAATGCTGCCCAGACATTTTTTAAGCTCATTGTATCTCATGACCTGTTGGTGCATAGACAGCCAGTACATAATAATCAGCTTGTACTTGCCATTTATCATGGAAAGTGTATAGCCAAAATCTGTATCTTTTATTTCTTCTCCTGTGTGACAGCAGGAATTACATGTATTGCATGTATTTTTCATCTGTTTTCTCCCATACTTTACTTTAGGTTAGTATGTTACTTTCATGTGCGTACTTCCCTTTTTATTCATTTTACTTTATATTAGGCTCATAAACAATATAAAAAGGAGGCAGTTCATGGATAAGATTTTTACAATCGAAGGAATAAGACCAATCCGGGATGGATTTACTATATCAAGAGACTCAAAGCTTGGTCATATAACAAAAGTAACACATTTCTCTTTGGGAAAAGATACCTCCATAAGTCAGGAAAGCTATGACCACATTACAATGTATATCGGTGCTTCTGGCAAGGGAAACATTATAATAGGAGAAGAGGCAAAAAAGCTTGAGCTTCTGCCAGATACAGTGCTTATTGTTCCGGGTGGTACATTATGCGGTATGGAGACTGATACCGGTCTTGTTTATACAGAAATCATTTTAGAAAACAACACAGAAAAGGAGATTACTATGAACACAAACATCAAAACAAACGAAGTATTTGCACTTAAAAACCTTATTGATTACGAAGAGGGCAGCATCGCCAACATGGATATCGTAAGCAA
>CAVKUD010000284.1:0-2762 GCA_963659315.1 Senegalimassilia sp. | reverse complement strand
TAAGGCAACGGACTCTGACTCCGTCATTTCAAGGTTCGAATCCTTGTGGGCCAGTTTTTGAGGGAACTTCTGACGAAGTTCTCTTTCTTTTTATATAAAAATAGTGAGGAAACGAAAATGCTCAAACTACAAATATACAACAACGACCAGTCACTTTTATGCGACTTAATCAAACGCTTCTGGATAGCCCACAACGACTACACCCCCACAGACGAAGAAGCAATGGAAGACCTGCGTGTGTGGACAGGCAATGATCATGTCCTGTATTACGTCATGCTGGATGATACAACAATAGGCTTTGTGCATCTTGGGTCAAGAGGCTGCAATATAGACTGGCTTGAGGATTTGTTTATACTGCCAGAATATCAGGGACACGGCTATGGAACACAGGCGCTTAAGCTTACTGAGGATATTGTAAAGGAATACTCTGACGCCATATATCTTGAGGTGGCAGCAAGAAATATGGATGCGCTTAAGCTGTATTGTAGAAATGGATATAACTGCCTGAACACTATTACAATAAGAAAAGACTTTAAGCCAGATGAATTTGAGGTTATAAGCAAGGAACAGATTTTAGGGCATGACCTTGAAGTGAAAAAATATATCGGTGACGAATAAGGCAGAATGGAGGGCATATGTACCAGTTTGATAGCAGAATAAGATACAGTGAAGTGGATAATAAATGTAATCTGACATTGACAGCCTTGATGAATTATTTTCAGGACTGCAGTGTGGCACATTCTGAGTCGTTAAACAGAGGCGTGGACTATCTGTCGGAGAACCATCTGGCATGGGTGTTGTCCTCATGGCAGATATGCTGTGATGAAATGCCGCATCTTTTTGAAGAAGTGACAGTGTCGACATGGGCATATGAGATGAAAGCCTTTTACGGTTACAGAAATTTCACTCTGGATAGAAAAAATGGAGAACGACTTGCTTATGCAAACTCAGTGTGGGTACTGGTCGACACGCTGACTGGCAGACCGACAAAGGTGCCAGATGATATCATCAATGAGTATGGTGTATCACCTCAGCTTGAAATGGAGTGCAGCTCAAGGAAAATCAAGCTGCCGGCGGATATGGAGGCAGGCGCAGAGATGGCTGTGCCTAAGTTTTTTATAGACAGCAACCAGCATATGAATAATGAAAAGTATGTTGCTATTGCTCAGGAGCTGTTGCCAGCAGTCTTTAAAATAAGAGAGCTTAGGGTAGAATATAAAAAGGAAGCAAGGCTTGGAGATATAATCAAAACCTCTGTGAAGAAAACGGATGAGGGTATAGTGGTTGTTCTGGCTGACACAGAAGACAAGCCCTATGCAGTAGTGCAGTTTATCGGAGAGTAATGCTTATTGACATTAGATTTTAATTATTGAATAATAAAGAAAAAGCGTGACAAAGAATGAGGACGGAAAGACGAAAGGAAAAACTATGAGATTAGGAGAATATCAGGAGCTTGAATACATCAAAAAAGTAGATTTTGGAATCTATCTTGCAGAGTCGCAGAGAGCAGAGGAGAGAGTGCTTCTTCCAGCTAAGCAGGTACCAGAGGGAATAAAGCTCGGAGACAAAATAAGAGTATTTTTGTACAAGGACTCAAGAGACAGGCTTATAGCCACAACAAATGAGCCAAAGCTTTCTGTGGGTGAGGTGAGACCTCTTGAGGTAAAGGAATGTGGAAAAATCGGAGCCTTTCTTGACTGGGGGCTGGAAAAAGATTTGTTCCTTCCATATAAAGAGATGACCATGAAGGTTAAGGCTGGGGATGAGGTTCTTGTTACCTTATATATAGATAAGAGCAGCAGGCTGTGTGCCAGCATGAGAGGACTTTACGATTTATTGTCAAAGGGGTCACCTTATAAAAAGGATGATATGGTATCGGGAAGAGTCTATGAGTTTTCCGATAATTTCGGCTGCTTTGTGGCAGTTGATGATAAGTTTTCTGCCAGAATCCCACGCCATGAGGACACATCCTTCCTAAGAGTTGGTGATGTGATAGATGCAAAGGTCACAGCAGTCAAGGAGGATGGCAAGCTTGATTTGACACTGAGGGAAAAGGCTTACATCCAGATGGACTCGGATTCTGAAAAAATAATGGAGCTTCTTGAGTCCTATGCGGGTGTCCTCCCATTTTCAGAAAAGGCAAGCCCTGAGGTTATAAAGAGAGAGACCGGGCTTAGCAAGAATGCTTTCAAGAGGGCAATCGGACATCTGTATAAGGAGAGAAAGATAGATTTGACAGATGGTAAAATCCGCAGAGTATAATCTGTGGTTTGAAATATAGGAAAATATATGGAGGAATTAGAAATGAAAAACGTAATCAGCACAGACAAGGCACCAGCAGCAATCGGACCATACTCACAGGCTATAGAGGTAAATGGTATGGTTTATACATCAGGAGTAATCCCAGTTGTTCCAGCAACAGGAGAGATTCCAGCAGGCTCAGTAGAGCAGGCTAAGCAGGCTCTCACAAACCTCTCTAACTTACTTGAAGCAGCAGGAAGCAGCATGGATAAGGTTGTTAAGACAACAGTATTCATTAAGGAAATGAATGATTTTGCAGCAATCAATGAAGTATATGCTACATTTTTTACAGAAGCATTTCCAGCAAGGAGCTGTGTAGAGGTTGCCAGACTTCCAAAGGATGTTATGCTTGAGATAGAGGCAATCGCTGTTAAATAAATGTTAAATAAAGAAAAAGGCTGACCTTTGTACCGACCCCCAAAAGTTAGACATAAAAATCTAACGATTGGAGGTCGGTATTT
>CAVKUD010000283.1:0-2772 GCA_963659315.1 Senegalimassilia sp. | reverse complement strand
GCAAACAAGAATACTATACCAAATGATCCTAAGTCGCCATTTGTAACCAGCGGTATCCGTCTTGGCACACCAGCAGCTACATCAAGAGGACTTAAGGAGGATGATTTTGACAAGGTGGCAGAGGCAATAGCAATGCTTATCAAAGAGGGTGAGCCAGCTATAGAGCCAGCCCGCAAAATTGTGAAAGAGCTTACAGATAAATACCCATTAAAGAACTTTAACTAATCTGAAATCTTGCAAAATGTGTATATTCAGAGTACAATGGCAAGAGAATATTCAAAAGGGTATTTAATAAAGTAACGTTGGAGGAACTATGATAGATTTAAAGTTTTTGAGAGAGAATCCTGACGCAGTCAAGGAGAACATTAAAAAGAAATTCCAGGATCACAAGCTTCCACTTGTGGATGAAGTAATAGACTTAGATAAGCAGTCGAGAGCTGCACAGCAGGAGGCAGATGACCTCCGTGCAAAAAAGAACCAGTTGTCTAAACAGATTGGTGCTTTTATGTCACAGGGCAAAAAGGAAGAGGCTGAGGGAGTCAAGGCAGAGGTTGCTGCAATCTCTAAGCGTCTTGCAGAGCTTGAGCCACTTGAGAAGGAGCTTGCTGACAAGGTAACAGAAATCATGATGAAGATTCCAAACATCATTGACCCATCTGTACCAATCGGAAAAGATGACAGCTGCAATGTGGAAATTCAGAAATATGGAGAGCCAGTAGTGCCTGACTTTGAGATTCCATACCATACAGATATCATGGAGAGATTTGATGGAATCGACCTTGATGCAGCAGGAAAGGTTGCAGGAAACGGCTTCTACTATCTGATGGGAGACATTGCCCGTCTGCACTCTGCAATGACAGCATATGCAAGAGACTTTATGATTAATAAGGGATTCACATACTGCATCCCACCATTCATGATTCGTTCAAATGTGGTAACAGGAGTTATGAGCTTTGAGGAAATGGATGCCATGATGTACAAGATTGAGGGAGAGGACCTCTACCTTATCGGAACATCAGAGCACTCTATGATTGGTAAATTCATCGACACAATCAATGATGAGTCAAAGCTTCCATATACACTTACAAGCTACTCACCATGCTTCCGTAAGGAAAAGGGTGCTCATGGAATCGAGGAGCGTGGAGTATATCGTATCCACCAGTTCGAGAAGCAGGAGATGATTGTAGTATGTAAGCCAGAGGAGTCAAAAGAGTGGTATGACAAGATGTGGTCATACACAGTAGAGCTTTTCAGAAGTCTGGATGTACCAGTCCGTACTCTTGAGTGCTGTTCAGGAGATCTGGCTGACCTCAAGGTTAAGTCATGTGATGTAGAGGCATGGTCACCACGTCAGAAGAAGTACTTTGAGGTAGGAAGCTGCTCTAACCTTGGCGATGCACAGGCTCGTCGTCTCAAGATTCGTGTAAAGGGAGAGGATGGACAGAAGTATTTTGCACATACTCTTAACAATACAGTAGTTGCACCACCACGTATGCTTATTGCATTCCTGGAGAACAACTTAAATGCAGATGGTTCTGTAAATATTCCAAAGGCACTTCAGCCATATATGGGTGGAACTGAGAAGCTGGTTCCTAAGAACTAAATATAATTAATTAAATTAATGTATAAAATAAATGCACGGACATTTAAAGTCTGTGCATTTTATATATTAAAGTATGCAATAAAAGCTGCCAGTTGCAGGTTTTATGTATTATAATATTACTAACAGAAAGAAGGTGTTTGGTTTGGATAATACTGCATATTTAAGTAATTCAGGAGAATATACTTATTTTACCTATAAAAATCGTACAATTAAATTTCTGACAAGCAGAAATCTTGAAAAGTATGTTTCTGTCAAAGAATGGGACAATGGTTATATAGTCGTAGTATCAAAGAACTATGGTAAAAAGGAATGTGAAGATTATATTGACCTGACACCAATATTAGAAAACCTGTATATGAATCCACAAAAATTTTTAAAGGATATAAAGGGGGTAGAAATAAAGAATGGGTGAGCATGAAATTAAAAAAATTGCTGATGAAGCCAATATGATAATTAGGGGCTATGCCTTCACTTATAGGGATGGGAATATTGCTGTACTCAATTTGAATAGACCAGACAGAGCGGTACTCTTATCTAGTGAAGGGAAAATTCTGGAGAGTAATACAGACCCAATAGAGGAAAGGATTATTGTAAATATCTGGAATGAGGACAAAGAATTTATGGAGGTAGTGTAGTGCCGAAATATTATCAGGAGAAGGTCGCAGGATATTATTTGTATTATACAAAGCATTGCATTATAGAGGCTATGCATGTTCATGCCAGCGACAAAAAAATGACAGAAGATGGTTCTGCAAAATTTTTTGTCAGGGCAGATGGAAGTACAGAGGTTAAACATAGAGGGATGCTGTCAGATTATGAGATTCGTGTAATACAGAAATTTATAAAAAGACATTATTTGGAAATGTACGAGAAATGGTCAGAAGACAGTGAAAATGGATATTTTGAAAAAAATTGATTTTATAGCATCAAATTGAAGGATAGCATACGCCAAAACAGTATGCTATCTTTTTTATTTGACTATAACCACTTAATCTGTCACTGATAGCTTCCCTATACGCATGTAACCTAGATTTTCCTCGGAATCAGACTCTGTATAGTATCCTGCCCCTCCTTGCTCAGGGCACGATAATACTTCAGCACCCTGTCCTCCTGACTGGTAATAGATTTCTCGATATCATAATATTCATATTTAATAGGCACATCTGTAT
>CAVKUD010000282.1:0-2785 GCA_963659315.1 Senegalimassilia sp. | reverse complement strand
ACACACCACAATAATCGCAGTGATAATTATCCCAAATCCATGAGCTGTATTGGCGAGGGGAACCCACTTGGCATTGACATTCATTCCATAGATTCCAGACACAACTGTCGGTATAGCCATTACAAGAGTGATGATTGTCAGCGACTTCATGACGTTGTTCAGCCTGTTGTCTATGACCGAACTCATCAGCTCTCTGGTTCCGTTTATGATGTCCCTGTAGATACCAGTCATCTCTATAGCCTGTTTATTCTCGACGATTACATCTCCAAGCAGCTCCTTGTCCTCTGGATACTGTTCCAGCCTCTTGTATCTGGTGAGGCGGTCAAGCACTACTCCATTTGCTCTTAGAGATGTGGCAAAGTATACCAGTGTGGACTCTAACTCGTGAAGTGCGATAAGGTCGACTTCCTCTGTGTCCTCAGCAACTCGCTCCTCAATCTCTGTACGCATCTTGTCTATGATACGAAGGTCACTCTGGTATAAAACCGAGATTCTATACAATATCTGATATACAAATCTGAGCTTTTTCTTGGTAGAAAACTCCTTGACCCTGTTATTTAAAAACGCCTGCAATACAGGTGTGTCCTCTGTGCAGATTGTGACGATTTCATCACTTGTAAGGATTATGCCAAGAGGGATAGTCGTATAGGCTTCCTTGTCATGCCTGGTCTCTGTGGTTGGTATATCCACAAGGATGAGTGTGTATCCGTCCTGCAGCTCGATACGTGAGCTTTCCTCCTCATCGAGGGCAGCCAGTACGTCTTCGATATCCACGTCCAGCTCATCGGCTATTTTCTGACCTTCCGCAACGGAGGGATGTATCATCTGTATCCAGGTACCGCTTGCGATTCCTTCAACTTCTCTGATTTTTTTGTCATCGGTTCTGTAGTACTTAACCATGCAGCAGTACCTCCCTTCCTTTATTTGTCAGAAATTGCATGACAGCCAAAGCCTGCCCAGACAATAGATATTTTAACACGTCTGGCAATAAAATAAAACTCACATTTTACTATTTTAGTCTGCAATTCCCTTATACTTCTCACTCTGTGCCTTGATAAGCTCTGCATCCTCAAAGTAGTTGATTCTCATGGCACGCTTCACCTCTGAAAGAGTCTGGGCTGCTGTCTCTCTGGCAACCTCTGTTCCCTGACGGAGAATCTCATATACAGCAGGGATGTCCTTCTCATACTCTGCACGGCGGGCACGGATTGGTGCAAGCTCCTCCTGCAATACATTGTTTAAGAACTTCTTTACTACCACATCACCAAGTCCACCTCTTGTATAGTGATCCTTTAATTCCTGAAGGTTAGCATAATCTGGCAGATATTCCTCAAAATGTTCTGGCTTGCTGAATGCGTCAAGGTATGTGAATACGCAGTTTCCCTCCAGATGGCCTGGATCCTCTCTTCTGATATGGGTAGGATCTGTGTACATGCTCATGACCTTTTTCTTTACATCCTCCTCTGTGTCTGCAAGGTAGATGCAGTTGCCAAGAGACTTGCTCATCTTCTGCTTGCCATCTATGCCTGGAAGTCTGCAGCATGCTTCATTTTCTGGTAAAAGCACCTCTGGCTCAACCAGCACATCATCATAAATTGAGTTGAACTTTCTGACAATCTCCCTGGTCTGCTCAATCATTGGCAGCTGATCCTCTCCAACTGGAACTGTAGTAGCCTTGAAGGCTGTAATATCGGCAGCCTGGCTGATAGGATATGTGAAGAATCCCACTGGTATGCTAGTCTCGAAATTTCTCATCTGTATCTCGCTTTTTACTGTAGGATTACGCTGTAATCTGGATACAGTAACAAGGTTTGAATAGAAAAATGTAAGCTCTGTAAGCTCAGAAATCTGAGACTGGATAAAGAGGTTAGACTTTGCAGGGTCAAGTCCTGCTGATAAATAGTCAAGAGCAACCTCTATAATGTTCTGACGGATTTTCTCCGGATTGTCAAAGTTGTCTGTGAGTGCCTGGGCATCAGCAATCATGATAAAAATCTTTTCAAACTCTCCTGAGTTCTGAAGCTCTACCCTTCTTCTCAGAGAGCCTACATAATGTCCTACATGAAGTCTGCCTGTTGGTCTGTCACCTGTTAAAATAATTTTTCCCATCTGTTTTTCCTCCAAAATATTAATCTGGTATGAGGAAATTTAGAGTGCTATTTATGGTCAAAAAAGGCTCCCATCCCAAAGGATAAGAGCCTGTTAAAGTCTTATTAGCCACCTAAGTTTACCACATACTAACATATGCCTACGATATAACGGTCCGATGCCGTCAGCGCCTACTATGATTTCGGGCTGCCCTCATGAGTCCATTCAGAATATTTCCATGTGCTGCTTCCCACCGCCTGCAGCTCTCTGAGACACTTTCATATACCTACTACTCTCAATCAACGGTTTACCCTTTGATGCTAACAAATTAAAAGGTACTTGTCAACCTCTGCTTTAAGCTCAAGCAGGTCAGCCTCTGCCCAGTCAAAGCTTGTGACAGCAAGCGCCCTGAAAAATAAGCCGCTGATATCATCATCCAGATGAAGCTTTGCCTTTTTCTGCCTGATGCTATAGGCAATTTTTTCAAGTCCTGCTATTATCTCCAGATTAAGCTTCTGGTTTGGAGCCTGACTCTTTCTAAAGAGGCTTGCATCATAGTCGCTGGTGTTTCCACAGGGTGACTGGCACACGGCGCAATCTGGAACCAGCTTGAATTTCTCCTCATGAACTCGGTCTGTCATCTGGGCAAGCACACCCTCTGCTTCTTTGGCACATAAATTTTCTTTTTCCTTATGGA
>CAVKUD010000281.1:0-2853 GCA_963659315.1 Senegalimassilia sp. | reverse complement strand
GTATATAAGTGTGTGCATTTGTGATTACAAGTGGTGATTCCCTCACTATGTCTGCCACAAACTGAAATGGCACTAGCTGAGCCTTATATTCTGTGAGTTGGGCTGCTTTTGCCATATCTGGCAGGGGCAGAAATACCAGTGAAAATACGCACAGCAGATACAATATCATGCCATAATTCATTGCTATTCTAACTGCATTTATGGTCTTATATTTTATAAGCTGGGCTGCCATTATCGGCAGGGTAAAGATAAATGCAAAAAACGGAAATACTGTAAATCCTACTGATATACTATCTATTATGCTTCTCATAATGTTTCCTCCCTGATAAACTGTCTATGTGTTTCCTTTGATGATTAAAGTTTACCAGAGTCCATATTTCCCAGCCATCGATTTGGCTTACACTTTTCCTGCCCTGCCTTACACTTTTGTAAGATTAGCCTATCTCTTGATATCGTAATTCATATTCATAAGATTTTTTATTGACTCCACATCATCTGTGATGTTTGCATCACCTCTTATAGTGTGCTTTATGGCACTGCTTGCCACTGCAAAATTAACTGTATCCATTGGATCATAGTTATTCATCAGGGCATATATGAGTCCGGATGCAAAGGCGTCTCCGCCTCCCACCCTGTCGAGTATGGTAAATGTAAACATTTTGCTCTCGTAGGTTTTGCCGTCATACCACAGATATGCCTTTAAGCTGTTCTCACTACCGCTGTGGGCATAGCGGACATGACGTGCCATACAGGTGATATTTGGGTACTGCTTTGCAAATTCTGCAAAAATCGCATCCTCCTGCTCATAGCTCAGGTGAAGCGGTATGCCGTCCTTCACATCCCCAAGCTCTGGTTTCTCAGGATTCTTATATAGGTGGTATGGCTCTATTCCAATCAGTACGTTGACATATGGCAGGCACTGGGTGCAGAAATCTCTTGCTTCTTCCCATGACCACAGGGTACTTCTGAAGTTTCCGTCAAAGCTGACTGTAATCCCCAGCTCCTTTGCCACCTTCAAAGTGTTCATTATAAGCTCCCTGCAGTTTGGTGCCAGGGCTGGTGTGATTCCGCTTAGATGAAGCCATGTGTATGGTGCCAGCAGCTCCTTTAAATCTATCTTTGAAAAATCATACTCTGTGATTGCACTGTGCTTTCTGTCATAAATCACCTGACTTGGACGGATTCCAAAGCCTGTTTCCAGATAATAGCTGCCCAGCCTGTGGGTAGGTGTCTCCTCCTGTGTGGAAAGGATAATCGGGCTACAATGCACATCATTTGCACGCAGCATCCTGATTGCGCTTTTTCCAAGGCTGTTGTCTGGCACTACTGTGAAAAATGTAGAGTCTATGCCGAGGTTAGCCAGAGCTAACGCAATATTTGCCTCTGCTCCACCGTAGCTTGCCTCAAATGAATGGCTCATCCTGATTTTCTCATAGTTAGGGGGTGTGAGCCTTAACATTATCTCACCCATTGTTATAAATTTATTTTCCATCTTAGTTCTCCTTGTATTTAATCTCGATTTTTTGAGGCTTAAGTCCTGTTGCTCCAAAATACAGCTTTACAAAGTGTGTTTTGCCAAATATATTGCCTAACTTTCTGGTCTCTGTGACAGTTTTTCCCTTACTGCCCCTGAACACAATAGTTTCCACCAGCTTATTGTCGAGGTAGACTGTCACTGGCAGCTGTGCCAGCTCATCAAGAGAGGATTTAGCTGTAATTTCTATATCATAATCGCCAAACTTATCCGTCACAAAACCATACGCCACAGTGCTGCCCTGGGATACTTCAAGCTCTGATGTATCAATAGAAGCCAGACCTTTTTCATCAGTCTCTATATAGGCTGTGATTTCAACCTCTCCGTCATCATCCTTTACAGCTTTAATCTCCTCCATCTCCTCTTTACTGATTGCGTCCATCTCATAGAGCATGGCTGGAGACTTTAAGATAAATCCCAGTATGTGCTTTGCATTTCTCTGGAGCTGTCCTATTGTGACTCTTCCAGCCTCAAGCTCCTCCATCACATCATCCTGTGTCTGGTCTGCGGCATCACTTGAGCACTTGTACAGGTCATTTCCTGCTGCAACCATCACTCCCCTGCACTTCTTATCTGACTTGTGACCCTCGATATTGGCTTCTGCCCACCAGTCACTCATTACGATACCCTCAAAGCCCCATTCTTTCCTGAGAATTAAGGTATTTAAGTCATAGCTTCCTGCTGTCCACACTCCATTGATTGGTCCATAGGTGGTCATCACTGCTCTGGCGTCAGCTTCCTTTACACACATTTCAAAGCCTCTCAGATAGATTTCTCTCAAGGCTCGTTGTGAAATAAGTCCCATTACCTCATGGCGCTTTGACTCCTGATTATTTCCACAAAAATGCTTTATAGTTCCAGTTGTGCCCACAGTGTTTAAGCCTCTTATCTGGGCTGCTCCCATCTTTCCTGTCAGGAAAGGATCCTCTGATATGTATTCAAAATTTCTGCCACAGAGAGGATGTCTGTGTATATTGATTCCAGGTCCAAGCAGGGCATCTACCCTGTTGCGTCTCAGCTCACGGCTGGTAATGCTGTACAGCTCTTCCACCAGCCCGTCATTAAAGGTACAGCCCAACAATGTGCCGTTTGGCAGGGAAAAAGCCTTTGTTCCCACATCAAATCTGAGTCCCGATGGTCCGTCTGTTGTACAGGCTGCCGGTATTCCAAAAGCCCTTAATCTATCAGTCAGACCACCAAAGGCTGAGCCTGTTCCCGGTGTAACCTTTGGAGATGACATGCCCTCTCCCCTGAAAAGACTCACCAGGTCTTCCTTTGAAAGCTGTGCCACAAACTCATCAAGTGATATCTTATTATTG
>CAVKUD010000280.1:0-2958 GCA_963659315.1 Senegalimassilia sp. | reverse complement strand
CTCTGAAATCATTCCAGTATACACCCTGGATCTTTCGACAAAGCTCCCAACGGAACCTCGCAAAAGTCTCAGCCAGCTGCTCGTCCAAATCTCCTGTGAGGAACATAGGGAAGAGAAGACGGGCTGAAGTATCGTTCTTTGGACCTGCTGTCTCCTGCCACATCTGGGCTCTGATACCGATACAAGGAGTGAGGATGAAGTTTGGCATAACCTCCTTCATGATGACCTCCTGATTGATACCATGTGCAGGGTCAGAGAAGATAACCTCCCTGTATAATACTGAGTAGTCAATCTGTCTGATTTTGTTGACTGCATTTTCAAGTCTCTCAACAGTGACAGCCATTTTCTCAAAGGTGTTGATGACATCATCACCAGCAATGACAGGACAAAATGTTGATATACGTCCATAGGTTATGCGGTGGGCGGACTTGAACATATTTCTAATCTCAAATTTAAGCTTTTCAACCTGGTTAGATTTTAGTGCATCACGCTCAGTCTCTGTAATTTCTGCATGCTTAAGCCTTTCGTTGAGATAAGCAGGGTAATCCTGGTCAAACTCATTCTTGGAAGGCTCGTTTGCACCAGCATAGACAGAGCTTAACCATCTGTACATAGTATAAACATGGTTAGATGAGAATAACTCCAGAGAATCCATCAGATTGTAGAGTGCGATGGTATTGTCCTCCCCGAGAAGCTCCACGTCCATAAAACCAAAGTTAAAGAACATAAGCAAAAGATGGGTAGGTCTGTCACCTGAGACCATGAGCTTAACCATGCACTTTTCGTAGGCATCATAGAATACCTTTGAAATTTCCTTGCGGAGACGTCTGGCATCATTGTCCGTAGAAGCCATATCAGGCAATGCCTTATAGGCATTTAAGGTCTCCTTGAATGAGCGGATTTCAGCCTTGTCATACCCGGCATAGGTGAGAATATGGGCAACACAGTCCTCCTTTGCAATATTGATACGTCCCTCTGATGCTGTGTTAAATGAACCACTGTGGCAGGCTGTCTCACATTCCTTAAGCTGGAGACTGTCAAAAATATCCAGAGACTTCATAAGCTCAAGAATAGAAAGCAGCTTGTCCTGACAAGGCTTGATATCCTTGCTTCGCTTTGACAGCTCAGTTGCAAGGTTCATATACAGATGGAAAATATCATTTTCAGAATCGCTCCACAATATATCACGGTTATATCTGAGGTAGTTAGTGATTTCCACAATACCCTGAGATACTCGCCGCATCTGGGCAGAAGCTTCCATTATGGAGCCGACGCATAAATCATTGTCGGAAATCATAAGCTGCATATAGGCACGCAGATTGTTTCTGAGAAGAGCCGAACTGTTGGCAATCTCCCAGTTTTCTGCCTTATGGGCAAGGCTTATAGCTTCAAACTGTTCCATTTTCTCAAAGGTCTGTGGTGTAATCAGATACTGCTCACACAGATTGCAATAATCATTGTAAATATTCTCCGCAGCGCTGTGAAGCATGCCTGCCTTTTTATAAAGCTTTGCATACAGACCAAGCATCTGGTGACGCTGCTCCAATGCGGTTCTCAAAAATATAGGTCTGAATTTATCATGACTGCTCAAAATATTTTGTAAATCAGTAGCATTTTTACATGGGATAACAATTACGGTGGTGTCCTGAGCTGCCACATAATCGCAGGCAAACCAGCCAGATTCCAAAATACCAACGATGGCATTAGAACCCATTGCAACTTCTGATAATTGATAACTTCTGACAACGGTACCCTCCTGAATGAGGTACCATTCTGTAACCTTGTCCTGCTTTTTGGCAACTATTTCGCCCTTTTTAAATTTAAGTACATTCATTAAATGTTCCCCCTTATTTTGTACCTTACAATTATATCAAAATATTAAGAAAAATAAATATTGGATTGAATAAAAATCAGACTTTTTGTATAATAATTTTCATATGAAAAGTTGATTAATATAGAAGGAGAGAAATATGTATACATTAGAAGACATCAGAACAGTTGACCCTGAAATAGCAAATGCAATTACAGATGAATTTGAGCGCCAGAACAGCCATATAGAGCTGATTGCGTCGGAAAACTGGGTAAGCCCTGCAGTTATGTCTGCCATGGGAAGCATTTTGACTAACAAATACGCAGAAGGCTATCCAGGAAAGAGATATTACGGCGGCTGTGAGTGCGTAGATGTAGTGGAAGAGCTTGCAAGAGAAAGAGCAAAGAAATTGTTCGGATGTGAGTATGTAAATGTGCAGCCTCATTCAGGTGCCCAGGCAAATATGGCAGTGCAGTTTGCCATTCTCAAGCCTGGTGATACAGTTATGGGAATGAACCTCGACCATGGCGGACATCTGACACATGGTTCACCTGTAAACTTCTCTGGAACATATTTTAATATTGTACCTTATGGAGTAAATGATGAGGGCTTTATAGATTACGAAAACGTGAGGGCAATTGCAAAAGAGTGCCATCCAAAGATGATTATTGCAGGGGCATCAGCTTATGCAAGAACTATTGATTTCAAGAAATTCAGGGAGATAGCAGATGAGGTGGGAGCTGTGCTCATGGTTGATATGGCTCACATAGCAGGACTTGTGGCAGCAGGACTTCATCCAAGCCCAATCCCATATGCGCATGTTGTAACTACAACAACTCACAAGACTCTCCGTGGACCTCGTGGAGGAATGATTCTCTGCAGTCAGGAGATGCAGGACAAATATAATTTTAACAAGGCTATTTTCCCAGGTACACAGGGCGGACCTCTTATGCATGTTATCGCTGCAAAGGCAGTGTGCTTTAAGGAAGCTTTGGAGCCAGAGTTCAAGGAATATCAGAAGCAGATAGTGAAAAATGCACAGGCACTCTGCAAGGGCTTGCAGGACAGGGGCATAAAGATTGTATCGGGAGGCACAGACAATCATCTGATGCTTGTGGACTTAACCCCATTTGAGCTGACAGGAAAAG
>CAVKUD010000279.1:0-2980 GCA_963659315.1 Senegalimassilia sp. | reverse complement strand
CTATTATACTATAAATCGCCGCACGTGCCAGTTAATTATTATTCAATGTACTAGTTTCTGCAAGGAGGTAATGACATGGATAAGAGCTGCATGAATAAGCAATGCATAAATAAAAACTACCGTGTAGGCGTCAAGGTGCCATTAGGTATACGAAATGGCTTCCTGAGACTTCACATATACGATAGTGAAATTTCTGGGCAGCTTGAGCTGCTTGGAAAAACAGAAAAGGTCGAAGGCTCAATAACAGCTGATGGCACGATGCATTTTAAGGGTCTTTTAACAACACCCATACGCTCAGTCGAATATGTGGCTGATGGGAAAATGGAAGATGACAGCATCTGCCTGCACCTGACCAGTGGACTATCACACTATACATTAAATGGAACATTAATAAATGAAGAGGAAGGAGAAATCGCAGAATGAAAAAATTCTATACTAAAATTGTTAATCATCCCAAACTAATCATTACAGTTTTTGCCATTCTTTTTATCATATGTGCCCTGTGCAAACAGGGTGTATCTGTTGACTATGATATGAATGACTATCTGCCAGAGGACAGTGCATCAACTGTTGCACTTGACCTGATGGATGAAGAGTTTGGCGGTGGAATCCCAAATGCCAGAGTAATGGTCAAAGACGTAACCATTCCGGAGGCACTGGAATACAAGGCAGAAATTGAGGCAATAGATGGTGTCACAGACGTCACCTGGCTGGACGATGCCCAGTCTGTAGAGGTGCCTCTTGAGACCTTGGATCAGACAGTAGTTGAGGACTACTACAAGGACGGCAATGCTCTCTTTACAGTGACAATCGAAGCTGACAAGAGAATCAGCGCTGTCAACTCAATCAGAGACTTAATCGGTGATGACAATGCCATGACCGGCAGTGCTGTATCAACCGCAACTGCAACCCAGAGCACCATAAAAGAGATTTCAAAAATTGCTGTTTTCGCTGTACTTTTTGTCCTTATCGTGCTTGCCATTACCACATCATCATGGATTGAGCCAATCATTGTCATGATAGGACTTGGCATTGCAGTCATTATAAATGCAGGTTCAAACCTCATATTTGGCGAGATATCCTTTGTGACAAACGCCGCAGGAAATATCTTACAGCTTGCTGTATCTCTGGATTATTCAGTATTCCTGCTGCACAGATTTACAGAATGCAGACAGCACCATGACAACAATAAGGATGCTATGATTGAAGCCCTTACATTATCGACTTCATCTATTTTATCAAGTGGTCTGACAACCGTTATAGGTTTCCTTGCACTGTGCCTTATGCAGTTTCAGATTGGACCAGACTTAGGCCGTGCCCTGGCAAAGGGAATTGCAATCAGCCTGATTACAGTATTTGTGTTTATGCCAGTCCTTATCTTAGCAACTGTCAAATGGATTGATAAATTTGAGCACAAGCCACTGCTTCCAGGCTTCAAAAAGTTTGGCGGCTTTGTACAGAAAATTATGTTTCCTATGGTAATCATTTTCTTTGTAATGATGATTCCATCCTACCTGGCTTCAAACGCTAACAGCTTCAATTATGGTGCTTCAAAGATTTTTGGAGATAACACCCAGCTTGGCGCAGACACAAATGCCATTGAAGATACATTTGGAAAAAGCGACACCTATGTACTTATGGTTCCAAAGGAAGACAAGGCTACACAGAAAGAGCTGTCAGATGCCCTGCATGATATACCAGAGGTGAGCAGCATCATATCCTATGTAGATACCGTAGGCATGGAAATCCCTGAAAGCTATCTGGACGAAGCAACCTACTCAAAGCTCTGCTCTGATAAGTACACCCGTATGGTAATTACTGTGGATGCAGAATATGAGGGCGAAAAAACCTTTAGCCTGGTAGAAAATATCAGGGCTACAGCTCAGAAATATTATCCTGATGAGTGGTATCTGGCAGGTGAAGGTGTATCTACCTACGATTTGATGGATACCATCACAGCCGACATGGTAAAGGTCAATCTGGTAGCTATCGGCGCTGTATTTGTTGTACTGCTTATAACTATGCGTTCAGTTGCCCTTCCTGCTATTCTCGTACTCAGTATCGAGACTGCGATTTGGATTAACCTGTCAATTCCGTACTTTAAGGGCTCAACTATTTTCTATATTGCATACCTTATCATCAGTTCAATCCAGTTAGGTGCGACTGTGGATTATGCAATTTTACTTACAGACAGATATAAGGGCTTTAGAGAGAGCATGGACAAAAAAGAAGCGATTGTTAACACCATCTCAGCCGTCACAGTATCTATCCTGACATCCGGAAGCGTTATGACTGTAGTCGGATTCCTGCTGGGTGCCATGACAACCCATGGTGTACTGTCACAGCTTGGATATTTCCTTGGAAAAGGAACCCTATGCTCACTGGCAATCGTACTTTTTGTCTTACCTGGACTCCTGTATATATTTGACAGAGCCTTTATCAAACAGCCAAAGAAAAATAAAAAACTGGAGGTAATTAATCATGAATAGAAACAGAATTTTATCAAGTACTCTTGCTTTCACTATAGTATTAGGCAGCGTCTCTCTGCCAAATGCCTGCGCATATGCAAAGACAACCTCTGAAAAGGAAGAGGTTGTATACATCATGACAAACCAGACTGGAAGTGTGGATTCAGTCAATGTCGTAAATATATTCGGCAAGGGCGATATAACAGATTATGGTAACTACAGCTCTGTCAAAATGCTTACATCCACAGATTCAATTTCCCAGGATGGAGATACAATCTCCTTCTCATCCGATGCTGACAGGGTCTACTATCAGGGCACACTGGAAAATGCCCAGATACCATGGAATATCGACATTTCATATACATTAGACGGAAAGGAAATATCTCCTGATGAGCTGGCTGGAAAGTCCGGAGCCCTTGAGATAAGAATAAAAATCACAGACAATACCGCCTGCAAAAATGATTACTACGACAACTACGCTTTGCAGGCAGCGGTAACACTGGACACTGATT
>CAVKUD010000278.1:0-2986 GCA_963659315.1 Senegalimassilia sp. | reverse complement strand
AACAAAAAGTATATTCCATGAGACCTCTATGATGCCTGCAATCTTGAAAAACATATCAGTGCCATACAGCTGTCTGTCCAGAAAAAGATATTGATTTATATCGATAAGTCTGCTAAAGAGCCACAATAAAAATGGGTGGATAGCAAATTTTATCAGCTCAATCACAGAATAAAAGGTGATAATATAGTAGCTTATTTTAAGCTTATCCTCATTTATAAGTATAAAGCCCGCAAGCAGAGTTATTAAGAGACTGATAAGCACAGGAATCATACTCTGTCTGCTGTTGCTTACAATCATGCCATCACCATAGAGGAGATTTTTTATGAAGCTGGAATAATGCAAAAACATCTGGACTATGGTATATTGCCCTACAAGAATTGCCGAGTGCAGATTTTGGGCTGGTTTTAAGAGCATAATGAGCAAAAGCCCCTGAGCCAGATAAATCCCTATATCCAGAAAAAAATATATAATTTCTGTCATAGACCCCTACTGCCTCCTCAGATAATCCATATATGCAGTGACAAAGCCGTTGTATTTCTGTTTGGACAGGAAAATGGTCTCACCGTTTTTTAATCGGATATTTGCGTTATCATATCCCTCTATTTCCTGTAGGTTTACCAGGAATCCCCTATGGGAGCGGAAGAAGCCGTCTCCCAGCTTGTGCTCCAGCACTTCCATCTTTTCATAGAAGCTGTAGGTCTCTTCCTTCATGTTTTTAGTATGAAGGACAACCTTTCGGGCTTCATTTTCCGCATAGATGATGTTTTCCACAGGTATTTTTATATAGCTGCCCTCAGTCTTTATAAGCAGGGGCTCCATGGGCTTTTTCCTGTTAATCTGCTCTATGGCTTTATCCATTACTTCGATGAATTTCTGCTCATCTATAGGCTTTAAGAGATAATTGAAGGCTCCCACGTCATAGCCCTCAAACACATATTCCTTTAAGGCGGTTACAAAGATTATGATTGCATCTGACGTCTCCCGTATCCGTCTCGCCACGTCCATGCCGTTTAAACTATTAGCATCATCAGCCTTGTCCAAAGAAATATCCAGTAAAATTATGTCATAGGCTGTATGACTTTCACTTCTTAAAAATTCTTCTCCGCTGGCAAATGTACTAACCTCTGCTCTTGTGCGCTTTTCGATTAGTTCTTTCAGGTATTCTCTTATTGGCTGTTCATCGTCACATATAGCTGCTTTTAGCATTGTACATTTTCCCTTCTATCATAAATAGAGGCATTGTACTTCATCTTCAATTTTGAAATACAATGCCATCTATATATTTATATCGCCAATTTTGCCATGAATCTTAAACGCATGTAACGAATGGACGTTTTTTTGTAATGAAAAATCACAGCTCTCTTAAATTTTCAACTATGCTCTGCCTCTTGTCTGCACGGTAAAGTACAGCAGGAATCAACCAGCCCAGCAGGAGAAATACTGGTATAATCGCAATTACAGGCATGATTGTAAAATGGTAGCTGACAAACCAGAACATATCGCTCATCATATTGCCAAGCAGAGGGGCAAGCACCACAGAAAGTATAAGGGAGGCTATGATAGAGCCAACTGCATAGAATAAGCCCTCATAAATAAGCATATGTTTTAGCTGCCTCCTGGTCATGCCCACAGACTGTAATACGGCAAATTCCCTCTTTCTGGACAAAATTCCTGTCATAATCGCATTGAAAAAGTTAAGTATGCCCACAAGTCCGATTATGGCACAGAGGGCGCCACCACAGATTAAAAACATATTTTTAAACTGGGTAAATTCACGTCTGATGGATGCCTTGCTCTCATACATGAGAGTAGATGTATCTCCTGCTGTGAGCTTTTGCAGATACTGCTCAGCGCCTGCCTCTGCCTGGGAATCTGGTGTGTCAAACATATAAAATTTTGGAATGACATCTGTACCGCTGTCCTCCTTAAGCCTCTCTACGGGCAAAATCATGTTATAACCCAGACTTGTATATCGGAAGCTGATGGAATAAGGGACAGTCACAAGAGCGCATACACTGTAGTCTACTTCCTTTGCCTCTTCCTCATGGTATTCCAGATACTCCTCAGGTGTGGTTTGTGGATCTGCCCGCTCGCCAGTCCGGCTGTCTATGTCATATCCAATCTGGTAGCTTACAGTATAAGTGTCTCCAAGCTCAGGATAGCGGTCGAGATTTTCTATATTGCCGTAATCGTCTGTGTATACAGCTACAGCGATTGCGTGGCTATCCGGGTCAAATAGCGGCTCCAAGGAGCCGTCCACTACTGTAAGCTTATCAAAAAGTGCGTCATCAAAGCCCTCTATGCTGGTGGCAACAAGTATGCTGTCATCTCTCTGTTCATACTGGGAGATTTCCTCCTGCAGTTCTTCGCCACTTAGATAGTTTTCTGCCAGCTTACTATACTGGTCTGTCTCCATCCACATCATAGGAGATGTGTCTGCCAGGTCATAGCCGCTTCCAGAGATTGTCTCATTTGTATTTTCCTTTATTTCATCAATGGTGTCCTGTCCTATATACTCATCTGCCATATTATAGCGGAAATAATCCGTACTGCTCACGATAAAGTCTGCACAGGTTGACCTGTCCACATATTTATCCATGTCAAAGCCGTTGACCAGTGAAAAAAGCACATTTAAAAGAGTTACGGAAAGTGTCAGTGAGACTATCACAAGGGCTGTTTTCTTCTTATTTCGTCCAAGATTGGCAAAAGCCATCTGATATACCTTAGCCCCACGACTGTGGCGCTTCTTCTTTTTGCTGGTCATGCCCTCTGTGTATTTTGCAGCCTCAACAGGCGATACTTTTGCAGCCATTTTGCCGGGCTTCCTGCAGGACAAAAAGACAGTGATAATGGCAAATAGGGCAGAACCGATAAAAATAAGGGGAGAGCTGCTGATAGTAGCCTTTGTGCCTATAATGCTTGTGGTCTCCAATGCAATAGGAGTTAAAACTGCGCCAATACCATAGCCTATAAGTAATCCTATAGG
>CAVKUD010000277.1:0-3029 GCA_963659315.1 Senegalimassilia sp. | reverse complement strand
ATAGCGCAGAGGCATGGGCTTGGCGATATATAAATGCCTTAGTATGCAAGAGAAGCTGCCAGTGGCAGGTTTTCTGTATTGAGTATATGAAAGTTTATATGGGGAGCGTAAATAATATGATTTGGTGGATTATAGCAGGGCTGTGTGCATTTTTTGTAAAGGGATTATGCGGCTTTGCAAACACTCTGGTTTTTACAACAATATTGAGCTTTGGAAATAATAACGTGAATATTTCGCCAGTTGAACTGCTATTGGGCTATCCGACAAATATTATCTTAGCATGGAAAGAGAGAAAATCAATCAAGTGGAGCGTCTGCCTGCCACTGGCGGCATTGGTGATAGCAGGCAGTATACCAGGCGTGATTTTTCTCAAAAATGCAGATACAGGCATTGTGAAAAAGATATTTGGAATTGCAATTATTTTAATCGGGCTTGAAATGCTTTTAAGGGAAATGCACACCAGAAAAATCAAACAGTCAAAAATTGTACTGGGCATAATTGGAGTGCTTTCAGGTATTCTCTGCGGTTTATATGGTGTGGGAGCCTTGCTTGGTGCCTATGTAAGCAGGGTTACAGACGATAGCAGTTCATTTAAGGCGAATATCTGTGTGGTGTTTCTGGCAGAAAATACCTTTAGAATAATCATGTATGGCGTGTGGGGAATTATAACTCTCCAGGCTGTGAAGCAGGCACTTATACTTGTACCCTGCATGTTAATAGGTCTGGGACTTGGAATGGGCAGCGCAAAAGTGTTGAATGATAATCTTGTCAAGAAGCTTGTGATTATAATGCTTATGTTATCGGGACTTGCGCTTATAATAAATAATTAGGAGAAACCAGTGTGTGATACGCTGGTTTTTCATATTTTTTGGAGAATTTGCAACTTTTGCGGCACATATTTCATCTATTATATAGAGATGTTTATAAAGGAATGAAAGGAGTTGGATAAGACGAAAAAGGATTGCTACGAGCAGCTTGTCGGTTTTATAGTGGAAAATCAGGAGCATTTTTACAGGATAGCTTATTCATATTTGAGAAATGAAGCGGATGCCTTGGATGCAGTACAAAACGCAGTATGTAAGGCACTGGAAAATCACGGGAAGCTTCGTTCAGATACCGCAATAAAAATGTGGTTCTACCGTATTCTTGTGAATGAAAGCCTGCAAATCATACGTGATAATAAGAAAATTGTCTTATTGGAAAATGCAAAGGATCAGCTTGCAAATCAAGGTTATGAGGACAAGCCGCAGGTATTTTCAGATGATTTTCTGGAGCAGATAAAAGTGCTTGATGATGAGACCCAAAAGATATTTATACTACGATATTTTGAAGAAATGTCCTTAAAGGAAATATCGGATATTATGAATATGAATCTTAATACGGTAAAAGCAAAAATATACAGGGGTTTGGCAAAATTAAAAATTGAGTTAAAGGAGGAGCAGGTATGAACCCATTTGAAAAAGAAAAGGCTATGTATGACAATATAAGGATTCCAGATGAGTTGTCTGAGCGTGTGAATCAGGAGCTTGAAAAGGCAAAGTTTATAAAACATTCCAGACCACATGCAAAAGTATATAGAAGCTGTGCAGCGGTAGCCGCAAGCTTTGTGGTATTATTTGTTGCGGGCTTAAATTGCAGCCAGGCATTTGCTCAGGGGATGGGAAGCGTGCCAGTTATAGGAAAACTGGCAAAGGTTTTGACATTTAAGACCTACGAAGAAACAACAGATGATATGAATATTGCTGTGGACATTCCAAGTGTTGAGATGATTGCAGAAGACCAGAATGGCTTGGAAGCCTCTCTGAATGAGGAAATATATAACAGGTGTGAGGAGTATGCTGATGCAGCACTGGAGCGTGCCAGAGAGTACAGGGAGGCTTTTCTTGAGACGGGAGGCACCGAGGAGGAATGGGCTGAGAAAAATGTGGAAATCAAAGTCCAGTATGAGGTTAAGACATTGACTGATCAGTACCTGTCCTTTGTAGTCACAGGAACAGAAAGCTGGGTATCGGCATACAGTGAGGAAACCTATTATAATATTGAACTGACAACTGGCAGTCTGGTGAGTCTCAAAGAGCTTATAGGTGAAAACTATAAGGATTATGTAAATCAGGAAATCGCCAGTCAGGTAGAGGATAAGGAAGCTGACTCTGTTTTTGAATACAGCTTGAATCAGTGGCAGGGCATTGATGACGATACATCATTTTACATTAATGAGAATGGCAATCCTGTAGTTGTTATTCCAAAGGGTGAGATTGCGCCAGAGGCAGCAGGCAGTCAGGAATTTGAAATTGAACTAAATTAAGTGACAGAAAAGAGATATGAAATGAAGAAATATTTATTAGTGGCATTGATGGCTATTACATTAAGTGGCTGTGGAGCGGCAGAAACAGGTAATGCCACAGATGCGGACACGGTAAAGAATACCATAGATACTGAAGTGCAAAATACAGAAACTGCGCAAAACACAGAGACAGTACAAGGCACAGAAAATACGCAGGATACAGAAGCTGCACAAAATGCAGAAACAGACACAACAGAAAAATACTATGAGGATAACTTCTCAGTAAGTGCAGAGGATGCTGCCAGTTATGCCAAGAAAATACAGGCAGCAGTCGCAGATAAGGACATGGATAAGCTGGCAGACTTAATGGCTTATCCTGTATATCTCGGAATAGGACAGGATGGTCAGATTGTCGAGAGCAGAGATGATTTTATGAAGCTTGACCCGACAGAGGTTTTCACGGATGACTTGTGTGATTCCATAAAAAATGCTGACAAAAGCGACCTTGAAGCCAGCATGGCAGGATTTGTTCTGTGGAACGGTGAGGGGACGCCGAGCATTACTTTTAGTGTCCAGGATGGTAAACTGGGGATTGTAGGGATTAATTATTAATAAAATAAGCCATATTCCCACTGTAACGGTGGAAACATGGCTTATTTTTTTGTGCTAGAATTATTCTTGCGTGGTGGTGTTGTACTGTTTGTCAATCCACCTATATAGTCTAAAGATACATCATAAAATTTGG
>CAVKUD010000276.1:0-3038 GCA_963659315.1 Senegalimassilia sp. | reverse complement strand
CTGTCTGGTCTGATTATTAATTTAATGCCGATTATCGCGATTGTGGCTGGAATAATGCTTACAATATCAGGCAAATGCACTGTAGGCGCAATCTTCGGCATTTACGCATACACAGCCTATCTGAGCGAGCCAATCCAGAACCTGACCGACTTAAATCTCAGCATGCAGCAGGCAAAGGTAAATGAGGACAGACTTGAGGAGCTTCTGGTAGGTGAAGAGGGAGACAGCAATTTTGATGAAAAGATAGAAGAAATCAAGCTGCAGGATATAGTTGTAGCATATAAGGAAGATGAGAAAATTTTCGATGGCTTCAATATGGATATCTCTAAGGGTGACAGAATCGGTATAGTGGGAGATTCCGGCTGTGGCAAGACAACACTGTCCCATGTGCTGACTGGTGAGCTAAAGCCTTCCTCTGGTGATGTCATGGTGAATGGCAGGACAATGAGCTTATCAGCCTGCAAGAAGCGTATAGCGGTGCTGCCGCAGGATATTTTTCTCTATGATGATTCTGTGCTCAACAACATAAGGTTTGGCAGGAGCCATAACCTGAGCGAGGACATGCTTGACACCTTAAATATTAATAATTTTAAGGAGCACAAGGTTGGTGAGCTCTCTGGTGGAGAAAAGAGGCGTGTAGGTCTTGCCAGAGCCTTGATGGGGGATTTTGACATGTTGATTCTGGACGAGCCGACAGCCGAGATTGATGCAGTTATGGAGGAGCGGATTATCAGATTCCTGGATGAGATTCTGGATAAGGATAAGATGCTTGTGGTTATTACACATAGACCTAAGATTTTGGATATATGTAATCGGACTGTGAGGTTGGAAAGGGAAAAGTAGTAGAGGCGAAAATTTAAAAGGATGTTGTTCCTTTATGTAGTAAATGATATAATAAATATACCCTTGGGAGAGGGAAAGGAACATAAATGCCTAAAATATACGAAGAGTTGGACTTTACAGATGACTTTATGTTTTGCAAAGTCCTGGTTAACAATCCAGAGCTATGTCATGAATTATTGGAGCTGATTATTGGTAAGAAAGTAGGTAAGTTTACAAGACTTGATAAGCAGATGCCAATTGAAATCACTGCCGATGGAAAGGGCATCAGATTTGATGTATATAGTGAGGATGACCAAAGCGTTGTGTATGACTGTGAGATGCAGACATCATGCAGTGATAATCTGCCCAAGAGAACGAGATACTATCAGGGTATGATAGACCTCAATCTGATTGAGCGGGGAGCAGACTATACTGAGCTTAAGAAGAGCTATATTATTTTTATCTGCACCTTTGATGTATTTAAGCAAGGCTTACACAAGTACACTTTTAGAAACTGCTGTGAGGAGTCTCCACAGCTTGTGCTTGATGATGAATCCACAAAGATTTTTCTATGTGCGGGAGGAAATGCAGATGATGTTTCTCCGAAGATGAAGGATTTTCTGGATTGGATGGTAAACAAGCGAAAGGGTAAAAGCAAGTTTGTGCAGAGGCTGGAATATATGACATTACTTATGAGAGATAACAAAATGCGTGAGGAAGGACGTATTGAGGGAAGTGCCAAAGAGATAGTTGAAATGGGGCTTGAATTTGGACTTTCAGAGAGTGAAATACTTTCAAGGTTACAGAAAAAATTAAACATTAAATTGGGTAAAGCAAGGGAACTGTTTGGGAAATACAAGAATGAGGAGAGGCTTTAATGCCTCTCCTCATTCTTGTATTTATACCGCAAGTAATAAGCTCAATATCATCTGCACAATATTAAACATCCCATGAACCAATATATTTGTATATATGCTATGCTTTCTATGATACAAAATCGTCAAGACAAGTCCTGACACGAAATATTCCCCAAAAATCCATATATCCAGCTCGTTCATATGTATTAACGCAAATATGGCTGCACTAATAAAGATTACGATTACCTTATTCTTTATCTTGCTATCCAACCAGTCCTGTATCATATATCTGTATACAATTTCCTCAACAAATGGTCCCATAATACAGGTCACAGCGATGCCAATGAGAATATTAAAGCTCACCACTTCATTTACAGTTTCCTGATTGCCAGATACAGGGATGGTTTGGAAAAATGACTCCACAAATCTGTATACAAATGTAGCTAATATAAATATAACCAGATACTTTATTACTGATACAAATTTTGCATGCTTCCTGTCTTCTAAAATCTCTCTACAAAATAGCTTTATGTAAAATATAAATGGAATCAGGTATGTAGTTAAGTTTATTACGGCTAGAGCTAAATCATCAGATATGATGTCCTCTCCTATTGTATTTTGCAGGATTACAAAAACAATAGACATGATAATCGGAACCGCTATAATTCCTAGTAGATAAATCCAAATTTTTCTGATTCTATTATTTTGTGTCATCTATTTGCTCCTTTTGCGTATTCCTCTGTCAATAAACTCAATAATCCCCAAAGTAAGTGCAAAAAGGGCTGCGGTGATAAGCACATCTCTTACAAATTCTCCACGATATGTTAGTGCTCCAATAATAAGAAGAGCGGCTATGCTTATAAAAACCTTTAATTTTTTATTCATTTGTTTTATCCCCCCCTGATTTTTCATTTTCTGCCAAACTACTCATTTACTTATATGATACAGATTTACAGCTATACATGCAACAAATAAGAAAGACAATGCAATAAACACAATTGTTTACTACATTGTCTTTTACGTTGTGAGAAGCCTATTTACTGATTATCAGCAGCTCCATCATTTTCAGTCTCTGTATTTTTATTTTCAGTGTTCTCAGTCTCTGTAGTCTCAGTATCCTTTGCCTCAGTAGACTCGGTCTCAGTAGAAACCTCAGTCTCTGTCTCATGCTCTACATTTGGGTCAAGGTAAGTCCACTCATTCGAGCTTCTGAATACTGTATTGCTTGAACCCATCTGGTTTACTACCACAGTATCACCATCTTTTAAGGAATCCTTGTTAATAGACAGCATTCTGGTAGATACCTGTGTACACGAAACCTTTTCGCCATTTACGAATACGCGGCTGGACTGTGTGAAG
>CAVKUD010000275.1:0-3047 GCA_963659315.1 Senegalimassilia sp. | reverse complement strand
CAGTTACACTATATTGGGGAGCGGAGACTTGGGATGCGCCTACAACACTAAGAGAAATGTTAGGTGAGACGGATGAGGCAATATCTGCATTGGTGGATGATGTGGACTGCAATTTATTTTCCATAATGGATGTAGAAAAATTGCCAAAGTATCAAACTGAGTTACAGGAGCTGTTTATGCTGCTCAGGACAAGAAACGATAGTGAGGCGATGAAAAGGCTCGTAACAACAGATGAATCATACAAGCACATCAATAGAGAAACAGCAGAATTGATGAAAGAATTTGCAAATATAGAATTACCAGATAAAAATAAGGAGGGTGATTATAATATGTGTAAGGCAGTAATGGAGCTGAAGCAAGAAGGCGAAGATATAAAGGCGATTGAACTAATAAAAAATGCTATGAATAATACTGCAAAAAGCTATGAGGAAGTTTGTAATATGCTTGGCATTACAACAGAGGATATGAACCGCTATCGAAAAATGATTTAGCAAGCAGTTACTTATCCTCATCATCCTTATCAGAACCATAATATTTCTTAAGCAGTCTGTATATAAAGCTATAAGCCCACATCAGAATAGGTATGAGAATAGTAGCCACAACAGACGCTTCAAGCATAGACATGGTTGATGTATTATCTGTGACAGCCATTATCAGTGTTATTACATATAATCCTAACAGGAGCACAACTCCTAAGATTGCGAGAATTTGTTTTACTTTTTTCATGTGAAAATCTCCTTTGTACAAAATCAAGTACTTATGTGAATACTATCAAAAAACCAAATTGACGTCAAGGCGCTTGTTTGTTATAATAGGGAAGCACTGTGAGTGCGATTATATAATGAGAAAAAGGTGGTAAAAGCAATGGCTTTATTACAGGATTGGCATAAGATTGCCTACAATGAAAATGCAAATCAGGCAGAGTTACAGCGTTTCTGGCAGAGATACTTCTTACTGGAGAAGGGCGTTTATGAGCAGCTCCTTACAAATCCAGATGAGGTAGTAGAGGGAACTGTTAAGGAACTCGCAGAGAAATATAAATTATCTTTATTAGAGATGGCTGGTTTCTTAGATGGAATCAACGACAGCCTTGTTACTCCAAACCCTATCGAGGAGCTTGAGGAGGATACAAAGGTCAGCCTTGCATTTGACAAGGAAAAGCTCTACAAGAACATGGTTGATGCAAAGGCAGACTGGCTTTACAATCTTCCAATGTGGGATGAGATTTTTGATGCTGATACAAAGCACACACTTTATATGGAGCAGAAGAAGTCTGGTACAGTTGTAGTTGGTAAGAAAATCGGACGTAATGATCCATGCCCATGTGGAAGCGGCAAGAAGTACAAAAAGTGCTGCATGTTAAAAGAACAGTAAATTATACTTGAATTTATAAAATTTGAGGATATAATAAGTTTAAAGAAAAGATAAAACGTTGAAGAGAAGAGTAGATAAGCTTGAAGCGTCAGAGAGGAATACATATGGTGAGAGTATTCTGGTGAATAGCTTATTGAAGACCAGCTCTGAGTGACCCTAATCAGGTTCGGTGATTCCGTTATAATCATATGAGGCTTGTTATTTTGTTACCATGCTTACATAGAAGCTGTCATTGACAGATTTTGCTGGCACATATAGCAGGTAAACTTAGGGTGGAACCACGATATTATCGTCCCTGACATTGCATTTGCAGTGTCAGGGATTTTTTGTTTTGAAAGAAGGTGATATACAGGATGAAGCGTTTGGTTAATATGGTTAAAGAACTTCCAGAAGAATTGCATATATCCAAGCTGGACTTCCTTCTGACCTTAGCCATAAGTGCTATGGCAGGTGCGATAGTGGGAATGCTTATTTCACCACGCAGAAATCAGAGATTCGGTGTGTGCGGCAATCAGGTCTACAACTATGATGGAGCGCATGCAGGCGAGGATGACTCTGATGAAGAATAGGGATTTTTTAATAAAATCATATAATTTCAGAAAGAATAAAGATATATAAGGAGATAAAAATGAAAGTAACATTAAAAGATGGCTCAGTAAAAGAGTACAGCGAAGCAAAAAGCGTATATGATATTGCTCTTGACATCAGCGAAGGACTTGCAAGAGTTGCATGCGCAGGAGAATTAAACGGAGAGGTAGTTGACCTCAGAACAATGGTAGAGGATGATTGTGAGCTTAACATCATCACAACAAGGGATGAGGCTTCACTTCCTATAGTACGTCACACAGCATCACATATTCTGGCTGAGGCTGTAAAGAAGCTTTTCCCAGATGCAAAGATTACAATCGGACCATCTATTGATGATGGATTCTATTATGATTTTGACCATGAGCCATTTTCAAGAGAGGATTTGGACGCTCTTGAGGCTGAGATGAAGAAGATTATCAAAAAAGGTAATAAAATCACAAGATTTACACTTCCAAGAGAGGAAGCAATCAAGTTCATGGAGGAGAAAAATGAGCCATTCAAGGTAGAGCTTATCAGAGACCTTCCAGAGGACGCTGAGATTTCTTTCTATGACCAGGGAGATTTTGTAGACTTATGTGCTGGACCTCACCTTATGAGCACAAAACAGGTAAAGGCATTCAAGCTTATTTCTTCATCAATGGCATATTGGAGAGGTGATTCAAACAAGGCTCGTCTCCAGAGAATCTATGGTACAGCCTTTAACACAAAAGAGGAATTACAGGCTGACCTTGCAAGAAGAGAGGATGCCAAGAACCGTGACCACAACAAGCTCGGCAGGGAGATGGGACTTTTCACAACTGTTGATGTAATCGGACAGGGACTTCCACTTTTCACACCAAAGGGAACAAAGATGATTATGAAGCTCCAGAGATGGATGGAAGACCTTGAGGATAAGGAGTGGGGATATGTGCGTACACGTACACCACTTATGGCAAAATCAGACCTCTACAAGATTTCAGGACACTGGGATCATTACATGGATGGAATGTTCATCTTAAACAAGGATGATGATGACAAGGAGACAATGGCTCTTCGTCCTATGACATGTCCATTCCAGTATTATGTATACATGAATGAGCAGCACT
>CAVKUD010000274.1:0-3094 GCA_963659315.1 Senegalimassilia sp. | reverse complement strand
TATATCACCAGGGCACTGGAAACTTATAGTTGAGTGCATAAGGGAAAATTATGACAGCTACGACGGTTTTGTCATCGCCCATGGTACAGATACCATGGCATACACGGCAGCAGCCTTATCCTATATGATACAGGATTCTGCAAAGCCAATAGTGATTACAGGCGCACAAAAACCTATAAACCTCGACATAACAGATGCTAAGACCAATCTCTTAGACAGCATAAGGTATGCGTCAGATGATGCGTCTGAGGGAGTGGTAATTGTGTTTGGGGGCAAGGTAATAGCTGGAACCAGGGCAAAAAAGGTCAGGTCAAAAAGCTATAATGCCTTTTCAAGCATTGATTTTCCAGAGCTTGCTGTCATACAGGACAAGCGGCTTATCAGATATATACCGGGAGTAAAGGAATGTCAGAAAGTGAAATTTTATGATAATCTGAATGACAATATTTTTCTTCTGAAGCTCATACCGGGCATTAAGGCTGACATACTGGAATATGTTTTTGAAAAGTATGATGCCATAATTGTAGAAAGCTTTGGAGTGGGTGGTATTCCTGTAACAATCAGGGAGAAGTTTTTCGCATTGTGCCAGAAATATCAGGGCAAAATGATAATAATGGCTACCCAGGTTGCCCATGAGGGAAGCGATATGACAGTCTATGAAGTAGGGCATGACATGAAGGCAAGCTGCAATTTCCTTGAATCATACGATATGACTCTTGAGTCTGTTATTGCAAAGACCATGTGGCTTCTGGCGAACTGCACAGATGATGCAGCAAGCAGGGAGAAGTTGTTTTATACCTGCATCAACCATGATATTTTATTTACAGGGGCCTGAGATGAGCTATAAACATAATGTTAACCAATTACAAAATAATGGTTGACAATCGGGACGGACTGATATATTATAATCCCCGAAAGGAGATTTAGTTATGAATAAAATATCAGTTCGTGCTATTTGTTTTATCGGTATGTTTACCGCAATTACAGCAATTTTATCTATTGCTACAATTCCTACACCATGGGGAGTTCCATTTACATTACAGACATTTGCAATGGCTCTTAGTGGATTAGTACTCGGAAAGAAATATGGTACAATATCTACTGTATTATATGTATTACTTGGTCTTATCGGAGTTCCTGTATACGCAGGCATGAGTGCCGGACCTGGTGTATTATTTGGTGTGACAGGTGGATATATATTCGGTTTTGTACTTATGACATTTTTCTGCGGACTCGGAATCGAGTTTGAGGGAAAGAAAAACGGTGTATTCTTCACAATGCTTTTCAGCATTATCGGACTTGCATGCTGCCATATACTTGGAATCATCCAGCTTAAGGTAGTTGCACAGATGGGATGGGGAGCAGCAGCAATGGCTGGTACAGTTCCATACCTTGTAAAGGATATACTTTCAGTAGTTGCAGCATATCTGGTTGCAATAGCAGTGAGAAAGGCTTTAAAGTCTGCCAATTTATTAGAAGCAAATAAGGTTTCAGTTGAAAATTAACATATGGCCATGACAGGCAATTAGCTTTTTTATTTGGGCTCCAGCTTATGCTGGGGCTCTTTTGTTGTCATGGGTTATGTTGTTTTTACTAAAAAAATTATAAGAAATTAGGTAAAATTAACGATTTACATATCATTTCCTATAAAATATAATAAAATACGAAAATAAACGAAAATTATCTTTGGAGAGATAAACGGTAAAGATTATGATTAGCGAGAAATATTTATTTGATGATTTGGGCGCAGTTTATGCGAATGATGAGACAAGATTTCGTCTGTGGGCACCAGTGGCAGATGAGGTCTTTTTGTGTTTGTATAAGACTGGCGATGGGGACGACCTTATTAAAAGAGTCAGCATGAAAAAGAGCGAAGGTGGTACATGGCTCAGCGTTCAGACTGGCGATTTGGATAAGACCTACTATACATATGAATTGAGATATGGCGACAGGATTGTAGAAAGCTATGACCCATACGCTAAGGCATGCGGTGTAAACGGTGTGCGCTCCATGGTAGTAGACCTTGCAAAGACCAATCCGGAGGGATTTGACCAGGATAAGGGGATTGCCTGCGAGGAGATAACTGATGCCATAATCACAGAAATATCTGTAGTAGACACAACCGCAGACAAGAGTTCAGGCGTGAAAAATGCGGGCAAGCTTTTAGGACTTACAGAGGAAGGCACAGTGTCAGCAGAGGGGATGTCGACGGGGCTTGACCACATCAAGGAGCTTGGAGTGACCCATGTGCAGATTATGCCATCCTTTGACTTTGCAAGCATTGACGAGGCATCTGACAGGGAGCAGTACAACTGGGGTTATGACCCATTAAACTATAATATTCCAGAAGGCTCCCTATCCAGTGACCCGTTTTACGGAGAGGTGAGAATCAGGGAATACAAGCAGATGGTCAAAGCCTTTCACGATAATGGCATAGGTGTCATCATGGATGTGGTTTACAATCATACCTTTAATATCGAGGGCAACAGCTTCCAGAAGACAGCGCCAGACTATTTCTACAGAAAAGATGGTGACAGATATTCTGATGCCTCAGCCTGTGGCAATGAGGTGGCATCAGAGAGACCCATGGTCAGAAAGTATATCATAGATTCCCTGTGCTACTGGGTCAGCGAATACCATATAGACGGCTTCAGATTTGACCTGATGGGGGTACTTGACATAGAGACTATGAATCAGGCGAGAGAAGCCCTTGTAAAGCTTAAGCCTGACATTATCCTCTATGGTGAAGGCTGGGCAGGAGGCGCTTCTGTGCTGCCAGCAGACCAGAGGGCGCTTAAGGTAAATGTGGCTGAGATGCCTGGATATGGCATGTTTTCTGATGATATAAGGGATAACGTAAAGGGACATGTATTCTACTATGACCAGCTTGGCTATGCAGATGGCGGAACTGGCAAGGAAAATGACATCCGCTACGCCGTGACAGGAGCTGTGAAGCACCCACAGGTTGATTATGGCAGCTACAAATATACAGCAGAGGGAGCCTGGGCAGTCAGACCTGGCAACAGCATAAACTATGTGTCCTGCCATGACAATTACACACTCTGGGACAGATATGCAATATCATCACCTGGGG
>CAVKUD010000273.1:0-3157 GCA_963659315.1 Senegalimassilia sp. | reverse complement strand
GATTCCACGCTCTCTCTCAAGCTCCATGTTGTCAAGCACCTGTGCCTGCATCTCCCTGCTGGTTAAGGTGCCGGTTTTCTCTATTATTCTGTCAGCAAGTGTTGACTTGCCGTGATCAATATGAGCTATAATACAAAAATTTCTTATTTTACTCTGTTCTATCGACATTATCTATCCTCATTTCATTATTATCACTTAACAATATAATAATAAATCGGTCTAAAAACAACTAATTTTTTACTTTTCTCTCAAGAGTTTATCTTTTATATCATCAGATGCGAAGCTGACCTCAACAGAATCCCTGTATATCCTCTCCACATCCTCCTCTGTAAAATCATAAATCTGACTCAGAGTCTCCCACTCCTTAGTACAGCTTGTATTGCTCACTGTCCTGTTGTCAGTATTTATGCTCACAGGAATATGTGCCTTGTAAAAGGCTTCAAAAGGATAGGCATTAAAATCCTTAACCGCCTTGGTCTGGATATTGCTGACAGGACACATCTCCACTCCGATTCTTTTGTCACTGCACAGCCTTATTATGTCAGGTCTATTATACATGGCTATTCCATGTCCCACTCTCTTTGCCCCAAGCTCCACTGCCTCTGCCACATTATCTGCATTACCACATTCTCCTGAATGTATGGTAAATGGCATGCCAAGTCTTCTCGCCTCATCAAAAAATGCCTTGTACTCCATATTTGTGTGGGGCTTCTCATCTCCTGCTATGTCGCAGCCCACCACTCCTGCTCCATACATTTCCCTTGCAGCCCTGAGCATCGCAATATTGGTCTCTATATCCAGATGTCTCATGGCACATACCAGTATGCCCGAATATATTCCAGCCTCTTTTTGTGCCTTAAGCAGCCCCTTTTGTATACTCTCGATTTCATCCTGTACCCTTAAGCCTTTTGACATATGGGATGTAGGTGCAAAGCGCACCTCTATATATTTCACATTTTCAGCAGCTGCTGTCTTTGCCAGATTATAGGCGGTCTCCTCAAGTCCATGTCCTGTCTGTAACAGATTTATAGGCAGGGTGAACTTATCCAGATATTCTGCCAGACTCTGACAGTCATCAGGTGCCTCAATTTTTGCCCTAAGCTCAGACTCTGACATCTGTATTCCATTCTCCATTAGTAATTTCTGCAATACATTCAATCCCATTGAGCCGTCAAGATGGCAGTGTAATTCTATTTTAGGTATTTTATAAAAGTCCATATTTTCCTCCACACTTAAGTACATAAAACCTGCCACTGGCAGCTTTTATTGCATACTTTGGCATATAAAACATAAAGGTACCTGAATAAACAGATACCTTTATCTCTTGAATACTATCTTGATTTGTAGAATGGCTTACCGTTGGCAGCTGGTGTATGTCCCTTACCTACGAAGAAGATAAGAGCAATTACTGTAACAACATATGGAATCAGTGCAATAAGGTTTGGTGATACGATATTGTACATTCCAATGATTGATTTAAGTCCACCACAGAATCCAAAGAGCAGACATCCCTTGAGTGCGCCCTCTGGTGAGAACTTACCAAAGATAACCGCTGCAATAGCGATAAAGCCCTGTCCTACGATTACTGTAGGTCTGAACTGGCTTACTGTAGCAAGTGTAACAAATGCTCCGCCAAGACCAGCAAGGAAGCCTGATAAAATAACACAGATATATCTGACAAGATATACGTTTATTCCAAGTGACTCACAAGCCTCTGGATGCTCACCAACAGCTCTAAGATGGGCGCCGAATTTGGTCTTGTAAAATACAAACCAGCAGACAAAAGCAAATATGAATACAATGTATGACATTGAATAGATATTTAATACGTTGTACCAGAATGAGCCTGTTGGAAATACCCCATTAAACATCTTTGGAAGCTTAGCTGCTGTGTCAAGCGCTGGTGTGTCCGAAGAGTTATTAAACAGGGCTTTGCAAAGGAATATTGCAAGACCAGGTCCAAGGAAGTTTATAGCTGTACCTGCTATTGTCTGGTCAGCCTGAAACTGTATACATACCACAGCATGTACCAGTCCAAAGACAGCTCCTGCAAGTCCTCCGCAGAGGAAGCCCAGCCATCCGTTGCCTGTATACAATGCAACAACTGTTCCTGTAAAGGCACCAATTGTCATCATTCCCTCTATTCCGATATTTACAACACCAGAACGTTCAGAGAAGCACGAACCAAGTGCTGCCAGCAAAAGAGGAGGTGTTGCAATTAATGTAGCATTAATCAAAAGTCCTAATATAGAAATAAATCCACTCATTATTCTGCCTCCTTCTTTCCGATTTTCTTGAATAAAATCTTAAATACATGAGAAATGGCAATTACTATGATTACACATCCCATGATAATGTCAATTACTTCCGCCGGAGCCTTAATCATTGTAAGCTTAGAACCGCCATACTTCATAGCTCCGTAGAAAATTGCTGAAAGAATACAGCCTAATGGGTTGCTTGAACCGATAAGTGCTACTGTGATACCTTCAAATCCATAGCCCTCCTGTCCTGCGAACTGGCTGAGTCTTCCTCCCATACCGAGTACAAGAATCGCTCCACCAATTCCAGATAAGGCACCTGAGATACCAAGGGCTGTAAGTATAGAGGCATTTGAGTTAATACCGCCATACTGGGCTGCGTCTTTGTTGAAGCCTACTGCCTTGAGCTTGTAGCCTAATGTAGTCTTCTCAATAATAACCCAGATTACAACTGCAAGGACAACTGCGATAACAATACCCCAGTTAGCTGATGTACAGTCAAGAACCTGCTTTAAGGAATCTGGTACCTGAAGGCTTGCTGATGGTAAAATATCTCTGCTGGCTTCCTTTCCCTCTGCCTTTACAAATGGAAGGTTTACAAAGTAGTTTGATAAGTAATATGCAATCCAGTTAAACATGATAAATGAAAGTACCTCGTGGATACCCCTCTTTACCTTCATAAGACCACATATCAGTGACCATAAGGCTCCTGCTGCTGCTGCCGCAATAATACACAATGGAACATGTATAACTGCCGGTACATCAACAAAGATAGCAACTGCAACCGCAGCAATCTCTCCTACTACGAACTGTCCCTCAGCACCGATATTGAATACACCGGTTCTGAATGAGAATGCTACTGAAAGTCCAGTCATCATAATAGGCGCTGCATACATAAG
>CAVKUD010000272.1:0-3176 GCA_963659315.1 Senegalimassilia sp. | reverse complement strand
GTTACAGCATTGTTCTATATAATATTACAGGCATTAAAGACTCCAAATATAGTTTTTAGCACAATATCTGTGACAACAAGCTTTTTCGCAGCTTCATTGACCATGCTTAGATCCTCATTTTATGCAGTAGGCTATGCGGCAAATGATATAGTACTAATTATACTATGGATTCTGGCATCTATTGAAAACCCACGTTATTTATCCGTAACGATTATATTTATTATTTTCTTTTTCTTTGATGTATATGGTTTTATCAGCTGGAGAAAGAGAGAAATGGAGAGTAGAAACTATGTTTAGAACAATTCGTAAAAAGAAAAATGAGATTGCAAGAAATGACGCAGAGAAACTTTTAGAAAATAGCAGGCGAGGTGTTCTCGCAGTAAATGGAGATGAGGGATATCCTTATGCAATCCCTGTTAATTATATTTATGACAGGGAAAAGCAAAAAATCTATTTCCATGGTGCTCGTGTGGGGCATAAGGTAGATGCTTTACATGCCTGTGACAAGATATGTTTTACCGTGTATGGAAATGAGACTATAAAAGATGAAGATTGGGCACCATTTATGCAAAGTGTAGTTGTGTTTGGCAGATGTCATTTGGTCGAAGCTGGGGAGAATGCAACGGCATGGTTAAAGAGGTTTGCTATGAAATATTATCCAAATGAGAAAATGGTGGATGAAGAAATTGCGCATGCAGGAAGAGCTGTACAGCTTTTTGAAATAGAGATTGAACACTTAAGTGGAAAGGAAGTACAGGAACGGTAATAGCCTTTAGAAACTCTTCATAAACTTTTAATGAATTCTGCATTGAATATAATCTCATATTGTATCATTATAAATACAAAACATGTTATTATTCGGAATGTGCGAAAATGCGCATGATATAATGAGTGCAGCAGGGAGAGCTTATGGAGCATATAGGTTTAACAGATGAAGAAGTAGCGGAAAGGGTAGAGCAGGGACTCACAAATCACACTGATATATCGACGGACAAAACTACAAAGGAAATAATAGTTTCCAATGTATTTACATATTTTAACCTGATATTTCTGGTTATCACCATACTGCTTATAGCGGTAGGGTCTTTTCGTAATCTCACATTTTTACCAATAATTATAGGAAATACAGTAATCGGTATCGTGCAGGAGCTGCGTGCCAAGAAGACTCTCGAGAAGATGAACCTTTTAAACGCACCTCATGCAGATGTCATCAGAAATGGCAAAATGACGCAGATTGCCACGGAAAAGCTGGTAAAGGATGACGTAATCCTGCTGACAGCTGGCAAGCAGATTTGCGCAGATGCGGTGGTGATTGACGGAAGTATTCAGGTAAACGAATCCCTGCTCACAGGTGAAGCAGACGAGGTGGAAAAGCCTGTAGGAAGCACTCTTATGTCGGGCAGTTTTGTGGTGTCGGGAGAGTGCTATGCCAGACTTGAAAGGGTGGGAAATGATTCCTACATCTCAAAGCTCAGCATGGAGGCAAAATCCATGGGAAGCAAGGAGCAGTCAGAAATGATTCGCTCCATCAACCAGATTGTCAAGTGGATTGGAATTGTGATTATTCCAATCGGAATAGTCCTGTTCTGGCAGAGCCATTTCGTGAATGATGTGTCTATCAGCAAGAGCGTAACATCTACAGTAGCTGCAATCATCGGAATGATTCCAGAGGGACTTTATCTGCTGACCACAATTGCACTGGCATTAAGCACCATGAAGCTTGCCAGTAAAAAGGTGCTGCTTCACGACATGAAGAGTATTGAGACCCTTGCCCGTGTAGATGTGCTATGCGTTGACAAGACTGGTACTATAACAGAGCCAGATATGAAGGTCAGTGATATATTTCTAGTGGGTGAGGCACATAGGGCAGACAATGACCAGTCAGGCTTGAATGAGAGCCAGTTAAAGCAGGCGAACAATGTTAAGTCTGACATGAGGGAGAATGGTTTACTGCCAGAACTGTCTCTGGATGAACTGAAAAAGCTCATTGTCAGATATGCCTACGCCTCAAAAGATAACAATGCCACAATGCTTGCGCTTAAGGAATACGCTGAAAATCTTGTAAATACAACAAACACAGGCTTAAGAGCCGAAATCCAGGGCAGGATAATAGACCAGGAGGCATTTTCATCCAGCCGTAAGTACGGAAGCATCACCTTTTCAGATGGTACATATCTGCTGGGGGCGCCAGAATTTATCATGCGTGACGATTTTCACATGATAGAGGATGAGATACAGTCCTACACGGAAAACGGTGCCAGAGTCCTGCTTTTTGCCAGACGTGACGCTGATAAGACTACCCCGCTTGGTTTTGTGGCACTGGCAAATCCGATTCGTCAGAATGCAGTTAAGACCTTTGAATATTTCAAGAAGCAGAGGGTTGCCATAAAGGTTATCTCTGGTGATAATCCAAAGACCGTATCGCAGATTGCCATCCAGGCTGGAATAAAAAATGCAGACAAGTATATTGATGCAACCACACTTGACAGCAAGGAGAAAATTGCAAAGGCTGTCTCCCAGTATACAGTTTTCGGACGAGTTACACCTAAGCAGAAGCAGCAGTTAGTAAAAGCATTGCAGCGGAAAGGACACACCGTAGCCATGACGGGAGACGGTGTCAACGATATTCTTGCCATGAAGGATGCAGATTGTAGTGTTGCCATGGCATCAGGAAGCGAGGCAGCAGCCCAGGCGGCACAGGTAGTACTGCTGGATTCGGATTTTGTACACATGCCGGATGTGGTGTATGAGGGACGCCGTGTGGTAAATAATATCGAGCGTTCAGCAAGCCTCTTTCTGGTAAAAAATATATTTTCACTATTGCTGGCGCTGTTTTCAGTTATCTCCATGTTTACCTATCCATTGGAACCATCGCAGATATCGCTTATCAGCATGTTTACCATAGGACTTCCGGGATTCCTCCTGGCACTTGAGCCTAACAAGGAGAGAATCAAGGGGCATTTCCTGACAAACGTTATGCTAAAGGCTCTGCCCGGCGGACTCACGGACGTAATTGCCATCGGAGCACTGGTTGTGTGCGGAGCAGTCTTCTCAATACCGGAGGAAAGCATAGGCACGATTGCAACCATGGTGCTGTCGGTTGTTGGATTTATGATTTTGTTCAAAATCAGTGAGCCATTAAACACCATGAAATATGTGGTAATTGGTATAAATGT
>CAVKUD010000271.1:0-3194 GCA_963659315.1 Senegalimassilia sp. | reverse complement strand
CTGTCTGAAGTCCGAACACCAGCATTCCAGCCATAAATATCGGCAGTACCTGGCCGCATATTCCTATAAGCTCTGCATCTGTCGTAAAAAGTCCTGCGATTTTTCCAGGTATAAGCATGGAAACAGCAGTCAGCACAAATGAGAAGCCAAAAGCTATCCCTATTAAGGACATGGATGCCTTCTTCACCCTCTCCATATTTCTTGCCCCATAATTGTAGCTGATTATTGGCTGTACTCCCGACGCAAACCCATTCATAGGCACTGAAATCATCTGCATTATGCTCTGTAATATAGTGATAGAGCCCACATACAAATCTCCGCCAAACTTCTGTGCCTGACTGTTAAATACAACCGAAATCAGGCTCTCTGTGGCTCCCATTATAAAAGGTGATACGCCCAGCGCACATATACTTTTGAGCACATGCATATCCAGCCGCATATTTTCTTTTTTTATTCTAAGTGTTGCCTTTTTGCCTGTCAGAAAACGCAGTACCCACACAGCACTGACTGCCTGGGCAATTATTGTAGCGTAAGCAGCTCCATTTACCCCCATATTAAGGGCAAAAATAAATATAGGATCCAGTATCATATTCACAACAGCTCCGATAATTATGGAAATCATTGCTGTCATGGCAGCTCCCTGCGTAGTTATATAGGCATTTAAGCCTATTGATATCATTACGAATATTGTACCACACAAATATATGCTGAGATAGGGTCCAGCGTACATATATGTAGCATCAGATGCGCCAAACATATACAGGAATGGCTTCTTTATAATCTGGAATACAATGGTCAGGATAATTGATAAAATAATCAATGCGCTGAAGCTGTTTCCCAATATTTTTTCAGCCTTTTTCCGGTCTCCTGCTCCCAACGCAATTCCTGCAAGGGGAGAGCCTCCCATACCAACCAGACTCGTAAATGCTGATATAAAGGTTATAATAGGAAAACACACACCGACTCCTGTCAATGCCTGTGCGCCACAATCCCTTATATGGCCGATATAAACCCTGTCCACAATGTTGTACATAAGGTTTATAAACTGGGCAATAAATGTGGGTATTCCCATGATAAACATAGTCTTTACTATCGGACCATTTTTCAGTAAATCTTCTCTGTTTGCCTTACTGCTTGCATTCATAATCTAACTCTCTCGTTCTAAATTACTTCTCGTTTTGTATTCTCCAGTCAATACATCTCTGCAAATAATCTACATATTCAGGATTTTTGCACATTCCCTTGCCTTCTATATCAGAAATCTTTGCCACATCCATGTTATTACAGTCTGTAACCTTCATAACGATATTAAGTGGTTCCACGTCTGTATCGTTACTTATATATGTTCCAATTCCAAAGGCTACATTTATTCTGTCATGGAGCTTGCGCCAGATTTTATCTGCCTTTTCAAAATCAAGACTGTCACTAAAAAGCAGGGTCTTTGTCTTTGGGTCTATGCCAAGTGACTCATAATGAGCTATCATTTTCTCCGCCCACTCAAATGGGTCGCCGCTGTCGTGGCGCACTCCGCTGAAAAGTGTGGCAAATGTCAGCTGAAAGTCTCTCAAAAAGCACTCAGTTGTGATTGTATCTGTAAGGGCTGTTCCGTTTAAGACACCATATTCCTTTACCCAGGCATCAAGGGCATACCAGTTTGAATATGCAGGATTGTGCTTATGATTTCCCTGTCCTGTACACATAATCCACTCGTGCGCCATGGTGCCGACAGGTTTAAGATTGTATTTTTTAGCCAGATACACATTGCTTGTACCAACAAACTTAGAGCTTCCAAGTGAAGCCGCCTCTCCAAACTTCTTTACAGCCAGCTCCTGAGCCTCTGTTGACAGACGTCTTCTGAGTCCGAATTCACTGAATGCGCCAATCTGGTATTTTCCCTGTGCCAGCATTTCAATCTTTTCATCCAGGTGCTTTTCAAACTCTTCTATTCTCTTTTCATACTTACCAGACATTCTAAAATATACTTCATTTACAATCGCAAGCACTGGCACCTCATACATAGATGTATTAAGCCATGTACCTGTTGCTTCCACTCTTAGCCCCCAAGGTGCTGCATCATCAATGACAAAATCCTCATATCTAGGCTGCCAGAGTCTTAAAAAATCTACATAGCTCTCCTTAAGCCATGTGATTTTACCAAGGTAAGTCAGTTCATCCTCTGTAAAATGCAGCTCACAATATGCCCTTATCTGCTCTCTTATCTCCTCAAGCATCTCTTCCGTGAAATGCACATCCTCGTTTCTGCACTTAAATGTCCATGTGGTCTTATAATCAGAAAACTGATGATAGATTGCCTGTCCCATTGAAAACTTGTACAAATCCTGGTCTAACAGGCTTGTTATTATATTCTGGTATCTCATTAATATTCCTCTGCTCCCTATGTTATTCATATATATTATTCTTTTTTCTTACAGTTTATATATCATATAATAGAAACCTGACACAGCTTCATCGCCTCAATAGCTGTCCTGTGTGATTCTGGTGTGACACATGCGCAGGCATCCTCAAATACACGGATTTCTGCCTCTGGGCAGTTTGCCTTTGCAATCATTACATTACTTATAACACATATTCCTGTACATACGCCACAGAAATCAATTATAAGGTCTTCTTTCTCATATATCTCATGTAAAATTGCACCCAGCTCTACGCTTCCGAAGGTCGGCTTATCGATTATTTTAACCTCTGCATCGCTGCATGATGCTACAGCTTCATTTACTGCATCTACAATCTCCCAGCCTCTGGTATTTTCTATACAGTGTGGCACAGGGAGATTCTTCCCCTCCTGTGTCTCCATATAGTTATCATGATGTGTATCTCTTGTCAAAAATATATTATCATATTTATTATTTTTTATTACATCTACAACCTTTTGCACAGCTGCCTGACATTCTGCGTTGCCAAGCCCACCTGTTATAAAGTCGTTCTGCATATCTACCACAACTAAAATCTTCTTCATATGTTCTCCTTCTTTTTAGTTTGCCTATATAATACACCTTTAGACACAAAAAAACACTATTCTAACAACTAATATTGTTAAAACAGTGCTTTAAAACTCTGTACCTTCAAAACTTCATACATTTTCCAATCAACCTTCTTTTCTTGGTTAAGCCTTCGACCTATTAGTAACAGTCAGCTCCATGTGTTACCACACTTCCACCTCTGCCCTATCTACC
>CAVKUD010000270.1:0-3222 GCA_963659315.1 Senegalimassilia sp. | reverse complement strand
TGTTACATACTCTGATTTGATTCAGATTGGAATATTCATTTGCGCCCTTGTTGGTCTTTGTTATGAGATTTTCAAGGAAAAACGAAAATAGCCGCCATTACTCGCAATAATGACGGCTGTTATAGAAACAGTTAACTATTGTTGAGGGTAGCCGCTTCTCTGGCTTTCCCTTTTTCTATGTTCAATATAACACGGGGGTGTATTTTTTTCAAGGTAAAATATCGGTGCAGTGAAGAAAGTATGTAAAAAGTATGAGATTTTTGAAAAAATAAGATAAAAATTATGTTTTCTGACCAAGTAGATACTATACTTGAAAAAACTGGAGGTATTGGCATATGAGATATAGAACATTGGCAGGAGACGAGTATATAGTAGTAACCAGAGCAGAGATAGAGGAAGCAAAAAATATCAGTTTGACATCTTTGGCATCGTCCATGGGATATACTGTGGTCAAGAAGGGAGTGCATTACAGTTTAAAAGAAATGGATTCTCTGATGATATACGATGACCGGACATGGAAAAGATGGAGTGAAAAAGGCATCATTACAGGTGGTACTTCTATAGATTTTATGATGGCATTTGGCGGAGCTGATACTATGAAAGAGGCGGTGCAGGATATTCTTGACCAGAAAATCATTGTGCCAGTACAAACTTATTCATCGATACGCAAAAGTCCGGAGAGAAAAGAATTTGTTCTTCCGGAGAAAAACAAGGACCAGCGGGCACTATTTGCTTATCTGATTAAAACCAGAGGCTTATCACAGAAGGTTATCAAATATTTTCTGACCAATGAATTGATTTATGAGGAGGCGTCGCATCATAATCTGGTATTTGTTGGTCGCAATCCTGAGGGAGTGGCAAAGTATGCAGGTATGAGAGGCACTTACGATGCGAATGGAAGAAAATTCCAGTGTGATGTAGTCGGCAATGATAAAAATTATGGAGTAAACATCATCAATAAGGAGAGCAATGAAGTCAAGGTATTTGAGGCTGTTATAGACTGCATGTCATATATGGATATGACAGAAGATTATACATCCAATAAATTGATGCTGGGTATGGTTGAAGACAATCCTCTGGAGCAGCTTCTCAAGGATTACGACCATATACATACAATTACTTTTTGCCTGGACAATGACCATGCAGGAAGAAAAGCTATTTATGGAGAGAATGGACATCTAGGATTAAAGGATAAGTATGAAAATCTTGGTTATAATGTAAAGGTGGAACTTCCAACTGTAGGGAAAGACTTTAATGAGCAGCTTAAGAGTACGGAAGAGCAGGAACAGATTTATGGTAGAGTACGATAAAAGAGAGGTCGGAATAAAATCCGACTTTTCTTTTATATAGAATATTGACAAAAGGAATATATAATAGTATATTATAAGTAGACAGGAAGCATTATAATACATATAAGATATACATATCGCATGAAAGGCGAGGAGGATACAGTATGAAGAAGAGACACATATCAAAAGACATGAAAATAGTGCTGCTATTAGTGGCAATTATAGCAGCCTATTTTGTATTTAATATAGTCAGAATCCGTGTTTACAAGAGCAACATTGAAGCGCAGACCAGTATGGGATTTGAAGTGGCAGATGAAACTGCCAGGCTGGAGGAACTCAAAGCCATTGATTCAGATATTGAGGGCATGAGTCAGTATGACAAATATGAGATGGGATTGTCTATAGAGGATGGTTCTGATTCAGATAGTGACGGACTGACAGACAAGGAAGAAATAGAGATATACGATTCAGACCCGTTAAAAGCTTCTACAGCAGGAGATTTATATACAGATGGCTACAAGGTGGCAAATGGTATGGAACTGCAGAAATCATACCCATATGAGGGAGAGAAAGTATATCCTAACAATTCCTGTGAAAATGTATTGCTGAATGCAGTAGAGCCTACAGATTTCAATGCAGTAGTGGCTGATGTAACTGGAGAATACGATATTTCTGATTATGGCGTAACGGAATACCAGGGATATAAGATATATAACTATGCAGGCAATATGACAATCAATCTGCAGGGGCTGTATGATGAGAGAAATATCAATTCAAAGGATGTGAATACATATATCTATGAGGGAGTTTTCTTTGATGATAGGCTGGGAGAACTCAATAGGTGTGACTTTACTGCAGACGGAGATACTATTACTCTGGATTCATCCTTTGATAAGGATAAGACATATTATGTATTTGTGACAAATAATAGAACAGTTGCAGCTACATTAAAGTCAAAATTGAATCTAACCAATGAAGACCATATGGATGATGAGTATGTGGCAGTTATGTATGGTTGCCCATTAGTAGTATGGTTATCCTGGGGACATCTGGGAACGAAGGTAGTATATTCTGGAACAGATAACACAGATGAGACAGCAACATTTAAATCTGCCATAATACAGTTTTTTGAAAATACCAGTATATTAGAAGAAGATATGTTGAAACACTCTTCGACAGTGCAACTTAATGAAAAAGCAGCTGTAAAAGGGGTATATAAGATTTTGCAGCGTATTATGCCAACATTTGAATATGGATATAATGAGGATAGTACGAGTACAACATGGGTAAAAAATAATTTTCATAAATTATTTTTCATGTACACTTATGTTACCAAGTCAGACTTGAACAAGATTGCAGCCAATGGCATTGATGGTGAGAATGGAGATAAGACTACAAAATATGTATCAAAGAGTTATCATACAGAATTTGACCCATATACAGATGAACTGGCATTCCAAAATTTTGAGTCTGATTACGGACCTACTGGAAATTGTACAGGTATTGCACACCTGACATCATACTTGTACAATACAAAATCATATCCATCAGAGGGCGCTTATAATGATATCAGCTGGAACTTAACGACAGATGAGGAGAATTCTACTCTTATGGACCCGGGACTCTATGATTATAAGGATATACATTTTATTGATAATCACTCTGAAAAAGGAAGTGACCGCATAAGCAATATAACTGCAGGAGAGCAGGAATTTGTTAAAATGATTGGAAGTGCTTTTCAAGAGGCAAATGACCGCATAAGCATAGATGATTATACAAAATATAACGGAGACAAGTATGATTATGCCCTTGCAGAGAAGATGATGGCATACATAGACCAGGATAAGATACTTGATGTGTATATGCTCTTTAACAATGGTATGGGACATGCTATAAATGTATATGACTACTACTTAAATACACGAGGTGAGAT
>CAVKUD010000269.1:0-3235 GCA_963659315.1 Senegalimassilia sp. | reverse complement strand
CATATCTGTGCGTATAATTTAAGTTATATTTGCAAATAACACAATTATAGAGTATACTTATACAGAGATGTATTATTAATACGTTTCTATGTAAGTAAATATGGATAATATATTACGATTATACCTCATTCTATTGATGAATAGATATTGACAAAGTATATAGACTACACGGAGCAATCACATGAACGGAACCCAAAACCCTAAGACCGATAATGAAAAATTCATAGATCTGGTAAACCGCCTGCCAGAGTTCACCCACAATTACTTTTATTATGGTGCGTCCAACAAGGCGATTCTGACAAGGCTTTCCTATGCCAGGGATATATTGTATTTCTTTGAATATGCGGTGAATAACTATGAGTATTTTCCAGAGAAAAATGTAAAGGAGCTGACTGTAGATGATATCAGGCAGATAACTCCATTGGATATAGACAGGTTTCTGTCATGGATGGATGACCAGAAGCTGTCTGAGAAAACAAGGGCAAGGCGCAAGACCTCTGTGTCTGTCTTGTACAATTATCTGATAAACACAGAGCAAAAGCTTGAGTTTAACCCCGTTTCTGGTGCCCAAAAGGTCGAGGTATCACAGAGTGAATTCGTCATTTATCTGAACCGCTCGGAGCAGGAACAATTATTAAATTGTATACAATCTGGAATCGGGCTTACGCCAAGACAGCTCATGTATCATGAAAAGTATAAAAAGCGGGATTTGGCAATAGTTTTCCTATTTTTAGATACTGGGCTTAGAATCTCTGAGCTTCATTCACTGAATGTCAGGGATGTGGTGATTTTTGAGGACAGTATGCGCCCTGAAAATAATGAGTGTTATGTAGTGACTCTGAGAAAGGGACATAAGAAGGCAAAGACGCCGTCCAAAGTATTTTTCTCCGATGAGGCAAGGGAATATATCAGGGATTATCTGGAATCAAGAGAGCTGGCAGGGGAAAAATTCACAGATAATACTCCCCTCTTCACTACTATTGATGGGGACAGACTATCTATTCGTGAAATCCAGCAGATGCTAAAAAAATATGTAAAGGCATCAATAGGGCGCAGTGATATAAGCGTACATAAGCTGAGGTCAAGCTTTGCCATGGAATTTTATAAGTCACAGCATAATATCCTCGTGTTGCAGCAGAGAATGGGACATAAATCCATGACAGCTACAAATATATATGCACGGGCTAGTGAGAAAGAGGATGAGGTTAGGAATTCGAGGAATTGGAGATAAAAATATAATCAAATATTTTTTCCTTGATATTGTATTGTGATTACGAAAACTTTTTTATGCTTGCTGTCAATTTTAAATATTGCTATGTAATTATCGATTACTAACTGTTTATATCCCTTTTCAGCATAACGTCCCTGCAGACGGTCTTGGTGTGCTTCAGGATAATATTCTAATTTTTTTATTGCAGTCCATATCCTATCAGTCTGGGACTGAGCATTTTCAGGAGAGAGCTTTTCAAGTGCTATATAAGCATAAATGTCGTCTATATCACGAAAAGCTCTGGGATATAACAGTACTTCATATTTATCCATAATATTTTTTATTCAGCCTTTCCATTGCGTTGTCTAAAGACATAGGTTCAGCACCATTTTCAACTTCGGTTTCTGCATCAAAAATAGCCTGATCAATTTTATTAATTTGAGCAAATCGCTCATAATACTCGGAACTCATTACAACCAAATCACTATAACCGTTTTTTGTGATAAAAATAGGCTCCTGTTTTCTGTGAGCTAATTCGGAAATCTCACTTGTATTCCTTAAATCTCTAATAGGCATAATTGTTGGCATAATTGCACCTCACTTTCTTGTGCTATAATTGTAGCATAATTATGACGCAGAGTAAATCATAAATATTATTTGACACCATTTTGTTATTAAAGCATAATGTATGTGCTGCTATTAGCGACTACAATATTAAGATGTATTAGGAAAGAAAAAATATGCACATAGATTCAAACATAAGAAAATTACTGGAAAACGAAACAAAAATACACACAGCAGAGATACGCTTCCTCTATCAGAAGCTTGACCGTCAGTTTGGCTTAAATGCGGCAAAGGTTCCAATCAATTTTGGCTTTGATGAGGACAGGCTGGGTGCATACACACCTGGTCTGGGGAATGATGAGGAAGAGTTTTACTTTTCCCTGCTTTTTATAGGATATTCTGTTGCGAAACCACTGTCAAAGGCAGACAGGATGGATTTGTACAAGCACGAATATGCCCATTATATGCAGTACAACATGGATATTCCTGACAAATATAACTGGCAGCCGGGAATACATGGCAGTGCCTGGAAATACTGCTGCTCTCTGGTGGGGGCGGCTCCTACTCCTTACTATAAGGCGGGCGAGGGGCTTATGAAGCATGACTATGACAAGGTGATTAAGAAAAAGAATATTGCTGATAAAACCATTCCGATTCTTGACCAGTACCAGCGTGAGCAGGACTACAGGAAAAAAAGAGATAGTGCTGTCAAATTCAACATTGATGATGAAATCTCCCATCCTAAATTTGGGAAAGGCATAATTGAGCAGATTGAACAGCTGGAAGGCTCGGTTAGGCTTCATATCCGTTTTGGAGATGAGCTCAAAAAGATTGACCAGAAATGGCTGCTAAAATCTAAATAAGTCGTGGATTAAATTAACTATAAAATCACATTTCTTCAAGCTCACACAAGGCATTGTAATAATTTTCAAGCCATGCAGCCTGTGCCTTGGCTTTCTCAGAATCACTGTCCTCTTCTTCTATATCCTCTGGCCACTCATCACCTTCTTCCAGTCCCTGCATAATGAGCCATTCATCGGAAACTTCAAACTGCAGGGTCTCGCCCATATCACTTTCGAGGGTGATTAAATCCATGAGGGGCTCTCCTGGCATACGTTCTTCACAGCCGAAATCGGCTTCATCTATACGAAATATTGTCCACATATAGTTCTCCTTTTTGGGGTTAGGTTTATTGTCGGTGAGACATTTTCTTAAGGTATTCATTCTTAAGCTGGTTTTCTTCCTTAAGGCGGTTTATCTCATCATTTAAGTATTGTATGTATTCACGGGTGAGTTTTACCCCACAGCGCACAGCTACATCCTCGTGTTTTTCCATTTCATCGAGCCATTGATTCAGGGATTTCTGGCGGATATCATTGTAGGTATTGTCTTCTTGTAAGAACATGTTGTTTTCCTGGTATATTGTAATTGACTCATCTAGTGGTCACTTACAAATATACA
>CAVKUD010000268.1:0-3276 GCA_963659315.1 Senegalimassilia sp. | reverse complement strand
GGCATGGAAAAAGCTTTTGAAAGGGATAGGAACGCTACTACGACACCGGCTGTGAGTCCGCCTCTTCCTGTGATAACAAGGGCTCCACCTAAAATTGCAAGGATTATGTACTGCAGATTTCCTATCTGGCTTAAAACCGGCATCAGGATATTTGCGTACCTGTTAGCATTCTTTGCATCTTCATATAAGGCATCATTTTTTCTGTCAAAACCCTCATTTGCTTTCTGCTCGTGGCAGAATACCTTTACAACCTTCTGTCCTCCAAGCATCTCCTCTATATAACCATTTATATCTCCAAGAGATATCTGCTGTCTGGCAAAGTACCTGGTGCTGTGGCCTGCTATGTATTTTGTGATAAACAGGATACAGATTGTCACAATTATAACCACAATTGAGAGCCTCACACTGTAATAAAGCATGATGCAGAATGAAAATATCACGCTGACCACACATGAGAAAAGTTGTGGCAATGCCTGTGAAATAAACTGTCTCAGGGTATCTGTATCATTTGTATAATGGCTCATGATATCCCCATGGGTATGGGTATCAAAATATCTGATTGGCAGGGTCTGCATATGGTTAAACATATCATCCCTTATATTTTTAAGACTGCCCTGTGAAATATTTACCATAAACTGGCTGTACAGGAGAGTACATAGGGCTCCAATCACATAGACCACTGCCATAATGAGCAGCATATGCACCAGACCTGTAAATACCGGATGATCCGATAGTAAAAGAGGTTCGATGTATTTATCTATCAGCACCTGTATAAACATAGAGCCTATTGTATTGGCTGCTGTAGACACCAGTACGCAGATTGCAGCCAGCACAAAAAGGCCTTTGGAATGGCTGTAGATATACGACATCAACCGCTTAATTGTTTTTCCGTCATACTGTTTCATTACTCATCGCCTCCTTTTTGCTGTGACATATAGATTTCCTTATAAATCTGATTTGTCTTCATAAGCTCGTCATGGGTGCCCACAGCGTCTATGTGATCCGAATCCATGACTACTATCATGTCGGCATCCATTACCGAGGTAATTCTCTGGGCTATGATTATCTTTGTAGTATCTGGTATTTCCTCATTAAATGCACGCCTTATGAGGGCATCAGTTTTTGTATCCACTGCGCTTGTGGAATCATCAAGTATAAGAATCTTTGGCTTCTTTAAGAGTGCCCTGGCAATACAAAGCCTCTGCTTCTGTCCCCCTGATACATTGGTTCCTCCCTGCTCAATATATGTGTCATAACCATCTGGCAGCTGGGTTACAAACTCGTCTGCCTGAGCCAGCCTGCATGCATGGATAAGTTCTTCATCACTGGCGTTTTCATTGCCCCAGCGGAGATTCTCCTTGATTGTTCCTGAAAACAGGGTATTCTTCTGTAAAACAACAGATACATTATTTCTTAAGGTCTCAATATCGTAATCCCTTACATTTACACCAGCTACCAGCACCTCGCCCGCTGATGCATCGTAGAGCCGCGGAATAAGTGAAACCAGACTTGTCTTTCCACTTCCTGTGGACCCGATAATTCCTACTGTTTTTCCTGATGGAATGTCCAGATTGATATTTCTAAGGCTCAGTGCCCTGTCGTTTTCTGAATAGCCAAAATCTACATCTTTGAAGCTTATCCTGCCATCTTTCACCTCTGTCACTGGCATATCCGGATTAGTCAGGCTGCTCTTTTCATCAAGCACCTCCACAATACGCTCTGCCGAGCTCTGGGCAATTGTAATCATTACAAGGACCATTGACAGCATCATAAGTGAAGTAAGTATCTGCATAGCATAGATTATAAGGCTGGTAAGCTCTCCTGTGGTAAGCTCTGTGGCACCAGATAAAACAATCATCCTTGCACCAAACCAGAAAACCAGTATCATGCACACATATACCACAAACTGCATCAGCGGTGCATTGAGTGCCATATATCTCTCTGCTTTACAGAAGGTCTTAAAAAGCTTTGTGGATACCTTCTGAAATTTTTCCTTTTCATGTTCCTCACGGACAAAGCTCTTTACAACCCTGATACCGCTCAGATTTTCCTGAACCACTCCGTTTAAGCCGTCATACTGTTTAAATACAGTCTCGAATATAGGATGGGATTTGTATACAATCCATACCAGACCTCCGCCTAAAACTGGTATCATGATTAGGAAAATAAGTGCCAGCTTCCAACTGATTATAAAAGACATGATAAGGGCAAAAACCATCATAAGAGGAGCTCTCACCGCAATCCTTATAATCATCATATAGGCAAGCTGAATATTTGTTACATCTGTTGTCAGCCTTGTAACAAGGCTTGCAGTTGAGAATTTATCAATATTTGCAAATGAAAATTCCTGAATATGGTAATACATGTCTTTCCTCAGGTTTCTGGCAAATCCTGCGGATGCTGTGGCAGACTCAGAGCCTGCTGCAAAACCAAAGATAAGCCCCAATACAACTAATATTCCCATGGTCAGTCCCAGTTTTAAAAGGACATTCATGTTTCCCCCATATATACCCTTGTCGATTATGTCCGACATCAAAAATGGAATAATTATTTCCAGTAATACTTCAAGCCCGGCAAACACAGCAGTCCTGATTGAGGATGACCTGTATTCCCGGATGCTTCTCAATAATTTTTTTATCATCTTCTCCGCTCCTTTCCTTTTACTTATTCAAAGCCTGACATGTTACAGCTCACACTTTAACTGAGTGACCAGCAGCCTTGGCATTACTACGTGGGATATCTTAGCTCAAACTATCTTGAAAATGAATTTCAAAGATGTTATTATTAATAAATATCTTTTATTAATACTGCATACTTTCACGTTATGTCCTAGTGTAAAAAACCGTCAGATTTCCCTCTGGCAGAAGCATTTGATTGAAGCGCAGCTGTGAAGGTACTGAACAGTTACGAAAGGAATGATGAAAATGACAGAAATACAGATAGAATGTTTCTTAAGTGTTGCCCATCACCTGAATTTTGCCCGGGCTTCTGAGGAATTAAATATTTCCCAGCCTGCTGTCACCCACCAGATCAAGTCTCTTGAAACGGAGCTTGGGGTCAAGCTTTTTAAGCGATCTACCAGGCTTGTTTCTCTGACTGAGGAGGGCATATACTTTCTGGACGATGCCAAATCCATGCAGCAGATTATGTTTCGGGCCAAGGCAAGGTTCAAGGATTCTGACATAGGCGGATATGAAAGCCTGACCATAGGCTTCGGCAGCCCATCACAGATTCAGCTTTTTTCTGAAGCTTTAAGCCAGATGCTCATGGTTTATC
>CAVKUD010000267.1:0-3348 GCA_963659315.1 Senegalimassilia sp. | reverse complement strand
GAGATTGTCACGATTGATGCACTCTTTGAGTACTCGTGCTTGAGCCTTAGTTCTGCCATGTTCTGCTTGAGCTTCTTAGCCCGTGCAATTATCTCATCCCTCGACAGTCCCTTATATATGATGATGAATTCATCCCCACCATATCTGGCACAGAAGATATTATCATTCTGCATATGGCTGAGCAGTGCCGCAACCTGCTTTATGCAGCTGTCTCCTGCCTGGTGTCCGTAATTGTCATTATACTCCTTGAAATAGTCTATATCCAGAATCTCTATCCCATAAGGCACCTTATCACGCAGACAGTCGTCCATCATCTGCTGGGAATAGTCTGCCAGACGGTATCTGTTGGCTAAGCCTGTCAGGGCATCTGTCTCTGACTTTTTCATAAGCAGTACGTTCTGCGCCTTGACCTGCTCCAATGCGTTCCTGATCCGTATCATGTTGGCAATCATATGCTTGCTCTCTTCCTCCATAATCATGAGTACTTCATAGAATCTGGTGGACGCATCCCGATATTTCTCAGTATCATTCTGCATTTTATAATAGCGTATCTTTAATGCCAGAAACTGCCGCTCCATATTTACTATATCTGTGTTCTCAATGGCTGGCTCTATCAGTCTGGCAAGCTTAATGCACACATCATTCTCACCTATCTCAAGGGCAAGATAGCATAATGACAAAATATCATCAAATACATCCAGTATAGGGAAGGGACCGTTAAATCCATTTGGGTTTTCAAGCCTGCTGATGATATCCTGTATAATCTCATCCCTTGTCTCTGTCTCGCCACAATAATGGTAATATCTGGCTTCCATACAGCCCACATACACATAGTCCATATCGTTAAAATACGGCTTGCACTGCCTGTTCAGGCGCTCAACATATTCTCTGGCGCAGTCCATCCTGCCCTGCATCATATAGCACATTGCCTGATTGTTATAAATCATATTCAGCCTTCCCAGTTCATTTTCCCTGTCTGGAAGCTTCTGATATATATCATAGGCAGCCTCAAACTGCTCATTTGCCTCTTTATAAATCTCACTCTGCATATACAGATAGCCCAGATTTATATGTATGCTGCACTCGTTAAGGCGGAGATTATGCTCCTTTGCGCAGTCAAGTGCTTCCATATAATAATCCACTGCAACAGGCGCATTGCCTCTGTTTATTGAAGTAATTGCCATCATATTGTAGGTTCTGGTAAGAAGCTGCCACTGCTCTGTCTCACTGAGATAAGGAATAGCCCTTGTCATGTATTCAAACATAGGCTTTATGTCATTATCCAGATAATAGGCTTCTCCCTTATAAAAATACAAGAAACCAAGCAGCTCGTGATTGTCCTCCTGCACAGCAAGCTCACACGCCTCATCACAGCATGCGATTGTCCTTGCAGTATCAGTTGAACGTATGTTAAGGATTTTTTCTTTTATGGCTTGTGTATCCATAATAAAAACCTCCAGACTTTATTCTTTCGTACCTCTTAAATTATAAAACAGGGCTGATGACAGGACTATCACCGCTCCAATCAGACTCATCCTGCCCATTTTTTCACCATAGAATATGGCTACAAGTGTAGGATTAAGTATCGGCTCTATCATAGAGATAAGCGATGCTCCAACCGGCGGCACCTTGTCAAGCGCCATATTGAGGAAGATGTATGCCAGACCAATCTGGACTACGCCCTGTAATATGCCTGTGGTAATATTTGTCGTTCCCCAGTTTGTCTCCTGCATATAAAATGGTATGCCTATCACAAAATTCAAAGCAAAGGATATAAGGGCAGACGATTCAAAATCCGCCTCTGGAATCTGCTTGATTAAAAATACAACCGCATAGAAAAAGCCCGATATAAGCGCCAGTATATTGCCAGTCATTCCACCTGGTGACAGGCTGTCAAAAAAGAAAAACATAATTCCTATCAGGGAAATCACTCCCGATGTAAAGGAAACCCTGTCTGGCTTTTTCTTTTGAAATATCCACATAAGAAGCATGATGTATATAGGCAGGGTAAACTGCAATACAATCGCATTTGCCGCTGTTGTCATCTTGTTTGCCATGACAAAGGTGAGTCCCATCATGCTGTTTGCAATTACTCCCAGAAGCACCTTGCCATTAAATCTGAACTGGTGCCTTGTAAGCCTCATATATAGCAAAAATACGAAAAAAGCCACAAAGGAACGCATCCCGTTTATTGTGAAGGATGACCATGTATTTAATTTTATTAACAATCCACCTGTAGCGAAGCATACTGCCGAAAGAGCTGTATATATAATGCCTTTTTGCTGCGCTGTCATTTTACTTACCTCAAACTTACTTTATATTATTCTTTTTTATCTTTCTGACCAAATCATTCATAAAGGCATCGCAGCCCTCTGTTGACTTGCTGAGCGTCACACCGTTTTCACCCGGTACCTGTTTCCAGCCTATGATGTCATCTCTGCTGTAATACTCTACCATCTGTGGCTCATCTGTCTGAAGGAAGAGGTATACCCCCTCCTTTAGCAAAGTCTCACCGCCTAATATTCCAGACAGCTTTGAAGCATCCCTGATGTCACTCTCGTAGACATGGGCATAATATCTCACCCATCTTGCCAGATTGCTGCTCCAATAGTTGCCGAGCCATGACTTGTCAAAATCCTCGCCATTCTGGCTCTTGTATACAATGAGCACAACAGGCGCAAACCTGTTCGGATTTAGAATCAGCTCATAGAGGGCATCCTCTGGATTTTTATCCCCCTTTATTATCTTGGCGTAATCCTTGAATTTCTGGACATCACGCACTCTTATCTCATCATCATTGCAGATTCTTGAGTAAAAGGATGGCCCACTGAAATTATTTACACGCTCATCATCTGTTATCTCATTTATATCAATGAGGAAGGTGCTCACCTCAAGTCTAATAATCTCCCCATCTATGTACAGGTGTGCCTGGGTATTCCATATTCTTCCTGCCACATCATCATCTATGTGGAGAGTATTTATCTGTATGGAATCCTCCCTATACTCCACCTTTGCCGAATATCCGTTATCCTTTAAATCAATGGAGCTTATGTCCTTTGGTATATTTCCAAATACAGGGTTGAACTTGTCCCTTACCCAGAAATAGATGATTTTTGCAGCCTTATCAAAGGTATGCTTTTTATTGTCATTGGCATAATCGATTGTAACCCTGTTATTGTATACAGGATATGATGTCATTTTCTTTAGATTTCGTCTGGTCTTTTCAATAGAGACCTCAGATATGCCATCATGGTATACCCTGTGCCTCCTGCATATCTCCTTTACCTGCGTATCCTGTATGACTCTGTCGTTGATGAGAGAGACAATCATATTTACACTGATTGGTAT
>CAVKUD010000266.1:0-3366 GCA_963659315.1 Senegalimassilia sp. | reverse complement strand
GTATTTCTACACAGCAAGCGCACCATGGATTCCAAAGAGATTCTCTGGAAAGCTTGTTCAGGAAGGACAGCGTAAGTTCATGGGAACCCTGTGGAACACATACGCATTCTTTGTACTGTATGCAAATATCGACGAGTTTGATGCTACAAAATACACTCTTGACTATGACAAGCTTGGTGTTATGGATAGATGGCTCTTATCAAAGCTTAACTCAGCAGTTGGTGGAGTTGATGACTGTCTGTCAAACTACAGAATCCCAGAGGCAGCAAGATTCCTTGAGGAGTTTGTAGACGACATGAGTAACTGGTATGTACGCCGCAGCCGTGAGCGTTTCTGGGCAAAGGGCATGGAGCAGGATAAGATTAATGCTTACATGACACTTTACACAGCACTTGTTACTATTTCAAAGGCTGCTGCACCAATGATTCCATTTATGACAGAGGAAATCTACCGCAACCTTGTATGCTCAATCGACAAGAATGCACCAGAGTCAATCCATCTGACAGACTATCCAGAGGTTGACCTTAAGATGATTGACAAGAAGCTTGAGGACTCAATGGATGAGGTTCTTAAGATTGTAGTAATGGGACGTGCATGCAGAAATGCGTCAAACATCAAGAACCGTCAGCCAATCGGCAAGATGTATGTAAAGGCACCTACAGCCCTTGACAAGTACTTTGTTGACATTATTGCTGAGGAGCTTAATGTAAAAGAGGTTCAGTTTACAGATGATGTATCAGCTTATACATCTTACCAGTTCAAGCCACAGCTTCGTACTGTAGGACCAAAGTATGGCAAGTACTTAAAGCAGATTCAGGCTGCACTTGCAGAGCTTGATGGAAACAAGGCTATGGCAGAGCTTAAAGAGACAGGTTCTCTCAAGCTTGACAGCGTAAATGACGAAGTTGTATTATTAGAAGAGGATTTACTTATCACAATGACTCAGATGGAGGGCTATGTTACAGAGAATGATAACGCAGTAACAGTAGTTCTTGACACAAACCTTACACCAGAGCTTATTGAGGAAGGTTTCGAGAGAGAAATCATAAGCAAAATCCAGACTATGCGTAAAGAGGCAGGATTTGAGGTAATGGACCACATCGCAGTCACATTTGAGGCTGATGAGAAGGTTGCTTCAATTTTCGCTAAATACAGTGAGTCTATTAAGTCAGAGGTAATGGCAGATTCAATCGCTGCAGGACCATTGGCTGGATATGAGAAGGACTGGAACATTAATGGTGAAGAAGTTAAGCTTGCAGTTGAAAAATTATAATAATTGATAAAGAGAGGGAGCATGCTAAATGGGGCATGTCTCCCTTTTTTGCCTATATAAAACAAAGGGACTTTTAACTTGTAACAGGAGGTAAAAATGAAGAACAAGGCATTTAATAAGAAAAACTTCATTAAGACAGTAACTGAAAATGTTGAGAGACTTTATAGAAAGTCTTTGGATGAAGCATCGCAGCAGGAGATATATCAGGCTGTTTCACAGGCTGTAAAGGATGTTGTGATGAGCAACTGGCTTGACACCCAGAAGGCAATGGATGAGCAGGAGCCAAAGATTGTTTACTATATGTCAATGGAATTTTTGATGGGACGAGCACTGGGCAATAACCTTATTAACCTGTGTGCCTACAAGGAGGTCAAGGAAGCTCTTGAAGAAATCGGACTTGACTTAAACGTTATTGAGGATCAGGAGCCAGACCCAGCCCTTGGAAATGGCGGACTGGGAAGACTTGCAGCCTGCTTTATGGAGTCACTCACAACTCTCGGATATGCGGCATATGGCTGTGGTATCAGATACAGATATGGTATGTTCAAGCAGCAGATCATTGACGGTTTCCAGATTGAGGTGCCTGATAACTGGTTAAAGGATGGCTATCCATTCGAGCTTAGACGTCCAGAGTACTGCTATGAGATTAAATTCGGCGGAAATGTTGAGGAGTCTGTAGATGAGAAGGGCAACCTCAAATTCAAGCATGTAAACTATCAGTCAGTTATGGCTATACCATATGATATGCCAATCGTCGGATATGATAATGGTGTGGTAAACACACTTATGATATGGGATGCCCAGCCAAAGAATGGTTTTTCCCTTGAGTCCTTTGACCAGGGGGATTATGACAAGGCTGTAGAGCAGGAAAATCTGGCAAGAAATCTCGTAGAGGTATTATATCCAAACGATAACCATGTAAAGGGCAAGGAGCTTAGACTCAAGCAGCAGTATTTCTTTGTATCAGCCAGCTTACAGCGTGCAATCGACAGATTCAAGAAGCACAACAGCTCACTTAAGGATTTGCCAGACAAGGTTACATTCCAGATGAATGATACTCACCCAACTGTGGCAGTCGCAGAGCTTATGCGTATTTTAATGGATGACGAGGGCTTATCATGGGATGAGGCATGGGATATCACTACCCGCTGTGTTGCATACACAAACCACACAATCATGGCAGAAGCTCTTGAAAAGTGGCCAATAGACATTTTCCAGAGACTGCTTCCTCGTGTATACCAGATTGTTGACGAAATCAACAGAAGATTTGTAATGCAGATTCAGGAGAGATACCCAGGCGATGGCAACAAGATTAGAAGCATGGCTATCCTCTATGATGGTCAGGTAAAGATGGCAAACATGGCAATCGTTGCAGGCTATTCAGTAAATGGTGTTGCAAGACTTCATACAGAGATACTTAAGAATCAGGAGCTTAAGGACTTTTATGAGCTTTTCCCTGAAAAATTCAATAATAAAACAAATGGAATCACCCAGCGTAGATTCCTTGCCCATGGCAATCCTCTGCTTGCAGACTGGTGTACAAAGCATGTGGGCAAAGAATGGATAACAAACCTTCCTAAGCTTGAGAAGCTTGCAGAGCTTGCGGATGATAAGACAGCCCAGAAGGAGTTTATGGCTATTAAACGTCAGAATAAGGTGCGTCTGGCAAAATACATCAAGGAGCATAACGGTATCGATGTAGACCCTGATTCTATCTTTGATGTGCAGGTAAAGCGTCTCCATGAGTACAAGAGACAGCTGATGAACATAATGCATGTTATGTACCTCTACAACCAGCTCAAGGATAATCCAGACATGGATTTCTATCCAAGAACATTTATTTTTGGAGCAAAGGCGGCAGCAGGCTACAGAAATGCAAAGAGAACAATAAAGCTCATAAACAGTGTGGCTGATGTAATCAACAATGATGCGTCAATCGGCGGCAAGATTAAGGTCGTATTTATAGAGGATTACAAGGTATCAAATGCAGAGTGGATATTTGCAGCAGCAGATGTCAGCGAGCAGATTTCTACAGCCAGCAAGGAGGCCTCTGGTACAGGAAACATGAAGTTCATGTTAAACGGTGCAATCAC
>CAVKUD010000265.1:0-3376 GCA_963659315.1 Senegalimassilia sp. | reverse complement strand
GTCGAGGGATGAGATAATTGCACGGGCTAAGAAGCTCAAGCAGAACATGGCAGAGCTAAGGCTCAAGCACGAGTACTCAAAGAGTGCATCAATCGTGACCATATCTCAGGGAATATGTCTTGCGGTTCCGAGTGAGGCAAATAAGAGCTGGGACTTCCTGCATAAGGCGGACAGTTACCTCTATCATGTAAAACGCCATAACAGGAATGGAATCTGTATTGGAGATGCCAGAGAGATGGAGTTGATTGTATAAAATAAAAAACTGATTTTCGGAGGAATTTTGATGTCGAAAATAAAACTGATAGCCAGTGATCTGGATGGTACATTATTGCTAAACGGGGCACAGAGCTGTGACCCTGAGCTTTTTCCCCTTATAGATGAGCTGACAAAAAAGGGTGTGTATTTTGTGGCTGCAAGCGGTAGGCAGTATCACAGTTTACAGCGTCTGTTTGCACCAGTGAGGGAAAAAATCACATATCTGTGTGAAAATGGCTCACTGGTAATGCACATGAACCAGGTACAGGTCAAGACACATATTGAGGATAGTCTGGCGCTGGATATATGTCACACAATCCTGGATCATCCAGACTGTGAGATTGTAATATCAGGGGAGAGAACCTGTTATCTGATACCTAAAAAGCCAGGTTTTGTCTCTCATGTAAGAGACGTGGTGGGCAACCATGTGACTGTGATTGACTCACCTGAGCGCATAGAGGAGGAAATCATAAAAATATCTTATTTTGCAGAGCCTGATAAGCAAAAAGCTGCAACAGACCTGTTTTTTGATAAGTTTGACGGAACTAACTGCCAGATTACCGTATCAGGAAACAGCTGGGTAGATTTTGTGGCAAAGGGAACAGGCAAGGGTGAAGCCTTAGAGAAGCTTGGCATGAGGTTTGGAATCAGTGCAGACGAGATGGCAGCTTTTGGGGATAATGAGAATGACAGGACGATGCTTTCCTACGTCGGACACCCTTACCTGATGGAGAACTGCAATCCTACAATGGAAGATATTCCTGCAAAGCGATGCAGGAAGGTGGAGGAATCACTTAGGGAGATTTTGAGGGAACTGTAGTAACTTTGGTCATACATAATAGAAGGCAGGAGTTATGGATACAAAAGACATTTTAAATGAGATAGAGCAAATTAAAAAACAACCGCTTGAGGAGCAGATTGCCTTTTACAGGGAGGCTCTGCAAAAGGAAGAGGAAAAGACAGAGAGCAGGATACATCTGTATTTTAATTATGCTGTTTTGATGTATCAATATGGAGATTTCAGAAAGACAATGGAGATTCTTGAGCCATTTCTGATGGACTACCAGAGCTATCCATATATACCAAGGATGATTTCCTGCTTTAACCTGATGGGAGTTGCGACTCACTGTGAGAAGGAATACACGATTTCCCGTTATTATTACTCAGTTGCCCTTAGGATAGCGCAGGATAATAAAGACGCATTCTTTTTCTCATATGAGTACAATAATATCGCTATTACATATATCGCAGAAAAAGACTACGACAGGGCATACGAGTACCTGGAGCTTGCAGAGAAGCACATGTCTGACAGCGCTGAGGATATGGGAGCGTATGTATTTATAAATAAGGCGCTTCTGTACATGAGGATGGATTTGCTGGAAGACTCAGTGGAAGCATATGAGACGTCTATCACCAGATACCATGCAGACAGCATCATACCAAATGATGCACATTTATGTGCGGCAATGCTGTCATACAAGCTGGGTGAGATGGACAGGTATGAGATATATAAGGCGCAGATTCTCTCAAGACTGGATGAGATGTATACAGCAGAGTTTATAGATTCCTGCAGGGATTTATTTGACTGTGGCATGGATTCCGGGGATGATGAGCTGATAAACTGTATACTTAATGCCATGGATAAGCATATAGCAGACCATCCTAATGAGATAAAGGTCGGAATAACCGGTGCTGAGTTTAAGTACAGCTATGCCTACAAGCGTGGAGATACAGCGGCAATGCTTGAGGCACTGGAGCAGGAAAATCATTACAAGGATCTGCTAATACAGCAGTCGGAACAGAATCGTGTAAAATCGTTAAAAGAGTCACTTGAGATAAATAAGCAGCTGCAAAAGGCAATAGACAGCAAGGAAAAGGCTGCAGCTGCAAAATCCCAGTTCCTGGCAAATATGTCTCATGACATCAGAACGCCTATTAATGGAATAATGGGCATGCTTGAGATTATCCGCAGGACAAAGGGAAATCAGGAGAAAGAGGATGAATGTCTGGATAAGATAGAGGTGTCATCTAAGCTGCTTCTGTCGCTGGTCAATGATGTCCTGGATATGGCAAAGCTTGACACTGACGCAGTGGTATTAAGCCATGAGCCATGCAATCTGGATAAAATATGTCAGGAGACGGTGGAGGCTGTGTCATTTCAGGCAGAGGAGGCAGGACTTCAGGTCACAGGAGAGCATGATGATTATACGGGAATAAATATTCTGGGAAGCCCTCTGCACTTAAAGAAAATACTTATAAATCTCTTCAGCAACAGCGTGAAATATAATAAGCCCAACGGAAAAATCCACATGAGCATGAGAACACTTGAGCAGACAGAGGACAGCATAACCTGTGAATTTAAAATCAGGGATACAGGCGTGGGCATGTCTCAGGAATTTGTAGAAAATAAGCTCTTTCATCCATTTGTACAGGCAGATACATCATCTCGCTCAAACTATACAGGAACGGGACTGGGAATGGCTATTGTAAAACAGCTTGTAGATAAAATGGGCGGCACGATATCTGTTGAGAGCAAGCTGGGAGAGGGAAGTTGCTTCACAGTTGTGATTCCATTTGAGATAGACCATGAGACAAGCTATAAGCAGGCAGAGGAAGACACCCAGATGGGTATTACAGGACTCAATATTCTTGTGGCAGAGGATAATGACTTGAATCTGGAGATAATAGAATTCCTGCTGAATGACCAGGGGGCTAAGGTGGAAAAGGTGCAGAATGGTCAGGAGGCTGTGGATAAATTTGAAGGCTCAGAGCCAGGTACATATGATGCTATCCTTATGGATTTGATGATGCCTGTGCTGGATGGAATATCTGCCACAAGGGCTATAAGAGCCTCAAGCCATGCAGATGCAGGAACAATTCCTATTATCGCCATGACAGCAAATGCCTTCTCGGAGGATGAGAGGAAATGTCTGGATGCAGGCATGAATGCCCATCTGGCAAAGCCACTTGATATGAAGGATGTTATAAGGACAATAGCGGAATGTGTTGAAAATCGGGCAAAAATGTAGAATAATAATAATGGATGTGGAGCTAATGCAGGGTGCGCATATCTGTGCGTATAATTTAAGTTATATTTGCAAATAACACAATTATAGAGTAT
>CAVKUD010000264.1:0-3407 GCA_963659315.1 Senegalimassilia sp. | reverse complement strand
GAATCAGAGCAGGCATAAAATAAAACCATGAATGAAAGTCAAAATCTTGAGCCTCTGCTTCAGGCGTCCCTGAATGCCACAAAATTTGAATTGGAAAACTCACCAGCCCTGTCATCCGGCTATATTGAAGCACAAAATAAATGGGAGGTTATAGCAAAGTATGTCGGCAATCCCGATTCTGTTTTTTCCCAGTTCCACAGCTCAGACTACACAGTCCTGCTCGGCGGCTATGCCATACTCACGCTGTCCCGGGAAGAAATCGAAGTGCTGGCTTCACTGCCTGAGATAATATATGTGGAAAAGCCCAAAAATTTTTATTATGAAGTATATAATGGCAAAATTGCCTCCTGCATAAATACATTTTCAAACAGATACAATCTGTCTGGCAGAGGAACCCTTGTAGCAGTTATTGATTCTGGAATAGACTTTACCCATCCAGATTTTCTAATGCCAGACGGTACCACGAGGATTGCCTTCCTGTGGGATCAGACCACAAACACTGTATACAATACAGCAGACATCAACGACATCTTATCAGCTTCCTCCTCCTCCCTTCGGAATATGGTCTACTCCCTCGACCCATCCGGCCATGGAACCCATGTGGCTGGCATAGCCGCAGGAAACGGAGCCGCATCCCAGGGTGTATATCAGGGTATTGCATACGAGGCAGCACTTCTTGTAGTAAAGCTTGCTCCCCGCTCACCTCTTGGCTTTCCCCAGACGACTCAGATAATGGAAGGTGTGGATTTCTGCATCAGAAAAAGCATAGAGCTTATGATGCCTGTAAGCATCAATCTAAGCCTTGGCAATACCTATGGCTCCCACAGCGGAGCCTCCCTTCTTGAGACTTACCTGAACGATGTTCAGGGTGTATATAAAACCAATATTATAGTTGGCAGTGGCAACGAGGGAGACAGCAATGGACACACAGGCGGACGGCTCACGAACCAGGACGAAATTATCGAATTGTCAGTCGGGGATTTCACCCCGAACCTGACTGTGCAGCTCTGGAAAAAATACTGGGATAAAATCCTTATAAGGCTGGAAGCTCCATCCGGACAGACTGCAAGGCTTAATTTAAGCACAGGTGAGCAGAGACTCAATATAGACAATACCTCCCTCTATATTACAAGCTCCCCTCCCTCTCCCTACAGTATCTTTGAGGAGACATATATTGACATGCTCCCCCTGGGCAGCTATATAAGCCCTGGCATATGGAGAATAGTCCTGTCACCAGTGCAGATAAAGGATGGGCAGTTTGACCTCTGGCTTCCTGGTGCGGCAGTACGCAACGCTTCCACTGGTTTTCTGACTTCCCTGCCAGAAACCACACTGACTATTCCCTCCACAGCATACAAGGTCATAACAGTCGGGGCTTATAATTCATACAGCGATACTCTGGCAGCCTTCTCAGGCAGAGGATTCACCTGGAGTACCGACTTTAAAAAACCAGACCTGGTGGCTCCCGGCGTCGATATAATCTCCTGCGCTGCCGGTGGCGGCTATGTCTCCAAAACTGGCACCTCCATGGCTGCCCCCTTCGTGACTGGCTCCTGTTCTCTTCTTATGGAATGGGGAATTGTGAGAGGAAATAATCCATATATGTATGGAGAAAAAATAAAAGCAGCTCTGATTCAGGGAACCAGAAAGCTGCCTTTCATGTCCGCCCTTCCAAGCCCTGAGGCTGGATGGGGCGCATTATGTCTTGATTTCTTGCTTGAGTAAATATAATTTACTGCAAAATTCTTCCGTCTGTCGAGATTGTAACTACCTGCCATGGAATAAATTTCCCACTGTTTTGAAGGGCTGTGATTGCAGCTCTCTCAAGACCACCGCAGCAAGGAACCTCCATGCGCACTATTGTCACACCCTTTATATCATTATTGGCAATAATTGCTGTGAGCTTTTCTGTGTAATCCACATCATCAAGCTTCGGACAGCCCACAACCACCTTTCTGCCCTTGATAAAATCATTATGGAAATTGCCATAGGCATAGGCAGTACAGTCAGCCGCAATCAGCAGGTGTGCTCCATCAAAATATGGCGCTCTGACAGGTGCAAGCTTTATCTGAACTGGCCACTGGCTAAGCTGTGACTCCATACCAGCTCCTGCCTGGGCTGCCATTACAGGGGAAACTGGCGCAGAAGCCTGCCTCTCAATTGCTCTTGCCATGGAACCTGGGCAGCCTGTAAATTTTGGTGTGCTCTGGGCTGTCTCACATGCCCTTGCTTCCTCTGCCGCCTTGGCAGCTGCTCTTGCCTTTAAATGCTCTTCCACCGCTTTTTCATCATACTCTGCCGCCTCTCTTGTCTCAAAGGAAATCGCATCCATAGGACATGATGGAAGGCAGTCTCCCATTCCATCACAATAGTCATCTCTGGTGAGCTTTGCCTTGCCATCAATTATCGCAATAGCTCCCTCATGACATGCTGTGGCGCATCTGCCACATCCATTACATTTTTCCTCATCAATATGAATTACCTGACGTACCATTTTATCTCTCCTTTTATCTCTTATGCTCTCTTTTATCTGGTCTAAGTATAGCTTAGCTGATTTTATATGTATGTTGTTTCTACAACATTCAAGTCAAATAAAGCATAGAAGGCGATGATTAACTCTTGTCGTTAATCATCGCCTTGATTGCTTCCGCAGCTATAATTGCGTCTATGGCTTTCATCGCCCTGTCATATTCTTCCTGCTCCTTTTTACGTTTTTCTTCTTTTTTATTATATTCCTCAACGTGCTTTTTAAACTCTCTGGCTCTCTGCTCTTTTATCTTCTTATACTGCTTTTCAAAATTATCATGCTCGCTTTTTCTTGTTGAATACCAGTTCCTGTCCGAGCTGGTTGGACTGCCTACCACATTTCCAACTCTCCCTGTAGATGTCTGATTTCTTGCTACATCACAGAGATAGCCATATGCCTCAGTCACACGATAATATGTGGATACGTCATCCGTATTGCCAGAATCGGGATGATATTTCTTCGCCAGATTTTTGTAGGCAGACTTGATGTCTGCCATTGTTGAGTTTACTCTAATGCCTAATATATCGCAGGCTTCTTTTCTTGAATTTATCATGGTTATCTATGCGTCCACTGTTGAATTATTGGTCAGATATTTGTATATTTTTTCTGAATCCTGAGTATCAAGAGCCTCGATTGCAGCATAGATTCGTTTAATATCCTCTACCTTTTGCTCAAGGTGGTCTGCGGCAATCTCAGGTGCCAGACCTTTTTTATATTTTTGGCAACATAGAGAAATTAGTTTTATCATCTCGCCAGCTTCTCTACCTTCTTCCCTGCCAGCTTCACGCTCCATCATTATCTGTCTGTCAAATGTATAATCCATCTGTGTCACCTTTACCACCTCAGATCTGTTCTCCCTCAGGAACTCAACCAGCACACC
>CAVKUD010000263.1:0-3420 GCA_963659315.1 Senegalimassilia sp. | reverse complement strand
TTATTCCTTAAATCAGCACTTGATTTGATTGTTGGCATAAAAACACCTCCTATTTGATAGTAAAATTATACACAAATTTTACTATATGGTCAACGCATATATTATTAATGCTTTTTGCAATTTTGAGAAAGGAAAGTACAAGTATGGAAACATGGTTTTATCAGGTAGTCTCAATCGACGGTGACTACGCAAATCTTAAGAGAACAGACATTGACAGCACAGATTTAAAGCTGGTTGCGAGAGCCCTCCTTCCAGCGGAAATATATGAGGGCTGCCAGCTAAAATATGAGCTCTTGCAGTATGAGATGATTTAAATTGAAAGCTATGATTTTATTTGATGAGCTGAGCCTTGAGCAAATCCACATAGTGCTCTGCATTATGCCGATTTGCTTCAACCTCAGCCTCAGTGAGCTGTCTCACGACTCTGGCAGGATTGCCAAAAGCCATAGAGTTATCAGGAATCACTGTCTTTCCGGTCACAAGTGCGCCTGCACCGATTATGCAGTTTTTGCCCACAACAGCACCGTTTAATATGATGCTTCCCATGCCGACCACAGTGTTATCCCCGATTGTGCAGCCATGTACCACGGCATTGTGCCCAATCGACACACCTTTTCCTATGATAACCTTGTGACCAGGGTCAGTGTGAACTGTGCAGTTGTCCTGTACATTAGACTGGCTGCCTATCTCGATTGGACCAGAATCACCACGGATTACCGCATTGTACCAGATACCGATTTGGTTTCCGAGAGTTACATCGCCGCCCACATATGCGCCTGGGGCGATAAATATTTGTTTTTCTGTATTGTCATGTTTCATAATCAAATAGCCAAGCCCTTTCTGAAACGTAATTACTTAATCTTTAAATAACATGTCAGCTTTATTATATATCCTATCATATACGAGAGTAATATATAATTTCAAAATCTTGTAAAAGATATTTGTATTTTTATATGTATATGCTAAAATAATATCAAGTTAGGCGGAACTAACGTAACGCAATCCTACAATATAAAATCTATATGATACTGAAAATACAACATAGCAAATGCAACATAGAAAGTAAAGGCGGAAATACAACATAACAAGTGCAATACAGAAAATAAAGGCAGAAATACAACATAGCAAATGTAATACATAAAATAAACGCAAAAATACAACACAGAACATAAATCATAAATCATACAAACTACAAACAGGAGGCGCACCACCATGACAAACGAAGAATACAAGAAAATGTCCATAAAAGAATTCACCCAGGCAGCCAAAAGCTACGAGAGTGACCACGCTGGCATATACGAGATGTGCAAAAAGGATTACCCTGACATCTTAGCGGAGCTTGAAAACGAACCATTCACAGACCTGCTGGATGCAGGCTGCGGACCAGCTCCTATGATTTCCCTGCTTGCAGAGAAGTATCCTGACAAGCATTATACAGGACTTGACCTGACCCCTGCCATGATTGAGCAGGCGAGAAAGAAAAACATACCAAATGCCGAGTTTGTGGTAGGAGATTGCGAGAACTTCCCATTTGAGGATAATGCCTTTGATGCCATTATCTGCTCCAACAGCTTCCACCATTATCCTAATCCACAGGCATTTTTTGACAGTGTGAAGAGGTGTCTGCGTCCAGGTGGCAGGCTTGTGCTCCGTGATGTGACCAGTGACAACAAGCTGCTGCTCTGGCTCATGGATCATATAGAGCTTCCGCTTGCAAACCTGTGTGGTCATGGTGATGTGAAAATCGCCACAAGGGAGACTGTTAACAGCTGCTGTGATAGGGCAGGGCTTAAGGTTGAAAAGTTTGAGATACGCAAGGGAATGCGGATGCACTGCGTAGTCCGGAAGGAGAAATAGCCTAAACCATAAATGTACAGAATATTTAGAAAAATAAGACATGGTTCGCAAAAATGTCGGAAAAATAATTCGACAAAACCAAACCGCTATGGTACAATAAGTCTAAATAACAAAACTAAGTACAGTCGAGGGAATAGTTAAGCTGTAATGGCATGGCTATTTCCTTTTTTGCATTAGATTTATTTATTGCCAAGAGGATATGCACGTATGGGAATATACGGAGGATGAGAAAATGTGGCATATAGAGACGGATATATTTGCTTTAGCAGTTTTCCTGATTATGTTCATAAAGGAATTTAAGCTGCGCAGGGAGCGCAAAGACAGGGAACGAAAGGGTATCGACAAAAAGGATCTGCAGAGTGATGCCTTTTATCTGGTACTTGTACTCAGCATCATCTGCGGCGCCATAGATATTGTATCGTCTGTGGCGATGAATGACATCACAAACTGGTGGGTATATGAGATTCTTATGACCATGTATGTCGTCAGTATGCCCCTGCTTGCTGCGGTCTGGAGCATTTATGCCTATGTTTTGGTTCATAATGACTGGCAGACGAGGCGGGTAATGAGAAATATATTTTTCATTATGCTGCCGTATATCGCCTATGTGCTTATAGCAGTTACCAATCCGTTTACGGGACTCTTCTTTACCCTCTCAGATGAAATCGAATATGCAAGAGGCATACTCTTTATGCCGGTGGGCGTTGGAGCTATTATGTTTTATTCTGCTATAGGACTGGTAATAGTGATAAGCCACTGGAAGAGCATTAACCGGAAATCCACATCCATCCTGTTTGTGGCATTTTTCCTGATAACAGCAGCCTTTACATGGATTCAGCTTGCTAATCCGGGCTGGCTGATTATCAATTCGGGTTATGCTGTTGTATACATCTGGTGCGATATTACAATCGAGGATGAGAGACGGCAGAGGCTCTATCAGGAAATCAGGACTAAAAACGATAAGCTTGAGATAGCGGTAAAAAGGGCAGAGACAGCGGCTCAGGCAAAGTCAGAATTCTTATCCAGAATGAGCCACGACATCAGAACCCCTATGAATGCAATAATTGGCCTTACCCATCTGGCGAAAAAAGAGGATGACATACAGGTTATCAGGGACTATCTGGCTAAAATTGATTCTTCCAGCAAGTTTCTGCTGGGCTTAATCAACGACATACTTGATATGAGCAAGATTGAGAATGGTGAGATGGTCTTAAATGAAGCCCCATTCACATGTGAGGAATTTAAGGACTCTATTGAGACGGTAATCAGACCTTTGATGGATGATAAGGATATAAATTTTGTGTTTAAAATGCAGGGAACACCAATATGTATCAAGGTGGACAGGCTGCGTTTCAGCCAGATATTTTTTAACCTGCTATCAAATGCGGCAAAATTCACACCAACAGGCGGCACAGTTGAATTTCTGACTGAGGACATCATATCAGATGAAAAGAGGGAAGATGGCAAGCTGGGACTTAGGTTTTATGTGAGAGATAATGGAATAGGCATGAGCGAGGATTATCTGGAGCATATGTATGACCCGTTTATACAGGAGAGGTCTGA
>CAVKUD010000262.1:0-3429 GCA_963659315.1 Senegalimassilia sp. | reverse complement strand
ATATTTGCACCAAAGGATAAAAGTGACTGCCCTGTAATCGTATTTATACACGGTGGCGGTTTTAACTCAGGCTCATGCTATGATACTGCCATTGTCGGAGACGAATATGCCAGGCGTGGCATAGTCTTTGTGAGCATCCAGTACAGGGTTGGACCACTGGGCTATTTCACCCATGAGGACTTAAGGAAAAAATACGGCAGAGACGGAAACTTCGGTCTGGATGACCAGGTCACCGCTATCAAATGGGTCAAAAATCACATAGCAGGCTTCGGAGGAAACCCTGACAATATCACCATCATGGGACAAAGTGCTGGTGCTATATCCATCCAGCTCATGTGCATATCCGAAAAATGCCGAGGGCTGTTTCAGCATGCTATTATGATGTCAGGTACTGGTGCCTTTCCAAGCTTTGCCCAGCCCCGCTCCACTGACAGGACTCACGAGTACTGGCTGGATGTGATGAACACAGCAGGCTGTAAGACCTTTGAAGAATTTAAGACACTTGATATAGAAAAGCTCTTTGCCGCCTGGGAGGAAGTCCGCAGCCGCAGAAAGGACAACATGTACAACACCATGCCTGTTATAGACGGCTTCTACCTCACCGACACGGTCAGCAATCTCATAAAGAAGCCTCTGCCTGTGGATTACATGGTGGGCTATACCAACAACGACATGTATGCCCCTATCCTTGCCCACATCGGCAATAAATTTGTAAAGGACAATCATGCCTTTTTGTATTATTTTGACATTGATGCACCAGGAGATAATAACAAAGCCTTCCACTCTGCTGACATCAGGTATATGTTTGGCACGCTTAAAGCCAGCCACCGCCCATATGATGCCCAGGATGAAAAGGTATCTGATATGATGATGAGATACGTTGTGAATTTTGCCACAAGTGGCAATCCAAATCTTCCATCCAATAAGACCTTGCCTGAATGGAAAAATGATGGTAAGGCACTGCATATCACAAAAGATTTGAAGGAATGGAAGCAGATGCGCCCGAACCTTATTACACTTACAAGAAACTGGATTAAGATTGGAGACCCTAAGTAAAGATTGGGGCTGTCACATAGTGTGGCAGCCCCTTTTTGATTAGTAATTTTCTTTTCTTCTCTTAACAAATACGCCTATAGTTCCGACAAGTGATGCCATGAAGAACATTATCCAGAATATTGGATTAGAGGTATCACTAGTCTGAGGTGATGTGGCACTGCTGCCATTCTGGGTATCTGCTGTATTGTTCTGATTATCCGATGCTACTGCCGGATTGCTGTTTGAGTTGTTGTTATTTCCGTTATTGTTGCCGTTATTATCGCCATTGTTGACACCATTATTATTGCCGTTATTTCCGCCATTGTTGCCATTGTTATCGCCGTTGTTGGCACCATTATTGTTGCCATTATTTCCGCCGTTATTGGCACCATTATTGTTGCCATTATTTCCGCCGTTATTGGCACCATTATTATCGCCATTATTATCGCCATTATTATCGCCATTATTATCGCCGTTATTGGCACCATTATTGTCGCCATTATTTCCGCCGTTGTTTGCGCCATTATTATCGCCGTTATTATCGCCATTATTGTTGCCGTTGTTGTCATCATCAGACGGAATGTTAACTGTAATCTTTGCGGTCGCAGTCTTTCCTCCATCTTCTGTTGTTACGGTAATGACAGCAGTTCCGTTTGCAACTGCTGTAACAAGTCCATTCTCATCAACTGTGGCAACACTGCTGTCACTTGAAGTCCAGCTCAGCTTCTTGTTGGCTGCATCATCAGGTGTTACGGTTGCTGTAAGCTGCAGGGTCTCCCCCTTCTTGGTGATGGTCTTGCTGTCCGGTGTAAGTGTAACTCCTGAAACTGCTATGATTTTCTCTGTAATTTCAAAATCGGCACTGGCTGTTGCTCCGCCGATTGTCAGGCTGGCTGTATACTTACCTATCTCTGTAGGTGCTGTTGTGGTCTCTGCATAGCTTGTACCATCACGACCTGCATATTTGACAGCTCCTGCTGTTGCGCCTGTGACAGATGAAATATTTTCTGTCACGCTCGCCTTATCATAGGCGCTGCCAGTATAGGTCATATCCTCTGCTGTGATTGTGGCTGTCAATCCATCTGTATGATATATACAGTCCGGGTCAGAAGTACACTGGGCTGTAATTGTATCTGCACTTGCAGAATAATCCCATGTATGAGTATGCTGCCATAAAGTCAGATACGTTCCGCTTGCATCATAGTTTACTGTATAAGTGGAATCAGCAGATGTAATCTTTGAAAACATACTCTGTTCTGTGCCTGCTGTAGTAATCTGACGCTGTGTACCCGCACTAATGGAATCTTCTACAGCTACTTTAATCTTATCTGAGCCTTTATAAGCTGAGCTCAAAGTGAATGTCTCTCCACTTCCAAGATAGATGTCATTAGTGTTTCCGCTGAATGTGACATTTCCAATGGTACAAACACAATTATTTTGGGCAAGATTAATTTGGGCAAGATAAACACCATATTCACTGTCTGCAATTATACCACCTGTAATCTCTACTGTTGATGAAGGATTAATCGATGAAGAAATAGCCATGACAGCCCCTCCATTTGGTGCCGAAATTGTACCACCTGTCATATAAAACTTAGCTTCTACAATACCAACAGCACATTCATCCCCTTGTACATTTGTTATTTTTGTATCTCCTTCAATATACAATGTTCCATTCGAATAATTTAGAACTATAATTCCCAAACTTCCAGTATTGATATAATTTCCACTTCTTAAATATAAGATTCCTGTATTTCGAATCATAGGTTCTTTAGGACTTCTACCTGTAAAGGTTACATCATTAAGATATGTTACAGAGTCACTGTCAGTTCTTAAAATGTTTTCATCTCCTGTTTGATTTATAGTATGTCCATTTCCATTGATAGTCAGATTACTGCAATTTTGATTTAATATAAAACTTATACCTGCTCCCGTTTCAATATCTCCATTGATATTCAATGTAACTGCATCTGTTGTATCTACAACAATTGCATAAGAAGCTGTAGTAGAATATGTTCCACCCTCTACTGTATAAGTTCCACCGGAAGTAATCGTATATCCAGTATAGCCCACCAGGCTTGGTGTGATTGTGGTTATTTTCCCTGTAATCTCAAAATCAGCACTGGCTGTTGCTCCACCGATTGTCATGCTGGCTGTATATTTACCTGTTGCTGTAGGAGCTGTTGTTGTCTCTGCATAGCTTGTACCATCACGCCCTGCATATTTGACAACTCCTGCTGTCGCTCCTGTAACAGAGGAAATATCGTCTGTCACGCTTACTTTATCATAGGCACTGCCTGTATAAGCCATATCCTCTGCTGTGATTGTGGCTGTCAATTCATCTGTATGATATATACAGTCCGGGTCAGAAGTACACTGGGCTGTAATTGTATC
>CAVKUD010000261.1:0-3449 GCA_963659315.1 Senegalimassilia sp. | reverse complement strand
ACCAATAGACTACAATACCAGTTGGGAGGTAAGGTATTATGAAGAAGAGTGGAGGGAAAGCGGTAAGATATAACAAATGGGGCTATATCTTTCTGATACCGTTTATTGTTGTATACGTTGTATTTCAACTGGTACCCCTTGTAAACACAATTTATAACAGCTTTTTTGAAAATTATATGTCAGGTCTCAAACAGGTTGGACCTACATTCATTGGGTTAGAAAATTACAAAGCATTGTTCACATCCGGTGACATATGGATTTACTTTAAAAATACCATGGTTATGTGGCTTATGTGCTTCATACCACAGATTATTTTATCATTGTTACTGGGAGCATGGTTCTCAGATGTAAGCCTGAGACTTAAGGGAACAAGATTTTTTAAGACAGTAATATATTTGCCGAACCTGATTATGGCTTCTGCATTTTCACTTTTATTCTTTACTTTGTTTGCAGATTCAGGTCCTATAAATTCACTGCTTATGCAGATTGGATTTATATCAGAGCCATATAAGTTCCTCTCTCATGCAGGAAGTGCAAGAGGACTTATAGCACTTATGAACTGCCTGATGTGGTTTGGTAATACAACCATTCTTCTCATGGCAGGAATGATGGGAATTGATACATCACTTTTTGAGGCAGCAGAGGTAGATGGAGCTACATCTACACAGGTATTCTACAAGATTACATTACCACTGCTCCGCCCAATACTTGTATATGTAATAATTACATCACTGATTGGTGGTCTTCAGTTATTCGATGTACCACAGATTCTGACAAACGGAACAGGTGATCCGATGAGATCTACTATGACACTTATTATGTACCTGAACAAACATCTGTACAGCAAGAATTATGGTATGGCTGGCGCACTTTCAGTTGTATTATTCATACTTACAGGTATCTTAAGCCTTGTAGTATTTAAGGTTTCAGGCAATGACAAGAGAAAGGGGTAGGTTGACATGGCAGAAAATGTAAGCACAAAAAATAAAGGCATGGGAATCCATGCAAGACGTGCAATTGCATACATAGTACTCATTCTTGTATCATTCTTCTGTTTGTTCTGGTTCTATGTAATGCTTATAAATGCAACCAGATCCAATGGAGAGCTGCAGTCAGGATTTACAGCCATTCCAAGTACACATTTACTTGAGAACTGGAAAAACCTTGTATCAGGAACTCTGCCAATATGGAGAGGAATGTTCAACAGCTTGATTATAGCTACATTCAGTGCAATCCTGTGTGTGTATTTTTCAACAATGACAGCATATGCCATCCATGCATATGAGTTTAAGTTCAAGAAATACATATATCCATTCATACTTATGATTATGATGATTCCTACACAGGTTACAGCACTTGGATTTATAAACCTTGTTAACAAGATGGGACTGATGGATTCCTTTATCCCACTTATAGTCCCGACAATAGCTTCACCTATAGTGTTCTTCTACATGAAGCAGTATATGGAGAGCTCGCTTCCATTGTCTCTGATAGAGGCAGCAAGAATTGACGGCTCAGGAGAGTTCCGTACCTTTAACAGTATTGTACTTCCTCTTATGAAACCGGCAATAGCAGTACAGGCAATATTTACTTTTGTAAGCAGCTGGAACAATTACTTCACTCCAGCCCTTATCTTACATGATAACAATAAGAAAACACTTCCTATCCTGCTCGCCCAGCTCCGTGCAGCTGACTGGCTTAAGTTTGATATGGGTCAGGTATATGTAATGATTACATTCTCTATCCTGCCTGTTATCGTAGTATACTTAATCCTCTCAAAACACATTGTAGCAGGTGTGGCACTTGGCAGTGTAAAGGGTTAAGCCTTATTTGGTAAAATTGCACACATAAATTAATAAAAATGTCGAATCAACGTGCAAAGTTTATAAAACTTAATTTTTTAAACAAAATACCTTGCGTTTTAGAACTAATTGAGGTATCTTAGTTTCAGAAATAATGTGTACGATGAATTTTGAACGAGGGCGTTCCACTAGGTGGAGTGCCCTTATCTTTTTATACGGACTTAATCATAAAGTTCATCTATACGAAATATTAATAAAGGGAAAGGATGTTAGATATGAGCGAACAGGAATATTACAATGTAGCAGACATCTTTGGAGAAAATGTATTTAACGATTCAGTTATGCAGACAAGACTTCCAAAGAAGGTTTACAAGAGACTTCACGAGGTGATGGAAGAGGGCAAAGAGCTGGATCTTGAGACAGCAGATGTAATTGCACATGAGATGAAGGAGTGGGCTATTGAAAAGGGAGCTACACACTATACTCACTGGTTCCAGCCACTTACAGGTTTCACTGCTGAGAAACATGATTCATTTATTACAGCTCCAATGGAGAATGGAAAAGTGCTTATGAGCTTTTCTGGTAAGGAGCTTATAAAAGGAGAGCCTGATGCTTCTTCATTCCCATCAGGTGGACTTAGAGCAACCTTCGAGGCAAGAGGATATACAGCATGGGATTGTACATCACCAGCCTTCGTAAGACAGGATGCAGCAGGCGCAACACTTTGTATTCCAACAGCCTTCTGTTCTTACACAGGAGAGGCACTTGACCAGAAGACACCGCTTCTTAGATCTATGGAAGCTATCAACGAGCAGGCACTTAGATTAATCAGACTGTTCGGCAATACAACATCCAAAAAGGTTACACCATCAGTTGGACCTGAGCAGGAGTACTTCCTTGTAGACCGTGAGAAATATTTACAGAGAAAAGATTTAATCTTTGCAGGACGTACACTTTTCGGAGCAATGCCTCCAAAAGGACAGGAGATGGATGACCATTACTTTGGAGCTATCCGTGAGAGAATTGCAGCATACATGAGAGATGTAAACAAGGAACTCTGGAAGCTTGGAGTATCAGCAAAGACACAGCATAACGAGGTAGCACCAGCCCAGCATGAGCTTGCACCAATCTATGCAGAGTGTAACGTGGCAGTAGACCACAACCAGTTGGTAATGGAAACTCTTAAAAAGGTAGCAGGACGTCACGGACTCCAGTGCTTACTTCATGAGAAGCCATTCGCAGGAGTAAACGGTTCAGGAAAGCATAACAACTGGTCAATCACAACAGATGACGGCATCAACTTACTTGAGCCAGGTGATACACCACATGAGAACATCCAGTTCCTTCTTGTTCTCACATGTATCCTCAAAGCAGTTGATGAGCATGCAGGACTTTTAAGAGCGTCAGCAGCAGATGTAGGAAATGACCACAGACTTGGAGCCAACGAGGCACCACCAGCAATCCTTTCAATCTTCCTTGGAGAGCAGCTTGAGGATGTTATCGAGCAGCTTGTAAGCACAGGAACAGCAACACACAGCTTGGCAGGAGAGAAGCTTGAGACTGGTGTTAAGACATTACCAGATTTCATGAAGGATGCTACAGACCGTAACCGTACATCACCATTTGCATTTACAGGAAACAAATTCG
>CAVKUD010000260.1:0-3451 GCA_963659315.1 Senegalimassilia sp. | reverse complement strand
TATCATCAAGAATTTTCTTCTTTTGTTCACGTGCCCACTCCACAGCTTTAAGCTGGTCTTCCGGTCGTTCACTTAATACTACATGCTCTTCCATCATACTATGCACCTCCTATCGATTTTCATAGTTTATACCTACATTATAACAGTTTTTCAAAAAATAATCTGCGGCTTCCTGCAAGTCTCTAATATTTTTTGCTTTATTATTTAAGTCTATTGCTTCATTCAGCAGAACCACAGCTTTTTCAAAATCATATTTACTATTCTTAACCAAATATGATACACTGCCAAGATTTGTAACAACCACCATCAGTTTAACTGTATCATACTTTAGCAAAAACTGTATGTCTGATAATGAAAAGGCTGACAGTGATGGGTGATTGTGTAACACAAGAACAACACAATCTCTAGAAGCACGTATCAAATGGTAAGATGTAGAATCACTCAAAGGATCAACATCATGTTCTGCTCCTAACGCAATTCCAAGATAGCGTTCTCCTTTTTCTATCAACTGAGCACTTTCAAGACTGTATGTTACCGCTACTTCGTTAGAATCATTTTCCTCTTTGGAAATCTTTAAAACCTGTCTTGCCAGCTCCTGAAGGTTATCATATTCGGTTTCAGGTATTTCTTTATACTGAACATGTGGGACTTTATTAATGGCTTCATCTGTAATCTTAATTTTGTGATCACGTTTTTTCGCCATTTCAAGGTCATTCAAATTATTACTCATTTTCAGTCTTCTTTCTTCTATATTTGCCATAGCTACCAGTCACTTAATTTTATTATACTCAAAGAAGTCATGAAAAACAACGAAGGTTTACAGTGCAGAAAAAATCGTTCAAGCACATATGCAATATGCCACTTGAACGATTCCTCATTCTTAAACAATTCTATTTTTTCTGCAAAATACACTGTATACTAGGAGATTACCACAACCTAAATCGTGGGAAGTCCTTTGACATCAAACCCTAGTTCTGTCCATAATAAGCATTAGCCCCATGCTTACGATAGAAATGCTTCTCCTTAATACAATCAGGAGCTGGCTTAACATTTGGATTCAATGCCTCTGTATTCCTAGCCATCTTGGCAACTTCCTCAAGCACAACAGCGTTATGCACAGCCTCTGCTGCATCCTTGCCCCATGTAAAAGGTCCATGGTTCTGACAGAGTACAGCTGGTGTGTATACAGGATTAATCTTTCTAGCCTCAAAGGTCTCGATAATTACAAGACCTGTGTTTTTCTCATATGCCTCATCAATCTCCTGTGGTGTGAGATTTCTGGCACATGGAATTGGTCCAAAGAAATAATCTGCATGTGTTGTACCATACAGTGGAATATCTCTTCCTGCCTGTGCCCAGGCAACAGCCTCTGGAGAATGTGTATGAACGATTCCTCCAAGCTCTGGGTATTTCTTGTACAGCTCAAGATGAGTTGCTGTATCAGATGATGGCTTATACTTGCCCTCTATTTTATAGCCCTCAAGGTCCATAACTACCATATCATCAGGTGTAAGCTTATCGTAATCCACTCCGCTTGGCTTGATTACAAAATAGCCTGATTCTCTGTCGATACCACTTACATTTCCCCATGTATATGTTATAAGGCCTCGCTTTGGCAGCTCCATATTTGCCTCATAAACCTGCTTTTTTAATTCTTCTAACATAGCTTACGCCTCCACACATTCTGGCTTATTTACTAAGCTCTTTTTCGATTCTCTTTGCGATACCCTCAGCGTCAAGCTCATACTTATGAAGAAGCTCTACTGCTGGTCCTGACTCGCCAAATACATCATTTACACCAATCTTTGTGAGCTTTGTAGGGCACTTCTCTGAAAGAACTGCTGCCACTGCATCTCCAAGACCGCCGATTACAGAATGTTCCTCTACTGTGAAGATTCTGCCTGTCTTTTTAGCTGCTGCAAGGACAAGCTCCTCATCAAGCGGCTTGATTGTGTGGATATTGATTACCTGTGCATCAATGCCCTTTGCCTTGAGTGCCTCAGCTGCCTCAAGTGAAGCTGATACACAGAGTCCTGTTGCGATAATTGTGCAGTCTTTTCCATCACGAAGCTCTACGCCTTTTCCGATTTCAAACTTGTATGTTGCCTCATCATTGATAACTGGTGCAGCGAGACGTCCAAAACGCAGATATACAGGTCCCACATACTCATATGCTGCCTTTACTGCTGCTCTTGCCTCCACATCATCACATGGATTGATTACAACCATTCCAGGGATTGCTCTCATAAGAGCTATATCCTCGTTACACTGGTGTGTTGCTCCATCCTCTCCTACTGAGATTCCTGCATGAGTTGCGCCAATTTTTACATTTAAGTGTGGATAACCGATTGAGTTACGCACCTGCTCAAATGAACGTCCTGCGGCGAACATGGCAAATGTACTGATAAATGGCACATAGCCACATGTTGACATACCAGCGGCGATGCCTGTCATATTTGCCTCAGCGATTCCACAGTCGATATGGCGCTCTGGAAAAGCCTTCTTGAATGTGCCTGTCTTTGTTGCAGCGGCAAGGTCTGCGTCGAGAACGATAAGGTTCTCATGTTCTTTTCCTAATTCTACTAAAGCATTACCATAGCTTTCTCTTGTTGCGATTTTCTTTACTTCTGACACAGCTCTTCACCTGCCTTTCTCAAATCCTCCATTGCGATAGCAAACTCCTCATCATTAGGAGCTTTTCCATGCCATCCTACCTGGTTCTCCATAAACGAAACTCCCTTACCCTTTACTGTGTGTGCAATGATTGCTGTTGGCATTCCCTTTGTAGCCTTTGCCTCATCAAAAGCTGCTCTTATCTGGTCAAAATCATTTCCATCGATATTGATTACATGGAAGTTGAAGCTCTCAAACTTCTTGTCAATTGGGTATGGTGAGCAGACCTCGTCGATTGCTCCATCAATCTGAAGATTGTTATTGTCAACGATTACACAGAGGTTATCAAGCTTTCTGTAACCAGAGAACATTGCTGCCTCCCAAATCTGTCCTTCCTGAATCTCTCCATCACCGAGAAGGGCATATACTCTGTAATCCTTATTCTGAAGCTTTCCTGCAAGAGCCATTCCTGCTGCTGCTGAAAGTCCCTGTCCCAAAGAGCCTGAAGACATATCAACACCTGGAATGTGCTTCATATCTGGATGTCCCTGTAAGTATGAGCCTGTATGACGAAGTGTGAGAAGGTCTTCTACTGGAAAATATCCTCTGTGTGCAAGTGCAGAGTAAAGTCCTGGTGCAGTATGTCCCTTTGATAATACAAATCTGTCACGGTTCTCATCCTTAGGATTCTTTGGGTCGATATTCATCTCTTCAAAGTATAAATAAGTAAAAATGTCTGCTGCTGAAAGAGAGCCGCCCGGGTGTCCAGCCTTTGCGCTGTGTACACCCTCGACGATTCCTTTACGAACTTCAACAGCCTGTTTCTGAAGCTCTAATG
>CAVKUD010000259.1:0-3466 GCA_963659315.1 Senegalimassilia sp. | reverse complement strand
CAGCAATAGACTTTTCTAAATATAAACTTAATGGAAAATATTATGGTGGCTCTGAAAGAAAAGAAGGAATATCAATAGATGGGTATGACTACATGATTAAATTTCAAAAGCATACGGCATTTGGAAAACGTAATAATCATATATCAGAGTTCCTTGGCTCACATATATTTGAAATATGTGGTTTTAATGTACACAAGACATATCTTGGCTACAGAGATGGGGAAGAGGTTGCCGCCTGTAGAGATTTTAATGAGGTTGGTAAGCAGTTTGTCCCCTTCAATGATGTTGGAGAGAGTACATTGGACCAAGATAGGGAAACATATCAGTATGATTATGAAGATATCATGCAGATGTTAAGAGATAATTCAAAACTTACTAACGTTAGCGAAACGATTGATATGTTTTGGCGGCTCTATATTATGGATGACTAAGGTTGAAAAGTTAATTGATGACACACCGCTGATTTCAGATATTCAAAAAAGCTTTTATAAACATATGCTCACAGCACGATATAATAAAATTCTTCTGGCTTCACTGGAAAAGCTGGATTTGAGAGGGTAATAGAATGAGAGAAGTAGTGACACGTGGAGATATTTGCTTAAAGGATGATTATAACCTGACCTATAAGGTGGCTGATATTAGTTACACAGAGCGTGAAGATGAAAGCTTTGTATATGAGATAAAGCCTGAGTATAGTGTGATAAATCTTTTGAGTACAAAGGATTTTCAGGGAATACCGGGACTAGATTTAGACCTGAAAAAGGAAACTTATATAAGAGAAAATATCATACCCGTTTTTATCAGTGAAAGAGCACCAGGAAAGAATAGGGAAGATTTGTGTAAACTTCTGCAAGACTGTCATATGCAGTATCTGAATCAGTTAGAGTGGCTGATTAGAACAGAAACCCGATATTCAGGTGATAAGCTCTTTGTAAAGCACCCGGAAAATAAAACAATTGAGGTAGACTCAATCAGCAGTCTGGGAAATCGCAGTGCAGTAATCTGCCGTAATTTACTGGAAACAATTTGCTACGGAGATAGTATAATATCGCCATCTCTGGTAATTGATGATAAAAATCGCAGACAGTACTATGATTTGCTGATAGAACTATATGGTACCGAGCGTAAATTTCTTGATTTGCAAAAGAAAAAAGGAATTGCGCAATCTGTAAATAATGGGAAGTATAAGGGGCGTGCAAGAATAAAAATTGACACGCTTGTTGCACAGGAGATTTTTGAAGCTTATCGGGATAGGAGAATAACCAGCTCAGAAGCAGCTCAAAAGCTTGGGGTCAGCCCATCTACTTTTTTGAGACGGTATAAGGAGTATAATAATATAGGCAAATAAACACTAGGGAGCAAAAAATGAATATAAATACAATAGGAGAAATTCTACGATTTTATCGTGAAAAATACAGTCTTAAACAGAGTGATGTATGTGCAGGGATATGTTCTGTCCCTACATTGTCAAAAATAGAAAATGGAAGTAAAGAAGCAGACTCTCTTATATTAGAGACCCTGCTTGGGCGGATTGGCAAAGAAGTATTACAGTTTGAAATGATAATGAACGATTACGATTATTCTTTGTGGGAGCTTCGCAGACAAATAGAAACTGAGATGGAACATGAAAAAAAGGATATTGTAAGGCGGCTTTTGCAGGAATACGAGGAGAAAATGCCACAGGATGATAATGTACATTCCCAGTTTGTCTTATACCACAGGATTTTGCTTGAGGATGATAAACAGACAGAGGATAGATGTGCTATGGCTAACCAGGCATTGCAATACACCTGTCCGGATATGGAAAAGGCTGTACTGTATAATAAGACAGAAATAGAGCTTATTATATTATTAGTGCAAAGCAGATATGTAAAATTTGAAGAGGGTAAGGAATGGCTTACAGCAATACTAAAGATTGTGCAAACCGTATATACAGGAAGGCAGAAAGAGCAGATTAGCGCAAAGCTGTTGATGGAACTTACCATGTTAGAATGGAATGACAAAAACTATCGGGGAGCGATTAAGTGCGCAGATAAAGCGATAGAAGTTATTTCACATAGCAGGAGTATAGATTATATTGGAGAGCTGCATCTTATAAAGGCAAAAGCTCTTGAGAAATTCTATCATGAGAAAGACTGGGACAGTGAAGAGGACAATTGCAAAAATGAATGTCTTATGGCCTATTATACTTTTGATATCATGAGAAATGAAATTGGAAAACAGGAAGTGCAGGAGTTTTGTGAGGAAAAGTTACAATGGCAAATTATAAAGTAGGAGATATTATCAGACTCAGCAGAAACTTCATAGGCATGAGTCAGGAGGAGCTTGCATATCAGGCAGGACTTGCAACGGAGACAATTTCAAGAATTGAATCAGGTAAGCATAAAATCAGCGCAGAGACTTATAAAAAACTGATGGGTGTGCTGAACCGCTTTCCAGAGAGGAACTTTGCCATATGCAGTCGAAGCGATATGGAGATTATCGAGGAGAAAAAACTCTTGGAAGAGGCTGAGGTAAAGCATGAACTGGATAATGCGGAATATTATTTAAGCTGCATAAAAAAGCAGATTGGTGATAATGAAATTGACAGGCAGTATGTTAGACGTGTAGAAGCAATATTAAATTATTATGATAAAAAAGACGCAAAGGCTTTTATAGAAGACGTTAAACAAACATTATGTATCACGATAAAGGATTGGGATTATGAAATTTATAAGGGGAAAAAGTATCCATATACTGAACAGGAACTTTTGATATTAATGAATTTAGCGGATGCTTATAGTAAAGATGGTCAGTGTGATAGGTCAGAAGAAATATCGCAAATGATATTAGAATACTTAGCTGACGGATATATAAGTAGTGGTGAAATAGATAATTTCAAACTGACAGTTAAGAGAAACTTAACTATAACATATCAAAAAATGGGAAGATATGAGGAATCATTAAAGCTGCTGCAACAAATTTTGAATGAAGCAACAGCTTTAAAATATGGTTCAATGATTACAATTACATTGTTGGATATTGCATGGAACATGGCAAAACTAAATGAGATATACGAGTATGAACATTTCCAGACAGAATTAATTAAAGAAAAACTGCTACAAGCATATTTTGTTGCCAGTGCCAGAAACGATAATTATATAAAAAATCTTGCCAGAGACTTTAATATGGAATTATTTAATACGGATATAAAATCCTAAGGGCGGGTATTAGTTGATGTAATTGTTGTATCTTCCAACTTGGCCACAACAGGAATAAAGGTTGAAGCACTAGAGTGACAACATACACAAATAAGTAGTAAAGTAAGTAAACTTTTTTTCAATTTTTTCATGGGTAATAATCTCCTTAATTAATAAGATATTTTATAGGGGATAGTATAATAGAAATTTTGCTTTTGCACCATGACAAATCTGGAAAATATATTTTCCAGATTTGTCATGGTGTTTATAATTTTATGAAATATAAT
>CAVKUD010000258.1:0-3503 GCA_963659315.1 Senegalimassilia sp. | reverse complement strand
AGGGGAGATCAGGCGTTTTCTGCGTGATAACAGTGCAGACAGAATCCCCCGCTCCCTAAGGGACACTGCTTATAAGGCAATCCACTCAAGAGAGCTGCTCTCCCGTGAGACCCTGCGTGAACCAACTATTGATGAGGTATCAAAGGACTGTGGCATACCAAAACAGGATATCCTCTATGCCCTGGATGCAATCCAGACTCCCCTCTCCCTCTTTGACCCTGTATACAGCGATGGCGGTGACACCTTATATGTCATGGATCAGATATCAGACAAGAAAAACAAGGAAGAAAACTGGGTTAAAAATCTGGCTCTTGAAGCTGCCCTCAATACACTTGACGACAGGGATGAGCAGATAATAAAACTGCGCTTTTTTGAGGGTAAAACCCAGATTGAGGTTGCGGAGGAAATCCACATCTCCCAGGCCCAGGTTTCACGCCTCGAAAAAAACGCACTCAAAAGCATGTATCAGTATCTCAAATAACTGCACAGCTTACTATATTATCTGTCCCATTTATCACACAGAGCATTGATCTGGTCTGCAAATTTTGCCAGATCTTTGTTCGCCATACCCTGACACTTTTTGATAACAGACATAAGTCTCTCGCCAGCGATAATAAGCCTGTCAAAGACTGTTGATGTAGCCTTGAAGCTGCCAGTCTTTGTTTTCTTCTCAACCAGCTCTCTGCTACCCTCCTGTATGCACTGTCCTGTAATCAGGTCAAATATGTCGCCACTGTATGGGGCATATGCGTCATAGCCCAATTCCTCCTTGATATGGTCAGCAAAGCTTACAGCCGCACTCTCCTCACCATGGACTACAAAGACCTTCTTTGGAGCTGTCTTTAAAGCACTAATCCATTTTGTCAGGTTATTCATATCAGCATGACCGCTTATGCCAGGCAGGTTTACGATATTTGCCTTGACCTCAATCTCCTCACCAAAAAGCTTTACCTTGCTTGCTCCATTTAAGAGATTGTAGCCCAGGGTTCCTGGCACCTGATAGCCCACAAACAGGACTGTGGAATCTGCTCTCCATAGGTTATGCTTTAAGTGGTGCCTGATTCTGCCGGCTTCACACATGCCAGATGCAGACAAAATTACCTTTGGCTTTGAGTCAAAGTTTATCATCTTAGACTCATCTGATGTGACAGATACCTTAAGTCCCTCAAACTTAATCGGATTGATTCCCTGCCTTATAAGCTCAAGTGCATCCTCGTTAAAGCAGTCACTGACATTCTCGTTGAATATATTTGTAGCCTCAACCGCCAGAGGACTGTCTACATACACATCAAAGCTTGGATATTCTGGCAGTAAGCCCTCTGTCTTTATTCTCCTTATAAAGTAAAGCATCTCCTGTGTCCTGCCCACTGAAAAGGCTGGTATGACCAGATTGCCACCCTTGGTAAAGGTCATGTTCATTATCTTTGCAAGCTCCACCGCATAATCAGGTGGTGTCTCATGCAGTCTGTTGCCGTATGTGGACTCCATAATTACATAATCTGCATCATCCACATATACAGGATCCTTGATAAGCGGTCTGTTGCCATTTCCTATATCTCCTGAAAAAAGGAGCTTTCTGGTCTCTCCATCCTCTGTAACCCACATTTCAATGGATGATGAGCCTAAGAGGTGTCCTGCATCGACAAACCTGACCTTTAATCCCTCTGTGACATTTATCACATCATTGTAGTCACAGGCTATAAAATGCTCCATAACTCCCATTGCATCATTAATATCATACATTGGTGTTATCTCTGGTTTTCCTGCTCGTCTCGCCTTACGGTTCCGCCACTCAGCTTCAAATTCCTGAATATGAGCAGAATCCTTGAGCATGATGCTGCATAAATCTGTAGTAGCCTTTGTTGCAAAAATCTTCCCCCTGAATCCATGATTATACAACAAAGGTAACAAACCTGAATGATCTATGTGTGCATGAGTCACAAACACATAGTCAATCAATGAGGCATTTACAGGAATAGACTGATTGACATACAAATCAGGTCCCTGCTCCATACCACAGTCCACTAACACGTGTGTATCACCGAACTTCACATAGTGACAGCTGCCGGTAACCTCTCTGTCAGCCCCCAAAAACTCCAATACCATACTATCATCTCCTATGCTTTTTATTTAATTATATTTTAGCATATTAGTAGTGTTTTTGTATTTCTTTTTTGAGCTTATTCATGATTTTTTTCTCAAGTCTTGAGATATATGACTGGGAGATTCCAAGCAGGTCTGCCACCTCCTTCTGGGTCAGCTCCTTATCACTTTTCCTGTTGATTCCATATCTTAGTTCTATAAGCTTGCGCTCCCTCACATCCAGCTTTTCCATGGCAAGCCTTAACAGCTCCACCTCCACCTCGGTCTCAATATCCTTGTAGATAACATCCTCATCTGTCCCCATGATATCTGACAGGAGCAGTTCGTTGCCATCCCAGTCCATATTGAGGGGCTCGTCAAATGACACCTCAAGCCTGGTCTTATTGTTGCGCCTTAAGTACATGAGTATCTCATTTTCTATACATCGGGAAGCGTAGGTTGCAAGCTTTATGTTCTTGTCAGGGTCAAAGGTATTTATCCCCTTTATCAGCCCTATGGCACCTATTGAAATCAAATCCTCCACACCGACACCTGTGTTTTCAAACTTCTTTGCCAGATAGACCACCAGCCTTAAATTATGCGAAATCAGCTGTTCTCTCGCCTCATCCCTTGTATACTCACTGTCCTTATTGTTATTCGACAGGGCGATAATACACATATTCTCCTGTCTCTTCTCAAGGGGTGGCGGCAGGACATCCCCTCCGCCTATGTAAAAGACCTCATCTGTATCCTCAAATTTATTTCTGATTCTTCTAACGAGCAGTAACCACTTTTCTTTAATCGTTAAAAACATTTTCATTCAATATTATCTTATACATTTTATTATCAAAACATTTCTCTGACACCCCAAGCAGGGATTTTCCTAACACTATATCCTTCCCTCCCTGCCTGATTACCATATTTTGTATTTCATACACCTTCAGCCTTCCCCCGCTACCGCTTATGGTCTGATACTCTGCCTCCCCATAATAGGTGCAGTCCAGCCCTGCTAACAGCTTATCAGATATTATGCTGATTCCTCTTCCATCACTCTTGTCTGACAATCTGTTTCCCGAATCATAGAGTGCCAGAATCCAGTCTCCATCATTCAGTCTGACCTCATACATATTCTTAAGCCTTGCCCTCTGTCTGCCCAGATAGCTTATTAAAAAATAGCCTATGACAAGTGCCACAGCTATATATATGTCCTTATCCTCTGGCAGGGCATACACCACGCCTCCCACCAGAAAAGTCACAATCAGGCTTAGCAGATACATTCTGACAGCTGAACCCTGCCCCCTATTTTTGCAGAGCAGATAGTTAAACAGCGGTATTATTACCAGTGTACTCACTGCCCTGTATAGCCAGAATCTGGGCAAGATAAGAAGCGCCGCCAGCTGACATGCAGTACTCCCCAATGT
>CAVKUD010000257.1:0-3514 GCA_963659315.1 Senegalimassilia sp. | reverse complement strand
GGGTATAAGGGCAAAGCAGATACTTGAAGCCTTTCCTGATTTTCCACCTGAAAATATCATACTGGGCAATGCCAAAAATCTGGTGCAGCTGGATATAGTTCTGGACGATGCAATCCACAATATATTGGAGAGCCCGGCGACTTATCCTGTGCTTATGAGGAAGCCATGGAACTGGAAGATGACTGGCATGCTGTCTGTCAACAATATGACAGAGTTTGTGCTTTTAGTTGAACAGATAATAAGCGCTTCACTCTACAAGGAGAGACGTATCCGCATACCATCTGTACTGGCACTTGTGGGACCATCGGGTTCAGGCAAAAATGACATAGTAAGGAACTTATGCGAGGGGCCTACCTTTGCAAGTCCAAAGACTTATTGTACCAAGCCCAGTGATAAACACAAGTATCTGACAGATGAAGAGTTTGCCAGGCAGAACTTTTTTGAGACCACCATGTATGCCGGTATCAAATATGGCACCAAGCAGGAGGATATAGATGAGGTCTTAAGAAATGGTCAGTTTGCAGTAATGCCCCTTGACATGTGTGGAGCTATTGCCATGAAGCGGCATTTTCCTACTGCAATCATCTATGTGTCAAAGGACAAGGAAGAACTCATAAGAGAGATAATAGATGACGATTATGACACGTCTGAAAAGACCTTAAGAATACTGTCAATTGATGCAGAAAAGAGAAATAAACAGATTTGTGACTATGTTATTGATAATAGTTCAAATGATGGAGCAGCCATATTGAGAGATTTGATTTATGGACGTTAAAAAATACAAGAAAAAAGCGTTAAAAAATTGACAATTATTGTTTTTTATCAAATATGGGTTTAGAATGGGTGATGGTTAAAAATTACTATTCACATAAAGGAGATTAAATAATTATGTTTGGTTTTGGACAGTTAATTGATATCCTCAAAAAGGATCCAAAGAAGATTGTATTTACAGAGGGCGAGGACCCACGTATTCTTGAAGCTGCTTCACGTTTACTTGCAAGCAACTTCCTTCATCCAATCTTAGTTGGAAAGCCAGATGCTATCAACGCAAAGGCAGAGGAGAGCGGTTTCAATATCCGTGGTGCTGAGATTATAGATCCTAATAATTTTGATAGAATGGACGAGATGGTTGAGCTTTTCTGCGAGCTTCGTAAGAGCAAGGGTGTTACACCTGAGCAGGCAAGAGGAATCCTCTCATCAGCTAACTATTTCGGAACAATGCTTGTAAAGATGGGAATCGCTGATTCACTTCTTGGAGGAGCTACATACTCTACAGCAGATACAGTTCGTCCAGCATTACAGCTTATCAAGACAAAGCCGGGAAACTCTATCGTTTCTTCATGCTTCATCCTTGTTCGTCCATCTGCTACAGGTGAGAATGAGGTTCTTGCTATGGGTGACTGCGCTATCAACATTCATCCAACAGAGGATGAGCTTGTTGAAATCGCTGGAGAGACAGCAGAGTGCGCAAGAATTTTCGGTATAGAGCCACAGGTTGCATTCTTAAGCTACTCAACACTTGGTTCTGGAAAGGGCGAGGATGTTGACAAGATGCGTAATGCGGCTCACAAGGCTATGGCAAAATACCCTGCACTTCCAATCGAGGGAGAGCTTCAGTTTGATGCAGCAGTTGCACCTCGTGTAGCTCGTACAAAGTGCCCTGATTCAGCAGTTGCAGGACATGCAAACACATTCATTTTCCCAGACATCAATGCTGGAAATATCGGATACAAGATTGCACAGCGTCTTGGAAACTTTGAAGCATACGGACCAATCCTTCTTGGACTTAATGCTCCAATCAACGATTTATCTCGTGGATGTAATGCAGCAGAGGTTTACTCAATGGCTATCATTACAGCAGCACTTGCATAAATATAACAAAGCATATAAAATTAGAAAGACAGGACAGATTATCTGCCCTGTCTTTCCTGCGTTTTTATTACACTTGAGGATATGATAATGAAGTCAGAGGTTAATCTTACAGAAGGCTCAATAGCTAAAAATATAATTAAATTTGCAATACCCATGTTTATAGGCAACCTCTTCCAGCAGCTGTACAATGTGGCAGATTCGCTTGTGGTAGGTAATTTTCTGGGAAGCGACGCCCTGGCGGCTGTTACGTCTACAGGAAGCCTGATATTTCTTCTGGTAGGCTTTTTCAATGGAACAGCCATGGGAGCAGGAGTTATAATTGCCAGATTTTTCGGGGCAAAGGATAACGAAAACGTGAAGAAGGCAATACATACAGACCTTGCCTTTGGTATACTGTGTGGTGTCATAATGACCCTGGTCGGTGTGATTTTTGCGCCGCAGATACTGGCTCTTATGGATACGCCAGATGATGTATTTGTGCAGTCTGTGCTGTATATCAGGATATATTTCCTTGGCTCAATAGCTGTGGTATTGTATAATGTCTGTATGGGCATAATGCAGGCGGTGGGAGACAGTAAGCACCCTCTGTATTACCTGATATTTTCATCAGTTGTAAATATATTGCTGGATTTGCTCTTCAATGGAGTATTTAAGCTTGGAGTAGAGTATGCAGCTGTTGCGACTATTATCTCACAGCTTCTGGCGACTCTTTTATGCCTGTGGAGACTGGCTGGGAAAAACCAGATATACAGGGTGGAGCTTAAGAAAATCAGGTTTGATAAGGGACTGCTAAAGCAGATTATAGGCATAGGACTTCCATCTGGACTACAGAATTCGATTATTTCTATTGCAAATGTTGTAGTGCAGGCAAATATAAATTCATTTGGAAGTGCTGCTATGGCAGGCTGTGGTGCATACTTTAAGATAGAGGGTTTTGTTTTTCTGCCGATTACATGCTTTTCCATGGCACTCACGACCTTTATAGGTCAGAATTTGGGAGCAAAACAGTATGACAGGGCGAAAAAAGGTGCGGCATTTGGCATTTTCTGCTCGATTATACTTGCAGAAGCTATAGGAGTATTGGTATATTTCTTTATGCCAAAGCTTATTTTGCTCTTCAATGCAGAGACAGATGTGGTGAATTACGGAATATTGCAGGCACATACAGAGAGTCTGTTCTATTTTTTACTGGCTTTCTCACATACAGTTGCGGGAATTATGCGTGGAGCAGGAAAATCTACAGTTCCAATGTTTGTAATGTTGGGTTGCTGGTGTATTTTCCGTATAACTTATGTTACAATAATTACCAGTATCATTCCGACTATTCAGGTAGTATTCTGGGCATACCCGATAACATGGAGCCTGAGTTCGGTGGTATTTTTGATTTATTTACTTAAGGCAGATTGGATACACAATTTTGACAGGCAGGAAGATAGAAGGAGAAAAAATCAATGCGTGTAGGAATGGGCTATGATGTTCATAAACTTGTAGAGGGAAGAGACCTCATACTGGGAGGTGTCAAGGTACCGCATACACTGGGGCTTTTAGGACACTCAGATGCAGATGTGCTGGTACATGCGATTATGGATGCATTACTTGGAGCAGCTGCGCTTGGAGATATAGGAAAGCATTTCCCTGATAC
>CAVKUD010000256.1:0-3573 GCA_963659315.1 Senegalimassilia sp. | reverse complement strand
AATGCAAAGCCTCTTGCGGAGAGCAGGAAGGCAGTCAAGCCTCAGGATGCTTCTGTTGATTTGGAGCATGTAGCTTTTTCCTATGATGAGAAAAAGGGCAATGCGGTTGACGATATCTCTATTTCCATCAGGGAGGGGCAGCATATAGCCCTCGTAGGACCGTCAGGAAGCGGTAAGACGACGCTTGCATCTTTAATAGCCAGATTCTGGGATGTGAAATCTGGCAAAATCCAAATCGGCGGAGTGGACGTAAAGGACATAGACAGCAGGGAGCTTATGAATCAGGTATCCTATGTATTTCAGGACAGTAAGCTTTTAAAGACCAGCATACTGGAAAATGTCCGCATGGGCAGACCAGATGCCACAGAGGAAGATGTTTTGGAAGCCTTAAAACAGGCACAGTGCATGGATATTATAGATAAATTCCCGGAGGGTATTCATACAATGATAGGCTCCAAGGGTGTGTATGTGTCAGGCGGAGAAGCCCAGAGACTCAGCATTGCCAGAGCCTTTTTAAAGAATGCCCCAATTCTTATCATTGACGAGGCAACAGCCTTTGCAGACCCTGACAATGAGAGGCTCGTGCAGGCTGCCTTTGATAATCTGTCAAAGGATAAAACCGTCATAATGATTGCCCACAGGCTCTCAACAGTCAAAAACGTTGACTGCATATATGTGCTTAAGGACGGCAGGGTCGCAGAGCAGGGCACCCATGAGGAACTTTTAAATAAGGCTGGAATTTACTCACATATGTGGGAAGAGTACAATCATTCAGTCAGCTGGAAAGTAGGAAAGGCAGGTGCAGTATAATGGTTCAGATGTTAAAACACAAGTACGCTCTATCTGATAAGGGCGCAAAGGATATGATAAAAGCCTTTTTCGCAGTGACACTTGCAAATCTTGCCCTTATGCTTCCTGTGGGACTTTTGTATGTGCTCACATCATATTTGCTGGACGGAGATTTGCCTAAGGAGAAAATAGGATTTTTCGTGGTTGGTATAATCCTTTCACTTATTCTTATTATATTGACAACGATTTTCCAGTACAGGTCAACCTTCCTCTCAACCTATGTGGAAAGCGGAGTGAGACGAAGAGGTTTGGCGGAAAAATTAAGAAAGCTTCCATTATCATATTTTGGAAAAAAAGACCTGTCTGATCTGACCAACACCATCATGTCAGACTGTGCCTTAATCGAGACAGGCAGCTCACACTGGATACCAGAGTTAGTCGGCTCATTTATCTCAAGTGCCATTATCGTGGTAAGCCTCTTTGCCTTTAACTGGAAGATGGCACTGGCAGCAGTATGGGTAATGCCTGTGGCTTTCCTGATTGTGCTTTTTGCAAGGAGAGTGATGGATAGTCTGAATCAAAAGAGCCTTGCCTACAAGCTTGAATGTCTGGATGGCATCCAGGAGGGGCTTGAGACCGTCAGGGATCTACGCTCAAACAATATGGCAGATACATACATGACAGGACTTAATAAAAAAATAAAGGCAGTTGAGAAGCATTCGCTGGTCTCAGAATTTGTGACAGCAGTCTTTGTAAGCTCTGCCCAGATGATATTAAAGTTTGGTATCGGTACAGTTGCTGTTGTGGGAAGTGCCCTGCTCATTAAGGGAGAAATAAGTGTAGTGACATTTTTCATGTTCCTTCTGGTAGTGACCAGGATGTATGATCCTTTGCAGGTTGCCTTACAGAACTTTGCCGCAATAATCAGTCTTGATACAAATTGCAGGAGAATGGATGAGATTCTTTCCCACCCTGAGCAGTCTGGACGAGAGACACTTGACAATAAGGGCTATGACATTGAGTTTTCAAATGTGGCATTTTCATACAATGACGGTGAGCAGGTGCTTAAAGACGTGACCTTTACAGCAAAGCAGGGAGAAGTGACAGCTCTGATTGGACCATCAGGCGGCGGTAAGACAACGGTTTCCCGCATGGCTACCCGTTTCTGGGATTATGATAAGGGTAAAATCACAGTCGGTGGCATGGAGGTTGCCCAGATTGACCCTGAGAAGCTTATGTCGCTTTATTCAATAGTATTTCAGGATGTTATCCTCTTTAACAACACCATAATGGAAAATATACGAATTGGTAAAAAGGATGCCACAGATGAAGAAGTCCTGCAGGCTGCAAGATATGCCCACTGCGAGGAGTTTGTGGAAAAGCTTCCTGACAAGTGGAACACAATGGTTGGTGAAAACGGTTCTGAGTTGTCAGGCGGTGAGAGGCAGAGAATATCAATTGCCAGAGCCTTTTTAAAGGACGCTCCAATCATTCTTATGGATGAAGCCACAGCTTCCCTTGACGTGGATAATGAGTCTCTGATTCAGAAATCCATATCAAACCTTATCAGGAATAAGACCGTTTTAATCATCGCCCACAGGATGAGGACTGTGGATGGAGCAGACAAGATTGTAGTCTTAAAGGATGGTGTGGTTGCAGAACAGGGCAGCCCGGCAGAACTTAAAAAGCAGAACGGAATATATCATCACATGATGGAATTACAGCTTGAGTAGGTGTATTATGTAGACATACATTAGAAAATTGTAGGTGAAATAAAATGCAAAAAAGTATGTTTACATCAGCAGAACTCAAAAAATTAATCTATCCACTTATCATAGAACAAATCCTTGCCATAACAGTCGGTATGGTGGATACAGTCATGATTTCATATGCAGGAGAGGCGGCTATGTCAGGCGTCTCTCTTGTTGATATGATAAATAATCTTCTTATTAGTATATTTGCAGCAGTTGCAACAGGCGGTGCTGTAGTCGTATCCCAGTATCTGGGCAGCAAAAATCCAAAGAGTGCATCAAGGGCAGCCACCCAGCTTATCACAGTAGCCTTTGTCATAGCGGCTGGCTTTATGCTTGTATCTATAATAGGAAATAAAGCCATATTAAGATTATTGTTTGGCGCAATCGAGTCTGACGTAATGGAAAGCGCCTGCATATATTTTTTCATCTCAGCATGGTCATACCCGTTTATAGCTGTATACAATGCCAGTGCAGCGATTTTCAGGTCCATGGGCAATGCCAAAATCTCTATGAAAATATCAATCGGCATGAATATATTTAATGCAATCGGAAATGCTATCCTAATCTTTGGTCTGTCTATGGGAGCGGCAGGAGCAGCCCTTTCCACCCTGGCAGCCAGAATACTTGGAGCTCTTGTGCTGCTTAAGCTGGCAACGCAGAAGACATTGCCAGTGTCTGTCAATATGAAGGAAGTCCTGATATGGGAAAAGGATATGGTGCATAGAATTCTTAATATAGCCATCCCAAGCGGCATAGAAAACGGCTTGTTCCAGCTTGGACGAGTGCTTGTAGTCAGTATAATCGCCCTCTTTGGAACCTATCAGATTGCGGCAAATGCTGTGGCAAACACACTGGATGCCATGGGCTGTATAGCAGGACAGGCTATGAACCTTGCCATGATTACAATTGTAGGGCAGTGCATGGGAGCAGGAGCCAAGGATCAGGCTGTATATTATACCAAGAAGCTATGGAAGATAACATATCTCATAACAATCGCAGTAAATTCAGTAATCCTTATATCCCTGCCATG
>CAVKUD010000255.1:0-3597 GCA_963659315.1 Senegalimassilia sp. | reverse complement strand
GCAATAGACAATTATGTAGCCCACATGGCATTGACCTTTGAGCTGGTATATCCAAGGAGCAGACAGCTTCTGGATGAGCAGGGCTATCTGGCACAGATGATGGAGTTTGAAAGCGACAATGAAGTGACAAATGAGCAGTTGAGTCAGATACGAGAAAAACTGACGGCTTTTTTGAGCAAGTAACTGTGTGCGTTTGCACAGAAACTGTGTACGTTTACGCAGAATGTAATAACGTTTACGCAGCATATGAAACCGTATTGAACATAAATTGCATGCGTTTGCGCAGAAATTATATACGTTTGTGCAGACAAATCAAAATAAGAAAGAACTAACCGATAGGAAAAATGTATAAGATTACGATTGATAACATGGATTTAAAGCAGATTGCAGAGAGCGGTCAGTGCTTTAGGTGGAAGCAGATTGAGGAAAAGGATAATACATACAAGTATAATATAGTAGCCTTTGGCAAGAGCCTTGATATAAGCCAGAATGGCAATGAGTTTGAGCTGTCCTGCGATGAGGCTGAGTGGGCTGCCATATGGAGAGACTACTTTGATTTAGACACAGATTACAGGCAGATTGCTGACCGGATAAATACATCGGATGATGACCACCTGAAGCTTGCATATTCCAGAGGAAGCGGTGTCAGAATATTAAGGCAGGATTTGTGGGAAATGGTCGTGACCTTTATGATTTCCCAGAATAATAATATTCCCCGTATCACAAAGAGTGTGGAGCTTCTGTGTGAGAGGTCTGGCGTCAGGACAGATGATGGAAGGGGATACGCATTTCCAAAGCCAGGGCAGGTGCCAGAGGAAATCTTTGATGACAGGACTATGGGCTTTGGCTACAGGGCTGATTATCTCAGGGAGCTTTATGCTTTTGCCAAGGAGAATCCAGCCTGGCTTGATAATTTGAAAAATTTAAGCTATGATGATGCGATGAATACCCTGCTTGAGCGAAAGGGAATAGGCAAAAAGGTGGCTAACTGCATATGCCTGTTCGGACTGCACCATGTGGAGGCTTTCCCTATCGATACCCATGTCAGACAGCTCCTTGAGGAGCACTACAGCGACGGCTTTGACTTTGACCGCTATGAGGGTGTTGCAGGAATTATTCAGCAGTATTTGTTTTACTATGAGCTAATCAAGGGGAGATAGAGATGTTTGTAATTGTAGGACTTGGAAATCCTGAGAAAAAATATGATGGTACGAGGCACAATATCGGTTTTGCGGTTATTGATGCCCTTGCAGATAAATACAATATAAGTATTAAGGATAAAAAGCACAAGGCACTTTGCGGAACAGGAGTCATAGATGGAGTGAAGGTGATGCTGGTTAAGCCCCTCACTTATATGAACCTGAGCGGCGACAGTGTGGCTGATGTAATGAATTTTTATAAGCTTGACCCAGAGGAGGATATGCTTATCGTCTATGATGATATTTCTCTTGCGCCTGGCAATATCCGTGTGAGAAAAAAGGGCAGTGCAGGCGGACATAATGGCATAAAGAGCATTATAGCCAGATGTGGTACCCAGAATTTTATGAGAGTAAGGGTTGGTGTCGGCGAAAAACCAGAGGGCTGGGATTTGGCTGACCATGTGCTGGGACATTTTTCTGATGAGGACAGTAAGCTTGTCAGAGAGGCTATTGATGATGCAATCGGTGCTATTGTCATGATGAGCCAGGGGGATGTGGATCAGGCTATGAACAACTATAATGCAAAAAAGAAGGTATAGTGAGCAGTAATGAGAGCTTTTGTCGAACCATTACAGGAATTAAGTGAATACGGGCAGATGGTGAAAACAGCAGATGAAAATACAGGGCTTATTTCTATCACTGGCTGTATTGATTCTCAAAAACCACATATGATATACGCATTTGGCAATGGGCAGAAAAACAAGCTCATTGTCACTTTTAATGAGCAAAAAGCCAGAGAACTGTACGAGGAATACAGGTTTTTTGACCCTGACGCTGTCTATTATCCTGCCAAGGATGTACTTTTTTACCAGTCTGACATCAGGGGCAATGTCCTGACAGCGGAGCGAATCAATGCGATAAAGGCAATCAGGGAGCAGGAGAGAGTGACACTTATCACTACCTTTGACGCCCTGATGAACACCATGCCACCAGCGGAAAAGACCTGGAGCGGCATTATTAAGCTTGCACCAGGAGACATTATAGACGTAGATGAGTTCAAGAAGAGACTTATTGAGCTTGGCTATGAGAAGGAATATCAGGTTGAGACAAGAGGACAGTTTGCCATCCGAGGCGGAATCATAGATATATTTCCGCTGACAGAGGAAAATCCTGCCAGAATCGAGCTGTGGGATGATGAGATAGACACTATCAGAAGTTTTGACACAGAGAGCCAGAAGTCCATTGAGAATCTGGATGAGCTGGTGATTTATCCTGCCTGTGAGCTGATTCTGACAGAGGAGGAAAAGGCAGCAGGCATTGAGAAAATCACAGACGAAGCGGAAAAGCTGTCAGATAAACTCAGAAAAGAAATGAAGACCGAGGAGGCCTACAGGATTAAGTCCACAGCAGACGAGCTTGCTGAGGAGTGGGGCGTGCTTCAGATTACGGCAGGCATGGATGCATTCCTGTCTTATTTTTGTAAGGAAAGGGTTGGACTATTAGATTATTTTGCGCCAGAAGATACCTATGTATTTTTTGATGAGATTAGCAGATGTGCGGAGCGGGGAAAGCAGACTGAGACGGAGTTTTCCGAATCCATGAAGCAGAGGCTTGCAATGGGATATATTCTGCCAGGTCAGATGAAGGAGCTTTTCATGGAAAAGGAGGTCTTAGGCAAGCTCTCCAGGTATTCCTGTGTCAGTCTGTCAGCCCTTGATACCAAGTCAGCAGGGCTTCACCAGACAGGCCAGTATGGCATCCATGTACAGAGCGTCAGCTCCTACAACAACAGCTTTGAGCTTCTCATCAAGGACTTGAAGAAATATAAGAAAAACGGCTATAAGGTAATCCTGATGTCAGGCTCTAAGACCAGGGCTAAGCGTCTGGCAGAGGATTTGATGGATGAGGGCTTTGCCAGCTTTTATACAGAGGACTATGACCATGAGCTTGTGGCTGGTCAGATAATGGTCTGCCATGGGCAGATTAAGAGGGGCTTTGAGTACCCGATTTTAAGATTTGCGGTTATCACAGAGTCGGACATATTTGGAGCCGAGAAAAAGAAGAAAAAGCGCCACAGAACCTATGAGGGCGAGCAAATCCAGAGCTTCACAGACCTGTCTGTGGGGGACTATGTGGTGCATGAAAATCATGGACTGGGCATCTACAGGGGAATCGAAAAGATTGAGGTAGATAAGAAGGTCAAGGACTATATCAAGATTGAGTATCAGGGAGGCTCAAACCTCTACATCCTTGCCACCCAGCTTGAGCTTATCCAGAAATACGCAGGCAAGGAGTCCAGAAAGCCTAAGCTCAACAAGCTTGGAGGGCAGGAGTGGTCAAAGACCAAGACCAAGGTAAGGGGCGCTGTGCAGCAGGTGGCACAGGATTTAGTTAAGCTCTACGCCGCACGAGAAGAGGAAAACGGTTTTGTATACGGACCTGATACAGTATGGCAGAA
>CAVKUD010000254.1:0-3666 GCA_963659315.1 Senegalimassilia sp. | reverse complement strand
TCTTAAATTGTTAAACAAATGTTAAACCTCAATCCTTAGTCCAAAGAAAGAAAATTCCTCCAATAAATCCTATAAAAAATCCAGGATATCCCATAAAACACAGCGCCCAAGGCAGTGCATCAAAGGCAAATACCCTGACAACTCCCCAGACCAGAAGCCCTATAAGCATCCAGCAGACTGTATTAACCACAAGAAACAAGCTTGTTTTATGTATCTTTTTCCATAATCCTTCCATCTGTATATCCTCCTCTTCATATATGCCCTCATATGAGTCCTGCCTCATATAAATCTCTGATTTCTTTACATCTTGAGGATAACAGCCCAATGTAAAATACAAACATATACAAATGTAAAATTTACGCAAAAAGAAGCCGCCCATACTAAATGAGCAGCTTCTTTCATGTATTATATTATTTAGAAGGAATACAAATCCTATGCGTTCTCGTGACGTTTCTTTAACTCTGCAACGTTTGCCTCTACCTTGCTCTTTGTAAGTGGGTAGATGAATAAAAGTACAAGAGCACAAAGAATATAGATAATTCCTGGGAACATTGTTGCAACCTTGTAAATAGATGTCTTAACAGCATCTGTCTGAACCTTTGCAAGCTCATCATATCCGATAGCTGTGAGTACCCATCCTGAAAGACCACCTGCAACAGCCTGTCCGAGCTTTCTTGCGAATGAGTATACACCGTAGATTGTTCCGTCATCACGGTTTCCTGTACGAACTTCCTTGTCATCAATTACGTCTGTAACAAGTGCATAGCACTGCATGTTGAAGAAGTACATACCAAGCATTGCGATGAATGCAAGTACGATAAATAATTTTACATCTGTAATGTTCATAAATGCAATTACAAGGTACATAATACCAGCAACAAGACATCCGGCAGAGCAAATCTCTCTCTTACCAAACTTGATAGCAAGCTTTGTAGATACAGCAGCAAGAATAAGTGATGCTGGAAGACCTAACAATGAGTAGATTGATAATGCACCAGCATTGTTAAAGTAATCTGTAAATAAGTATGTGTTAAGTCCCTGGCTCATAAGTGATGCAAGTAACATCAGAAGAGCTGATAAAATAACACCTAAAAGGGCACGGCTTGTAAATACCTCTTTTAAAGTCTGTCCAAGAGAAACCTTGTTCTCAGCAGCCTTTGGCTCTACCTTAACACGCTCTGTTGTAAGGAAGTAGCAAAGTAAGTAGCAGAGGATAGCACATACAGAGAATACTCCTGCAATAAGTGTGAAGTTTCCAGGTACTACTACTGTGTTTCCGTCAGCATCCTTTGTGTATACAATCATAGGTGTGATTACAGAGATAAAGATTCCTGCAAACATTCCACCAAGTGAACGGAATACTGAAAGTGATGAACGATCCTTTGGCTCGCTTGAAATTACAGAAGCCATTGAACCATAAGGGATGTTGATTGATGTATAGAATACTGATCCCCAAAGTAAATATGTTACAAACATATATACAATCTTAACTGCCATAGGAGCGCCTGCCAGTCCTGCCTGATACATCAGGAAGGATGCTACTGCAACTGGTCCCATCATACGGCGAATCCAACATTTGAAACGTCCGTCTTTTGCTGTCTTTGCTGAGTCAACGATACGTCCCATTCCGATATCTGTGAATGCATCAACACATCTTGCAAGGAGGAACATTGTTCCAACTATACCTGCGGAAACTCCCATTACCTTTGTGTAGAATACTAATACATAAGTACTTGCAAAGATGAATGTGAAGTCGTTTCCGAAATCACCAAACATATATCCAAGTTTGTCTTTTATGCCAAATGGCTTTACGCTTTTTTCGTTCATTTTCATTCTCCTTATTTGTCAATCTGATTGAGGGCTTTATTAAGCTTAATCATCTGCTCTTTTGTAGGGTTCTTAAGTCCTGCTGTTCCCATCATAGATGTCATTCTCTTAACAGTGAAAGCACCCATCATCTTCATCATGCCTTCATTCTGCATCATGGCACCCATATCCATCATTCCACCGTCAGTCTTTCCTTCTGGTGCAAGCTGCTTTATGAATGCTCCGAATGCAGCTAATGCTTCTGGATGCTTCATAACAACATCAAGTCTGTCCATGATAGAAAGTTTTCCGTCTGGTGTCTCGATATCGAACCAGTTAAGGACATCTCCTGTCTCAACCATACGGTATGCATCGTTGAACTTGTCAACCTTTACAATTCTGCTCTCGTCTGTGCAGTCTCCAGCCTTTGCCTCAAGCTTAACTTCTCCCTTGAGAGGTACCTCAAAATAGAAGAAATGCTCTGGTGATGACTGTTTGCCAAGGCTTACTCCGTTTGCGAAAAGCTCAACCTCTGGCTGGTTAGAGTATACAGTAACCTTTGTTACTTCCTCTACTCTGTCTACATATCTCTTACCACAGATGTGTACGAATGGGTCATCTGAAAGCCATGCCTTGTATGCATAGAAGGAATCCTTCTTATACTTACGGTCAAATGTTACAAGACCCTTGTGGTTCATTCCATCCTCGCCACCCTCAGCTCTTGCATCAGCTGCGAAGTCAAACATGTTCCATACATGTGTAGCCCAGATATAATCTCTTGTGTAGAGCTGCTTGATAAGCTCCTCATGGTAGTATGCCTGATACTCTTCTGAGTAATCTCCCTGCTCTGGGTTTGAGTTATGCCAGTTGAGAGCCTCACATCCGTACTCACTCATACCTACTGGAATACTTGGGTTCTCTGCATGGAATTTATCAAGCCAAGGACCGTTCATTGATGTATCTCCGCCGTACCATCCGAAGTAGTGGTTCCATGATACGCAGTCTGGAATCTTGATGTACTCAGCATCTGGAGGACACATTGAAACGATTGCCATTGTTGTCTTTCTTGTCTTATCCATCTCATGACAAAGGTCATTTAAAATCTTATGGTTCTCAATGAGGTCTGGATCATCAGCGCCCTTCATTGTAATCTCATTTGAAAGTCCCCATACAACGATTGATGGATGATTGTAGTTCTGTGTAATAAGCTCTTTCATCTGTGAGATTGTGTTCTCACGTCCGTTTGGCATATGCTGGCTGATATATGGAATCTCAGCCCAGAGTACAAATCCCATCTCATCACATAAATCGTAGAATACCTGATTGTGCTGATAATGAGCAAGACGGATTGTTGTAGCTCCTAACTCATAAATGATATCAAGGTCTTCCTTGTGGTGCTCTGGTTTAAGAGCATTTCCGATTTCTGGTCTGTCCTGATGACGGGAAACACCACGAAGTGGATATGACTCTCCGTTTAAGATAAATCCCTTATCTGGGTCAATCTCGTATGTTCTGCATCCGAAACGAACCTCTCTCTTATCTCCTGATGAAAGCTCAGCAACTACTGTATAAAGATATGGGTCTTTACGTCCATGCCATAAATGAGCATCCTTTATAGTAAACTGTGCTGTTGTCTTTGCTTCGGCATCAGCTGTTGTCTCGGCGATAACCTCTCCCTTGTCTACAATTTTGATTGTCATTGTTCCTGTCGGATTTGTAACAAAGCAGTCAACTGTCACATCAAAGTCTGAACCATTCTTAACAGGTGTTACCTTGATTCCAGGTCCTCCTAGATGATCCAGGTCAAATCTTGTCTCAGGGACATTGATAATATTTACATTCCTGTAGAGTCCTCCGTAG
>CAVKUD010000253.1:0-3693 GCA_963659315.1 Senegalimassilia sp. | reverse complement strand
ATATTAAATATTAATATCCATCTACCTGCCATGCTACAGGTATAAAGTATTCACTGAATTTGCTGATTGCATACTGGTCAGTCATGCCTGATATGTAATCACACACCACTCTGCCCTTATCCTCACCATTCTGGTGCATGCGCCAGAGCTTGTCAGGAAGCTCCTCCGGGTGCTCCATATAGTAGTTATAGAGCTGCTCCAGCATAAGCTTTGCCTTTACCTCTTCGCTTTTTGCAATCGGGTTCTTGTATACATGGTCAAACATAAATGCCCTAAGCTCCCTGAATGCCTGAGCAGTCTCCTCAGACATCTTTATGTCGTCTGTACCCATACTGTTTGTGATGACATCATGGATTAAATGATCCAGACGGCTTGTGGTATCCATGCCCAGGGTCTTTCTAAGCTCAAGTGGAATATCCTCCTCACACAAAATCTGCGCTCTGATGGCATCATCCACGTCTGAGTTCACATAGGCTATCTTGTCTGAAAGTCTCACAATCCTGCCCTCTAAGGTGTGTGGCATAAGACTGGTCTGATGATTAAGGATTCCATCCCGCACTTCCCATGTGAGATTTAGTCCCTCACCGTTTTTCTCAAGCTTTTCTACAATTCTTACGCTCTGCTCATTGTGCTTAAAGCCACCCTCATATACCTGGTTTAGGATAAACTCACCAGCATGTCCAAAGGGTGTATGTCCCAAGTCATGTCCCAGTGCAATAGCCTCCACCAAATCCTCGTTCATCCTGAGTGCCTTTGCGATAGTACGTGCATTCTGTGACACCTCAAGAGTATGGGACATTCTCGTCCTGTAGTGGTCGCCCCTCGGATCCAAAAATACCTGGGTCTTGTTTTTAAGTCTTCTGAAAGCCTTGCTATGTAAAATACGATCTCTGTCACGCTGGAATACCGGTCTTATATCACATTGCGGCTCATCCAGATCCCGTCCTCTGGAATCAATGCTGCGACAGGCATATGGACTTAGGTTTTCCTTTTCCATTGCTTCAATCTGTTCTCGAATTGTCATGCTAGTCTCCTTAATAATCAACCTACATTTTTATAATTCGACGGCTTTTGCATTTTTCCTTTTTTATTTATAACTTTTTTACTATTTATCTCAATTTCCCCTCAAAACACTGAGGAGCGCATTGAGCTGGCTGCCTCTGATTCTGTTATTGTAATTGCCATAATAAAACTTATTGTCCTTTACCAGAATGATTCCCACCCAGTCTCCGTATGGCACTTCCTTCTCCTCAGCTTCTTTAATAGTCTTATATCCCCTTATTGTAAAAAAGGCATCATAGTCTGAAAAGTCTGAAGCAGAATATTCCACCTCACCATAGGTATACTCAAGGCTCTCTATCAGCTCCTTCTGGCACTCAGTATAGCCCACCCTGTCGCTTGCATAGGCGGACTCATTCTCCCAGTCCTCATCCCATATGAGAAAGACTGCGTCATTTTTCCAGCTATCCTCTTTCTCAAGGCAGGCTATAGGAGTATAGCAGTTATACTCTGCTCCATACAATTCCAGAAAAGGCTCTGAGCTGTCTGCTGACTCATATAGCACATTTGAGACCGCAAGCCTGTAAAACCTGCTGGTGCAGTCCTGATCCCTGTAGCCTGCATATCCAAGGGCGATGCTGTTTTCAGTCTCATGGTAGTCCAGATTCAGTTCAGCTGGCGCATATATGACATCATTGTAGAGCATAGGCCCCATCATATTATCATAGGTAAGACACTCTGCCACCTTCTCATACTCATCCGGCTCTGTGGATGGAGCAAAGAAGAATACACCTATTACAGCCATTGCTGCTATTGCACATACAATAACAACAATTGCTGTGGCAGACGACTTTTTCTTTCTTCCTGCCCTGAGCACCTTGTCAGGCACAATCAGCCTGCCTGGCTTTGGTCCATATATCCACTTTGAAAAATTATACACCGCAATAATGACAGCAAGTGTAAAAACGATAACTGCAAGCATATACAGGACAGCCTCTAATCTGCCTGGCAGGTCGCAGAGCAGCATATCATCCAGTACGCACACCGCCCTGGCTTCAAGCTCATTGCTTATAAACAGCCTGCATATTTTGGCAATAAGCATACAGACAAAGGCAAAGACCGCACTATCCGCAAAAAAATACACAAACCACAGCCTTTTTTTCTTTATGACAACAAGTGGGAAAAGTGACATCACATATGCAAACATCAAAATTCCCGCAAAAATATATGCCCACTTCTCAAGCATACTGCTGCCGTAAAGGTTCTTAAAATACTCTGCAAACTCAAGCTGTCTTACGTTGCCCCAGCCCGAAAACTTTGACAAGAGCAGAACAGCCCTCATTATAAACCAGACAATCAGATAAATCAGACCATAATTTACCATCAGATACCTGATTTCATGCCTGCTCTCCATAGCAAGCTGATGACTAATCCTGTTTCCTGCAATTATCATGCCTCTTAATATGTAAAACACCACAAAAAACGCAATAAAAGCAGGTATTCCCCCCATGCTTCCTATAAATGTATTGATGAATACCATCACTGACAGTGACAGGGCTATGGTTGCAAAAAGGTGGGCTGGTGTGGAATCTACATTCCATGATATTCTGTAAAATTTTTTCATGCCAGCTGTCCCTCCTTCATCATGATAACCCGGTCTGCAAAGTCATTCATCTCATCATTATGGTGGGTGGAAAAGAGTATTGTAAGACCATTTTTACTCCTATACTCCGATATCACTCTTTTCATAAGCCTGCCAGTCTCCTCATCAACCTCACTGGTTGGCTCATCCATGACTAAAAGCTTAGGCTTTCTGGCAAGGGCAATTGTCAGCATATACATCTTTCTCATGCCTCTTGAATAAAAACGTATGCGTTTATTGCCATCAAGTCCGAAGGTGTTCATATAGTTTTCAAAATCATCCATGCAAAAAAACGGCTCGAATTTTTTAATCTCTTTTGCAAGCTTATTGCCTGTAAACTCCACATTAAAATTCACCCTGTCGTACACTACAGAGATATTTCTCCTTATCTCCTTTTCATTCTGGTAAAGCTCTTCTCCAAAATATCTGATTACTCCTGCGTCTGGCTCTATAGCATTTCCAATCAGCCTGATTAATGTGGACTTTCCTGCTCCGCTCCTGCCACAGAGTGCTACAATCTCATTCTCATCTATTGAAAAATTCACATCATTAATCAGGAAACTGCCCTGACGGTAATATAGCTTTTCTAATTCCAATGTTTTTTTCAATGCTGCCATGGTCACACCTCTTCTGCATAGCACAGATACATAGTCTGTAAAACAGTTACCGTATTCTTATATCCCCAGCCCGCCAATTACAGCTTTCTGGGATGTACTACAACAAAAGGCAGACGCCTGAGCATCTGCCTTTTGTAATTATTAATGCAGGAGATGGGACTTGAACCCACACGATATTGCTACCACAGGCACCTGAAGCCTGCGCGTCTGCCAATTCCGCCACTCCTGCGAACAGATATTATCTTACCAAAAAGATGACAGTATTGCAAGTCTAAAATTTATTTTTTGATATTTTTATTTTTAGTGTTGACATGGATGGTGTCTTTTGTTATTATAATCAAGTCGCATGAACGAAGCGGCGATGAAGTTAATACATAATATATGCGGAAGTGTCGGAACTGGCAGACGAGCAAGACTAAGGATCTTGTAAGCATT
>CAVKUD010000252.1:0-3696 GCA_963659315.1 Senegalimassilia sp. | reverse complement strand
CTCAATTATCATCTTGTCGATTCCATTCATTTCCTCAGTAAGCTCCTGCATGTTCCTGTCTATCTGTGTAAAATTATCAGAAGCTGTTCCAATAAGTATTGTCTGCTGCTCTGTGGCTTCCAGCGATTCCTTTATAGAACCAGATGCTTCATCCGAATATGCGCTTAGTTCTTCGACAATCTCAGTAATGCTCTCCGTTGACTTCTTGGTCTGCTCAGCCAGCTGCCTGATTTGATCCGCAACAACCGCAAATCCCTTTCCTGCCTCTCCGGCTCTGGCTGCCTCGATAGATGCGTTCAGGGCAAGAAGATTTGTCTGGCTTGATATCTCAAGAATCATATCTGTTATCTTGCTGACATCCTCTGTCTTTTTTCTCAGATTATCCATAGAATGGACTACCCTGTTATTAGTCTCTGCAATTCTATCTGATTGCTGACTAAGTTCATTCATGGTTACGAGGCTCTCTCCCACCGCATCCATGGAAGTCTTTGCTTTATTAACAGCATTCTCAGTCCTCTCGACCGCATCATCAATCGCATCCTGTATACTCTGGGTCATAACTGTCTGCTTTTGGATATTTTCTGCAGTATTATATGTCCCCTGAGTTATTCCAGATACTGCCTCATCAATGTCCTGGGCTGATACCGACAGCTGATCCAGCACGCCATTTGCTTCACTGGTTTTTTCCTGTACTCCCTTTGCTATATTGAGCACATCCTCCATAATGAGTTTCTGTATCTCCTGCTCATCCTGCATAGAATACATGGCATCATGATTAAATCTCCAAGAGATTCTATTTGCCAAAGCAATAGCAAACAAGGCTACCACAATAATACTCATCACCACTGCTTCGTGATTATTGGTATCATCAGAACTAAGCAGTCCTGAAATTATAAGTAAAAATCTGATAACATTAGCTGCACCAAAGCCCAGACACGACCGATTCATAAGCTTTTTGTCCATGTAAGGCATCATTGCAATGAGAAGTGGTATGCAGGCAGCTGTTATACAGCTATTGCCATTTACAAGTATTGCAACAAAATACATAACAGCAAACTGCATAATGCATATTTTATTCATAATCGGGTTCTTTTTATTCTTAGTATATACACCCGCACATGCAAGCATGCCGCCCACTGCCCAGACAATCCCAAAAAATGCAGGCAGGCTTCCGTACCCAGATACCGTAAGAAAAATTAAATTTATTAAAATTCCTATCTGTAAAATCATATATACCAGAAATAGAAACTGATTATTTAGTAACAGCTTAGGCTCTTTAGTCCTGTAGATTCGCTTGTCAATCTTTTTTCTCAGATATTCGAGCCGTTCTTCTCTTGACATTTCTTTTTCCATTGTAAAATCCCCCTTAGTGTTTGTGCCATCTGATTAAGTACTATTTTACTATAGTAGTGGGGGAAAAACAATATATAAAACCTATTTAAGCATTTCTTCGTTTTCTGGAAATTACTATTAAGCCTGCACCTGCAATCGCAATCATTGCAAAAGGTATAATTGGTGTTGTATCACCTGTCTTTGGTGATGTAACCGCTGTGTTTGCAGATGCTACATTGTTATTTGTTGATGCAGTTGTGATTCCAGCTGATGTATTACTATCTGTTGCAGAATTATTGCTGCTATTATCCGCTGATTTTGGCTCTGTCTTTGTGACAACATAGTTTGAGCAATGGTCCTGCTTTACAGTCATATAACCATCGGCATCTACAACCACTGCCTGAACTTCTGCAAAAGTATTATCATCATTCATAAGTGAATAATACAATGTCTGTCCTGCATACTGCTTTCCAGCATAAAAACGTATGTTGGCTGTTCCTGGCAGCTTGCCTGAGTAATTAAAGTTAATCTGCGATACAAAATTATCCTTTGTGATATATGATGGCATTGTATCTGTATAAGCACTATTAATAGATGTAGAAAAATCATACTCTGTCTTGCCATCCACACTTGACATTGTACCCTTGGCAAATGTAAATGTTACGTCATTGTTTGACTTGATAACTACATCCTTTGTGGCATTCTCAGCCAGGATTTCGGTGAATGTATCGGCAGAGATGGTCTGGGTGTCGCTTAAATCAAGGGTATAGTTTTCTTCGGTTGGTTCAGGCTCTGGTGTTTCATCTTCAAGATTCAGTATAGTTGATAAGCTTTCCGGAAGAATCCACCAATCCGTGTAAGCAAATGTTCTTCCTTCATTGTACTGGTCCGCCTCCTCTTTTGAGTTGATTTCTACATAGTTTCCATTCACATCATAGACACCACCAATACCACTCGCCCACATTTCCGTAGTTGTTGTATAATTTAATTTATCATCAGTTGTATAATAAACTCTTAAAATGTATACATCATCAGCATCATCTATCTCTTTCCAAAATTTATCAGTCCATTCAAAATGTGTCTTTCCCAGATTATTATTTATTGCAAAATCTCCCCAATGTGAGCAATCGTAACCCTTTTGAGGAACAAATGTAAAAAGGTCACCATCCGATGTTTTCATCTGATTTGGGTCGTTATAATCCAAGGAATACCAATATTGAACTCCATATGGCGCTCCTACATCTTTTACCAGCCATCGACCATCCTCATCAGTATTAAAGACAAGCTTTCCTGTTTCATCCCTAGATAAATCAGGTGTAAGAACATCCGTTTCATATATTTTCCAAAAAGGGATACTGCTTTTATCCCAATTTATATAACCTGTAGCATCTTCCCCACATACAAAAACAGTATTATCTCCCCATGTATATCCAAGTGTTTCGTTAATAACATCAGCATCCGCCTTAGAAATTTTTTTCAACTCATGCTGACCCTCAACTTCAAAAGAAAAATCTGGCTTATCCGACACTTCCGCAGCCTTTATCTCCGATACTTTTCCTGCTGAGCAGACAGTCAATGCTGTCATTGCAAACGCAAAAGCCTTTGCTACAAATCTCTTTTTCCTCATAAATTAAATCCTCTCTTCCATCTTTTGATTCTATTATAATTTTGAAACAGCATAAGTATAACTCATTTGAGTTACACTTTCAATATATATTTCATTTAAACATCTATTTATCAGTTTTCATTACAAGTACAATTATATAAATATAGAAGAAAGTGAGTGTTATACGTGATAGAGCAAGATGTCTTAAATCGAATCCAGATGCTGCTTAATTTTAAGCACTGGTCACTCTACAAATTAGCGAAAAAATCTGATATTTCATATTCAAGCCTAAATAATATATTTAACCGTCAAACTTGTCCTACTGTGGCTACACTCGAAAAAATATGTAAGGGATTTGATATAAGTTTATCTGAATTTTTTGCATTCAATGAAAATCCTTTGCGCAATGAAAACATATCAGCTGAACAACAGGATTTGATAAATTGCTATGAAGAATTGTCTGTTCAAGATAAGAAATTATTACAAGCCTATATTAAAGGCTTGTGCAAAAAATAACTGGGAGGAAAGCAAATCGCTCTGCTTTCCTCCCAGTTTCACATTTACTACATTATTTCTGCTTGTTTACACCACTTCTGGCACTCTATAACCAGCTTTTTCCATACGGCTGATAAACTCTTTCTCAGAGATTCCAAGCTTTTCAGCTCCTCGTTTCACGCCGTAGTCGCCATCCTGTACGCTCAGAAATATTTCTTTTTCACGTCCCTGCTCACGCATCTTATTATCCCTCATAAGTAATG
>CAVKUD010000251.1:0-3704 GCA_963659315.1 Senegalimassilia sp. | reverse complement strand
TTATACGAACCAGGATACTTTGCGTCTCTTAGTCCTCATGCGAACGTAGTAGAGGCAGTAAAGGCATTACAGAAAAGAGATGACATAGAGGTCTATATTCTATCTGCAGTGCTTCTTGATAGTAAATATGCCCTTCAGGAGAAAAACGAATGGATAGATAGATATTTACCAGAAACAGATGCAAAGCATCGAATATTTGTGCCATTTGGAGAAGCAAAAAATAAATATGTGCCTTATGGGATTAAGCCGGATGATATTTTATTAGATGATTACACTATTAATTTAAAAGCATGGGACCCACCAGCACGAGGGCTTAAACTTTTGAATGGAATAAATGGAACACATGGCACATGGACGGGAAATAAAATAGCATTCAATAAATCTCCGGAGGAGCTGGCAGGAAAGATAATAAAATATGCAAAAACAGATGTGTTAGAATCGGACAGTCTTTCTGAAACAGAAAATATTTCTATGGACCGGTTAATAGAAATTGCCTCCCTGGCAATAGATGGACTTGTCCAGGACGATGCAGACGAAGCAAGAGTATATTTTGATGAAACAATGCATTTAACTGACTCAGAGAAGCTATTTTTTGGAGTAGAGCAAAATAATACACTAGAGGAGATGAATGCAGAAAAACTGGCAGAATGGGCAAGTGTTAATTCGCCTGTAGATATAAATCTAGGGGTAGCAGCGTGTATGCTTAATTACATGGAAGGTCATGGCTATTCAATATTGCAGGATGATGATGGAAATCTCTTTAGAAAGGATTTATGTGATAATGTATCCCCAGAGGAATACTCAATAGAAGATATGATATATGCTGTATGTGAATGGAACGAACAATTATTAGAGTTCGAGGAAAAAGCAGATGTACCAGATAATAAAAAACTGGACGAATTAAGACAGGATGAAGAAATTTTGGCATTTCTCTCACATACTGTTTATAAGCAGTTTTCGCGATAGAGGGAGGAACGGGATGAAAACTAAAAGAAGTAAGAACAATCTTAGTAAAATTATAAATGATTATAGACCATTAATCATAATTGTGTTTATGTTGCTTCTAACAGCAGAATTCAGTTTTGTATGTGTTGCAATGATTGAAGAGATTTCAACATCAACTGAAGCAGATACTGAAGTAGATAATAGCAATTTCTGTTCATGTTCAGGATGATGAAAGGGAGGAATTATGAAGTTTATGATTATGATTATATTTGTAGCATTAATGATATTGGCACCGTTTGCATTAAAATTTGCATTAAAGTTTGCATCATGGCTTGGGGATTCAGGATGCGTATTGACGGATGAGAAAGATGGGCGTGCAAATCATATTGCGGGATATATTGTTTGGATGATAGCAGTGTTTCTAACTGTATCATGCATTTTTATTTATTTTTTATCGGAATTAATATCATTTGTTTCCTTATTGTTACTGATTTGTGATGGGGTATGAAAGTGAATAATACAGTTGAAGAATTGTTGAAAGATTTAAAAGAGGATTACTATATAAAATTCATATTGCCCAAAGGCAAGATTATTCTGTCATGTTATTGTGGGAAACTTAGTCAGTACCCACGCATATATGCGAGAGAAGTCATGAGCGCTGTGGAGTTATATAAAGGCTATTATGAGGTGACATTGAATTATATTCCTCTGCCAGATACCAGTATATGTTATTTAACAAGTGCGCTTCGCAAATATGGTATTGTGAAAAAGCAATCAGAAAATATGCTTTTGTGGCAAAACATGGCAGAACAATGTTTTGATATTGATTTTATGCCGCCTGAAGCATTGACCAAGTATGAAGTATATATGTATTACAGGGCGTATGAATTAGGAATTATAAAAAATGTAGAAGAAGCGAATGCATTTAGTCAATTATTAGCGAATACTAAAAGAACTATTTTGAATAAGTATTTGCACTGGTGAAACCATGAATAAGACACAAAAATAGCTGCCACAACCTGCAAAGTTGGGCAGCTATTTTAGCAAAATCATTTTATTGGGTCAGTCATCTATCGGTGGTACACACATTTAATCTTCAATCTCAAAGTTTGTAGGAAGTTTATTCACCTCTTCAAGCAGCTGCGGAAGAGTCTTTTCTGTATAAACATCAATGGTAACATCTCCGGCAGTTCCACCAGTCTTGAATGCGGTACCTTTTTTATTTGCGATAGAGTGCCCCATAATAATTTTTTTACAGATTTCATTCATGTGAACCTGATCCGCCAGAGCTGAAAAGGTATAGCGTGTATCATGTGGAGCATGGTTCATATTCATTCGGTTCATAACAGTATTCCAGTTAGAATTATGATAAACTGCACGGGTGTAATGATTTCCATATTTATTTGTGATAAGGTACTCACGATTCTGGTCAAGATGCTGCTTGATAAAGGGCAGTATTGCATCGTGCAGAGGAATAATACGATTTTTACCGGCTTCTGTTTTCATTCCACCTATCATATATTTTTCATCCAGATGAACGTCTTTAGAACGGATTTCAAGCAATTCTGCAGGACGTACACCGGTATAGATGTATATTAAAATGATGTCTACATTATTTACAATTCCCAGAGCATCCCATAGAGCCTGAACTTCTTTATCGCTGAATCGTGTATGGATAGGAGTAGAGGACTGCGTAAACTCGAATACAAGAAATTTAGTGATGTCCTTTTCTACATATTCATTCATCATGGCATAATTCCACATACCACGAACAACAGCACGCATGTTACCGATAGTAGTTTTGGATTTATTGCTTTGCGCAGTGATACAGTCTTGCAGGTCCTGAACACGTATTGAAATTACTTTCTTGTCATGAATTGGAGCAAACATATCGAAAGCAATGTGATAGTTTTTCCAACTTGATTCTGCAGGAGCATTTTTTAGGGAATTTCTATATTTTTTCCATTTATAAAATAACTCTGCGAATGTCGGAATGTCCGTATATTTCTGATGTTCAGGAACGACCCCGCCATTGTTGTAGTCTGCCAGATATGCAATGGCAGATTTTTGGTTTGCAAAGTATGCCAGATACTTTTGTTTTCGCTTGGGTGCTTGTCCGGGAGTGGTATCCCAGTAAGATATTCTTACAGCATAAGGTTTTCGCCTGTTGCCTGGTAACTTGACGATTGACCCATATCCGTTTGGTAGTTTCATTATATAACCTCCAGTGTAAAATTTTTGGCAAAAGCCCCAGAGTGGGCACATAATACACTTAACGAGGGAACCCAAAACTAATATTTTATAAGGGCGCTATTTTTCTGCTTATTGTGACATCTTTGCTGCTGTGATATAATTTACAGCGTTGTCGCACCCAATCTGGCAACAGAAAGGGGGTGCATAGTTTGGAGTTGATAATCTCTTTCTTGGTTTCCGTTGCGGCTGGTATAGTTAGCTACTATATCTGCAAATGGCTAGACGGAAATGACAGCGACAATTAGCCTAACGGATGCTCAACCGTCTAAAAAATGAGAAGAACCCCCGAGGAGTAGCCGCTCCTCGGGGGTTCGTTTTGTGCATCGCTTGGATACAATCTCTTTCTTAGCTACTGCTAGTATAGCATATGCAGGTAGCCTTTTCAAGTATTCCCTGCTTTTACCGCCAATATGCTATATTTAATCCTCAGTTTCGCTTAATTCTTCATAATCATCTTCTATTTTCGTTTGGAATACTCTACGCAGATAATCATGACCGCCATCTAC
>CAVKUD010000250.1:0-3731 GCA_963659315.1 Senegalimassilia sp. | reverse complement strand
CATAGAGGCACCCCGTGAGTATACGAGGAGACGAATCATGGAAAAGCAGTGCGTACCGCCAGACATAGCGGACAACATGATTACACGGACAGACAAGTACCGTGCAGATTATTATGCCCAGTACACCCATGGCAACTACTGGACTAATCCAGTGAACTATGACATCACACTTAACAGTGCGAGGCTTGGAATAGATGGCTGTATACATATGATAGAGCAGTGCCTTAAGGAGAAACTGGGGATTAAGTTACCAGAATAGGCAGGTGAAAGCTACTTAAAAAGGGTGATGCCTACTTAAAAAGTAGTAGAAAATTGGGATAAGCTGGTAATTGAATAGGTAGCTTTTTTGAAGTAAAGTAAGTACATCAAAAGCAACGGGGCTGATGAAGACATCGGTTCGGTTGCTTTTTTTGTTAGATAAAAGAAGTAGGATGAAAGAGGAGGAATAAACATGGCATACCCAACAATTGATTTTATTTTCCTGTCTGAGGAGGACATGATAAAGGCTGGTGTCAAAGACATGCCAGCATGTATAGATACCATGGAGGAGGTAGTCAAGTGCCTGAATACAGGAGACTATGTGATGGGAGGAGAAAATCACAATTCCCACGGCAGCCAGGTGTCTTTTCCAAAGGAATCACCCTTCCCTAATATGCCCTTAGACGAGGGAGATGACAGGAGATTCATGGCGATGCCAGCCTACATAGGCGGACCCTTTGACCTGGCAGGCATGAAATGGTATGGAAGCAACAGCAAGAACAAGACCAGGGGGCTTCCGAGGTCAATCCTCACAGTCATGCTAAATGATAAGGATACAGGCGCACCCCTTGCTCTGATGTCAGCAAATATATTAAGTGCCATGAGGACAGGGGCAATACCCGGAGTGGGAGCCAGATATCTGGCACCAAAGCATGCCACAGTCTGTGGTATCTGCGGACCGGGAGTCATGGGAAAGACATCCCTTGCCGCAATCTTAGCCGAGTGTCCTGATATAAAGGAAATCAAGGTAAAGGGAAGAGGACAAAAGTCCTTAAACGCATTTATAGAATATGCCAAGGCAAAATACCCTGAGATACCAGTAATCAGACCAGTGGACACAGTGGAGGAGCTGGTCAGGGGCACAGATGTAATATCCTTTGCCAATTCAGGAAACACAGACCCGAGTACCTATCCGCTGGTTAAGGGAGAGTGGATAAAGCCAGGAGCCTTGATAATAGGAGTCAGCTGCTTTGAACTGGATGCAGCCTATATGGCAGATACAGACAAATGCAGGCTGGTAGTTGATAACACAGCCCTGTATGAGGCATGGGCAGAGGAATTTCCTTATCCGTCATTTGGTGCTAATAACATCATAGGCTCCAAGTTCACAGACATGATACATGATGGTCTGATTGAGAAAAAGGATATGTATGATTTGGGAGACATCATCTACGGCAAGCGAAAGGGCAGAGAATCAGATGAGCAGGTTGTGGTTTTTTCAGTAGGAGGCATGCCTGTGGAGGATGTAGCCTGGGGCAAGCATTGTTATGAGAGAGCGCTTGAGCTTGGATTGGGACAGAGCTTAAGACTCTGGGAAAAACCAGATTTAGCATAGTAGGTCACGAGGAAGGAGATATCTTATGTCAGAGAGAATAAAGGAGCATCCAATACTTGGAGTTCAGGAAAAAGGTCAGCTGGTAAAATTTACATTTGATGGAAAAGAAATTGAAGGCTACGAGGGCGAACCGATTGCGGCGGCACTTAAGGCAGCAGGGCTTATGGTTCACAGATACACCAAAAAGGAACACAAGCCGAGAGGAATTTTTTGCGCCATAGGCAGATGTACAGATTGCGTAATGGTGGTGGATGGGGTTCCAAATATCAGAACCTGTATCACACCCCTTGCGGCAGGAATGGATGTCCGCACCCAGTACGGAGTATCAGATAAGCCATTTGAAGAACAGTAAGGCAGATGTCAGATTGAGCAGTACATGGAGGAAAAGGAGATAAGTATGAAAAGATATGATTTGATTATAGTAGGTGCCGGACCTTCCGGATTGTCAGCAGGAATAGAAGCCGCAAAGAGAGGCTTAAGGGTAGTTATATTTGATGAAAATGAAAAGCCAGGAGGACAGCTCTTTAAGCAGATACATAAGTTTTTTGGCTCAAAGGAGCACAGGGCAAAGGTGAGAGGCTTTGTGATAGGCAGACAGCTCCTGGATGAAGCCGCAGAGGCAGGAGTTGAGGTAGTGCTCAATGCAACTGTAATTGGACTTTATCAGGACAAAGAGGTAGTGGTAAAAAGAGGAGACGAGATAGAGCATTTTAAGGGAAATGCAATCATCATAGCAACAGGAGCAGCAGAGAACATGGTTACATTTCCAGGCTGGACACTGCCAGGTGTAATCGGCGCAGGAGCTGCCCAGACAATGATGAACCTCCATGGAGTGCTTCCGGGCAAAAGAGTATTGATGCTTGGCTCTGGAAATGTAGGACTTGTAGTCTCATTCCAGCTTGAGCAGTGTGGCTGTGAGGTAGTGGCTCTGGTGGATGCGGCACCGAGAGTTGGCGGATACGGTGTACATGCAGCCAAGGTAGCCCGTACAGGCGTTCCATTTTATTTATCACACACAATCGTAAAGGCAGAGGGAGAGGAGTATGTGACAGGAGTTACAATCGCAGAGGTAGACAGTAAATTCCAGTTTATTCCAGGCACAGAAAAGCATTTTGATGTGGATACAATCTGTCTGGCTGTTGGACTTTCGCCTATGTCCCAGCTCCTTAAGATGGCAGGCTGTAAGATGGAGGACAATCCAAAGCGTGGAGGTCAGGTGCCTGTATGTGATGAGTATGGAAGGACATCCCTGCCAGGTGTCTTTGTAGCAGGAGATGTGTCAGGAATAGAGGAAGCCTCATCAGCCATGATTGAGGGACGTATGGCAGGAATTGTGGCAGCAGAATACCTTGGATATATGGAAAAAGAAAAGCTTGATACAGAGCTTGCAGCCTTAGATGATGCTCTTGACGGACTGCGTCAGGGAATGTTTGCACCGAAGAACAGGGGCAGGGCTATTGAAAAAACAGATGAGGGAATCGAGATTTCAACAAATCTCCTAAAGCATGGTTTCGTAGCAGATGATGAAATTGAGAGATACCCTGGCGTGACCCACAAGGCTGGCGTGCATCCAGTTATGGAGTGTACCCAGAACATACCATGTAACCCTTGTCAGGATGCCTGCAAAAAAGGCTGCATATCAATCGGGGCAAATATTACATCCCTGCCTATAGTTGTGGATGGCTCGGAGTGCATCAACTGTGGAATGTGTGTGGCAAGCTGCTCTGGTCAGGCAATTTTCCTGGTGGATGAGGACTGTGGAGATGGTACAGCGACAGTTACACTGCCATATGAGCCTATAGTTGTGGATGGCTCGGAGTGCATCAACTGCGGTATGTGTGTGGCAAGCTGTTCTGGCCAGGCAATTTTCCTGGTGGATGAGGACTGTGGAGATGGCACAGCAACAGTTACTCTGCCATATGAATTTTTACCATTGCCAGAGGCTGGTACAAGGGGCAAGGGACTTGGAAGAGATGGCAAAGCAATTTGTGATGCGGAGGTTGTATCTGTAAAGACCAACATGGCATTTGACAAGACCAATCTTTTAACCATAAGGGTTCCAAAGGAATATGCAATGAAGGCAAGATTTTTTAAGGCTGTGTAGGAGGAATGAGTTATGAATTCAGTTAATGACAGA
>CAVKUD010000249.1:0-3780 GCA_963659315.1 Senegalimassilia sp. | reverse complement strand
TATAATACACGGTTCGTTGGTCAAGCGGTTAAGACGCCGCCCTCTCACGGCGGAAACACGGGTTCGATTCCCGTACGGACTGCTAAGCACTTGCATTTATTGCAAGTGCTTTTTTGTTACCAGTTACCTCTTCTTTCCTGCATACTAAGGCATAAAAACACCTGCCACACAGCAAAATACTGATGACAGGCTTGCATAAATCAGTTCAATTCGATAACCTTATTATAACACTCCAGATTAGCGACCTCCCCATGTGAAATTTTTACTATAATAAAACGCTCCCTCTCCTGTAAGAGTTCTTTCTCAATCTGTCCTATCAGCTCCTGGCTTTCCTTATCCAAGCCCGCCTCAATTTCATCTAACAGAATAACAGATACCTCCTGTTTCCTTGCAAGAAGCTTCATAATGATTGCCTTCTTCTTTTCTCCTCCTGAAAAGCTCTTGCCATTGTCAGTAATCCTTCCGTAGTCCTTTGTCAGATTAACCTTTGATGCATAGGTCTGATATTCTTTCTCAGAAACATCCCTGTGTGCCATAATTGAAATATACTCCGGCAGAGTCTCATTTAAGAGCAGCTCCTCCTGATTCAGATAACAGATATTACGGTACAGTGACTGCCTCTTCAGTTTCTTATAGGAAATGCCATTGTAACGGATGTCACCCTCGCTTGGAGCCAGAAAGCCTGCTATCATTTTGAGCGTACTTGATTTACCACAGCCATTTCCACCCTTTAATAAGACAGCATCTCCCTTTTTCAATGTGAAAGAACGGTCTGAAAATACCCTTGCAGCATTTTCATAGGTTAGTCCCACCTTATCAAAGCAAATCTCTGATATATCAGAAAGCTCTTCTCCATTTTCATTGTCAGCCTCCGCCTCACTTAATATGCTGTCAATGTTTTCAAAGGCAGCCATATTTTTCATAAAACGATATAGGTTTCCTTCTATAGAGCGGCTCTTTTCAATGATGAGATTTGTCACAAAAATATAGTAAACCAGGGTGCCAGCACTTGTACTTTGAGCATGAAGCACCAGAAATCCTGTGATAACCATAATCATAATTTGATGATAATGCTCCACCAGATTCTGCAAAAACACACTTTTCTGGTCTGATTTTATAGCAGTTCCTATAAAATCATGAATACTGTCTTTCACCTTATTTCTATAGTAATCCTGCAAACCATTAGTCCTTGTAAGCTCAATGGCATCTACACATTCGTCATTTACAGCATTCTCCCGCTTCATTGACTGATTTACAATCCTTGAACATTCTGACATGACAGGCTTTGATAAAAAGGAAAAAACAAAACCAATTACAACCGCCAGAATAAGGATTACAGTCGTAATGACATCCACCTGAAATGACACCAGAAGCAAAATGAAAATCATAAATGAGTCTGCAAACATATTGAGAGAATACAGGATAATATTTCCGTAGACATTGATAACATCCGTAAACAGGACGTTTTTCAAAAAGCTCTTTCCAAGTCTTGAATATGTGTCCTGCTCAAAGCTCCAAATTGCGTTATAGAGCTTTTCACGGATAAACCAGAGAACCTTTTCTCCCAGCATGTCTATATGCTTGTACCACTTGACATTCAGAAAATTGTAGCAGAGCCACATGACAGCATAGATAGCAATACATATGAGAAAGAGGGAAACCGACGGCATTTCTTCTATTTTTGCAACCATCCCCTTCATGGCAAAGGGAATCGCCACCTGCAAAACAGACATCACCAACATGATGCCAAAGCAAAAGGCTGTCTGCTTTTTATTTTCCCTGATAATGGCTTTTAAAATTCTAAAGTATGTACTCATATTTCTAGTTTATCCCTTTTCTTTTAATCCAGATATTTTCGTCAAAAGCCTCTGCATAATCATCAATATTATGGGCTATTATCAGGATTGTCCTATCCATCTCACCCATATGCTTCATAAAACAGTCTATGGCAACCTGATTCATAGCTGCAAAAGGCTCGTCCAGTAAGAGGATTGGCTTTTCACTGCAAAGCACACGCAGCATGGCTATAACCTGCTTTTCTCCTCCGCTCAGATTCTTCAAATCAGGATTTTGCTTTATGTGATTGATTATATCCTCTGGAAAATATTTCTCATATCTATCAAGATTTTCCAGACTATAGGTGCCATAAATGCTGATATTATCCTCATAGGAAGCATCAAAAATTATCGGCTTCTGAGGTGAATAGCACATGCTTCTGTCAATGCCGTTTGTGTCTGTCTTTTCATTATAAAAGATGTCACCCGAGCTTGATTTTTCAAAATTCATGAGCAGGCGGAAAAATACGCTCTTTCCTGCACCATTTTCACCTCGTATCAGATATTTTTTTGAAGCTGCCAGATTAGTAGATGAAATATGTATCTTTACCTCATTGTATTCCTTTGTCAGTTCTGTTGTTCTAATTGAAGAAATAATTTCATCACTTGCTGCATCTTTCTCACAGCCATCAATAATCTGCAGGAGCTTCTTCTTAATATCTGAAACAGATATTACCGTACCTATATTGGTGTTTAATTCGTACATAGGATCCATAAATTTGGTGCTGTAAGTAAAGGCTATCGTAGCCATTCCCAGAGTTATCATGCCCTTGCTGAGCAGAAATGCCACCATTGCAAAAACTATCAGGGATAGGGCTTCCACCGAGCCTCCATTTAGTACCATTGCCAGACTGTTTAAGCGGCGGTACTTCATAAAGTCATCCATCACATCGTCCAATTCTTTTTCATGATAGGAATTGATTTTTTCCTTGCCGTCTTTATCAAGTATCTCATGTGATTCGTATAAGGTCTTGACTGTCGATGTGTACCTACCCAGCTTGTCCATATAAGTTTTATTTCTTTTTGATACGCTGTTGCCTGTCAGACTTGGAATGAACACAATCAGGACAGAAAATAATATTACTGCAAGTGTAACATAGACATTTACAAATTTGATTAGGGCTATACCAAAAATAATAATCATTACCATGGAATCTAAGATAAAAAATAAGGGATTCATATAATTCATGCACATTTCTGCTATGTCATTAGTCTGTAATGAAATATACTCACCTACATCACGGCTGTGAAATGACTTGTAATTCTGCTCAATCGCTGACTTAAAAAAATCCTTTTTTATTGATTTTTCAAAAAGAATACGCCTATAATCTGCCGCCCTGTTAGAAAAATAAGCATTTATCATATAGCCTATAAAAATGAGGGCATATATAAGCAACATTTTCTGGATATATGGCAGTCCCTTCTTGTAATTGTCTATCAATAATCCCGGAAATAAGAGCATTGCAGCATTGATAACTGCATTTATGACGCTGAAAATCACTGATATGAAAAGTAATCCCTTTAATTTGTAAACATATTTTTTCATTGAACTGTCTCCTCCTTTGTGTATGAAACAACTAACTCCCTTTGTTTTACCTGAAAACCAAGCTTTTTGGCTAATGCTATGGAAGCATGATTATCTGTTTTGACAACATACATTGGCTCAATTTCTTTTTCATAGCATTTTTTAATCATTATATTTTGTTGCAATAATTTTGTAAAAATATCTCTTATTTATGGGAATATCCCTGTATTTGGATTTGCATAGGCGGACACCATTGCAAATTACGCTGTCGGCTAAGCCTAAGTATTCCTGATAAAAATTTGAAAATGAACTGTTTTGCATTTTTTCTTTCCCTTTTATTTACTATTTGACACTTTAACATAAGTTTTAGAACTTCAGTGAGCAATCTAACTCGGCATTTAACTTGGCATCTAGTACAAT
>CAVKUD010000248.1:0-3797 GCA_963659315.1 Senegalimassilia sp. | reverse complement strand
ACAAAAGAAATCAATCCTGCCCGTCATAGCACTTGCAATCTTTAACTTCTGCTTTCTGTGTACTGAGTACATGTTTGATGACATGATGACACTGGTGGCAGACAGCACAGAGGTGGTCAATGCCCAGAATCTGGTGTTGGGAGCAAGCGTAGTGGGCTTTGTGCTATACGCATTTTTACATAAATATCTTAGCAAAAAGACGGAGAGAATCCTGACCTGCGCAGCAACGCTCATAGGCATAGGCTGTGAGCTCATTATCATGGGACATGGCAGCAGGGAGGCGATATATGCTGCAGGAATTGCCTGCTTCATTGCCATGGGAGTGGCTGGCAGTGCAGCCTGCTATATGGCGTCAAGGGCTATAGAAAATTATGCCAATCTGGCTAAAATGGTTGGTCTGTCCTATGCTTTGGGGATTTTTATCCAGTTCTGTAATAATAATCTGGTAAAGAGTCAGGCTCTGGAAGCAGTTGTGCTTTCTGCCTTTATGCTGGTATTTGTGGGTTGTATTTTTAAGCTGTCAGATTGCTGTGATGAAATAGAAGAAAACTTAAATCAGGATATAATAAAAATGAAGAATCCTGCAATACCTCTGGCTGCCCTGTGCGTATGTGTATTTTTGATGACATTGATTTTTTCCACATTGGACAATGCAGTTACCCTGGTACACTCAGCAGGAGAGTTTAATATCGGACAATGGCACAGACTGCTTCTGGCGGTGAGCGGAATAGTGGCAGGCTGCCTCTATGATTTGAAAAACAGGAGGCTTATGCCCTTAATCATGTATGTGATTACCATGCTATCCGTCATTTCCATCGTGGTTATCAAGCTAGGCGGCAGCTTTGTATTCGGGCTTATGGTCTTTTATATTTCCGCTGGATTTTTCGTGGTGTTTTTCATGGTCTCTTTTATGGATATATCCCATTACACGAAAATGCCAAGGCTGTGGGCAGGCATGGGACGTGCGGTTAATAACCTGTGCGCTGTAGTGTCAACATCATTTACTGTATATCTCTTAAATAGCGGAAGCATTATGGCTATTTTGATAGCTGCCATTGTGCTTTTGGTGTGTATAACTGGTGCAATTATAGTCTACTATCTACCTTTTGTCACAGCCGTAAGAGACAGTGAGAAAGAGTCGGTCAAGGAGGAAGCTCTTAGGGAATATGAGACAAAGGCAAGAAGCAATAGCTTTGAGCTGTTTGTGCAAGAACACTCATTTACAGAGCGTGAGGCAGAGATAATGAATGAACTCATAAACAACAAGGACAGTGTGAGCAGTATTTCAAAAAAGCTCGCCTTATCCAGAGCCAGCCTCTACAGGCATATTGACAGGATGAATGAAAAAACTGATACTTCATCAAGAACAGAGCTTATCCATTATTACCACAACTGGACTAAGTAATAAGCCGAAAAATGACAAAAAATTAAGATTGAGACACTTGTCACCTCCCTGTAAATAGTAGAAAAGTGCTAGAATTTTCTTACTATTTACATGGGAGGTAATTTTATGAAATGGAAAAAACATATTGCATGGCTGCTGAGTCTGGCACTGATAATTATTGCTGTCTTTGCTAATTCGCAGACAGCAAGAGCAGATGAAGCATCGGAAAATAATCAGGACATACATGTCATTGATTTTTCGGATGGACAGATTTCGGGGGACACAGTTTCCTATATGGTGAATGAGTCAACTGTGACTGTGACAAGCAGTGTCACTATCTCAGAAGATGGCAAAGTAAGCCTTGAATTAAATGATGATTTAACATTGAGCGGCAATTTTGACTCAGAGACAATGGAGCTTGTAGTTTATGCGGAGGATGGTTTCAATGTGAGACTTATCGTGACAGATGGAAAAACATCACTGGCAAGCAGAGAGACAGAGGGAGGTTATCCTGATGGAGACTTAAAGCTTTTAATACGGGCAAGGCAGACGGGAGGACTGGAGCCAGGTGATGACCCAGAACCAAATCCAGGTGAAAACCCAGATGATAATCAGGGCGGTGAGTCAGATTTCAGTGGAACAGTATACTTTGTATGGCAGGGAACAGGAGACACAATCTGCCTGCACCAGATTCCAGACCTCAATAATTTCACATATCCCGAGATTGCATACATTCCTGTTACAGACATAATAGATGATGACACAAACGAGCAGTACAGTGTCTCTAATAAAAATTATTACTGGATGTGGGAGTCGGCAGCAGATTTTGTCAATTCCTATAGGGAAAGCAGTGCATCATACAGCCAGTTGGCAGCAGATTTGGAGGCAGATGAGACTACAAAGAGAACCTATGCCATAGACCCGACAGGGGCAGTGAGCGGAGCAAGCACTATCTGCACCAATGGAGACAGGATATTCAGAGCCACAATTTTTGATAATGGCAGCTTTGAAGGCTTGGATTTTAATGTGAATGAAGCGGATTACACATATTTTCCTGATTTTTGGGACAGCATGCTGACTTCTAATTCTCTTGATGTATCAGGAACTACACAGTCGGCTCCTGCAGTATATGAAGCCTTTATGCTTGAGTCCACAGTGCATTTTGCAGCAACATACGCATCCGTGAATGAGATAACAGGGGTAAAGGCACTGGGAGTTCCAGGCGGAGCAGTGGAGATTAGAAAAGTGGACGCAGATGGAGGATATGACATAGAGTTTAAGTCTAATTTCTTTGATGATGTAGTCTTTGAGATAACAACGACAGGTGGCAGCTATTATATAAGGATTGAGAGAATCGCCTTAAAAGCCAGCGACAATTTCGGACCAGACATGACTGAGACTCCAAAAGTTACGGCAAAGCTGTATTATGATGAGACAACCGACTATGAAAATTATGAGGTTTATGCAACAATCTATAACAGTGATGGCACAACAAGTCTTAAAAAGGCAGAGCTTACTTCAATAAAAATAGACAGCTTTGGAAATGCACTGCCGGAGGGCACATATTCATACGCTGGCGGAAAAGGTCTTAAGTATTCAAACTACTCAGTTGAGGTGCCAAAGGATGCTGTAGGCGTGGCGTTTAATGTAATAGGAGCTCAGGCATTGACAGGGGACAGCTATGGCGGAAGCTATATCGGTTCAGGCTCTGGTATCTACTACGACATAGCAGCCCGTAAGGTTGTATATTAGAGGAGGAAAGTCATGAGAAAAATAATAAGAAATATATTACCAGTATTCGCCTTGGCTTTTATTCTCATTATGCCGGGAAGCAAGGCTATGGCAGGCACAATCGCATCCATTGATACAAGCGTCAAGGATGGCACGGTCACTGTAAGCGGCACAGCAGACAGCGGAGTACTGTCGGTTGCAATCTTTGTGTATGATGAAGCAGGAGAGAATATGATTCAGATGAAGTCTGTAGCTGTGGATTCAGACCAGAAATATTCGGAGGACTTTAAGCTGAGTGATGGAAAATACCTCGTGAAGGCAGCGGATTATGAGGGTGGAAAATTTGCAGAGACTGCTGTGACAGTTGGTGAGAGTAAATCGGATGACAAAAATCTGGATAATAAGAATTCGGATAATACAAAATCGGAAGAAACAAAACCAGGTGACACAAAGCCGAGTGATACAACAAGCAGTGATACGACAAGTACAAATACAGTAGGCACAGCGGATACGAATACAGCAGCGTCTGTAAATGCAGCAGTGCAGGCAGGAGCAGTGACAGCTCCACAAACAGGAGATGATACTATCTTATTTAAGTATATAGTGGTGGCTGGTACAGGTGTGATTTTTGCAGTTTATGCTTTTGGAAAAAAATATAAGGAGCAGTAATTGTGATGTTAGC
>CAVKUD010000247.1:0-3799 GCA_963659315.1 Senegalimassilia sp. | reverse complement strand
TTCGCTTGTGTACCATCCAATCCAGGAATTCCTTCATCTCTGGAGAAACATCATCAGCTTCACCTCCTGCACACAGGAATATCTTGGTGGATTCATCATCAAGCTCCAACTGTGGGAACTCCTCACAATAATTCCTAAATGTGTACTTGTGCAAGCCTTTCTTAAAAACATCAAAGGTACAGATAAAAATGATATAGCTCTTCTTAAGCTCACTATAGTCTGCTCCTCGTTCAATCAGGTTCAAATCTATCATCCCCTGATAGTATCTCGTCCTCTTGGGCAGATTATCATTGCCTGATGTCTGCATCTCACAGTCATACACAATGTTTTGGTCATCCTCACTATACACGTCAAACCGTACTCCCTTACCATCGGCGGTTATCTCAATTGGCTTTTGCTTATCGAGTCTGATAAATTTACCAACCTTTTTGCCTATAATCAGCTCCAGCAATTCGTGGCACAGCTCTGGATTGTTGGTCAGGACTTTACAGAACATGAAATCATCCGTAAAATCAAGCTCCTCATAATTTTTTTGCATTAATAACCCTTTCCCTCTCCCAAGGAAAAGCTCATGATATATTTTCCCATACGCATACAAGCTTTCGTATTCGCATCTATCATCATCTTATTATATCATGCGAGGATTACAGGAGCAATACAGAAAACTTGCTACTAGCAGCTTCTCTTGCATACTTTGGCATCAAAAAATACCAGTCACTCTAATATATTTAGAATGACTGGTACCAATCTAGCACATTTTTACTTACTCTTCATTCACCTTAGCCAATTTAGCCGCCTGGTCAGCAGCAATACAAGCATCAATAATCTCCTGAAGGTCTCCATTCATAATCTTATCAAGCTTATAAAGTGTAAGGTTAATTCTATGGTCAGTTACACGTCCCTGTGGGAAGTTGTAGGTACGAATCTTCTCAGCTCTGTCTCCTGTACCAATCTGGCTTCTTCTCTCAGCAGCCTCTGCATCCTGCTGCTTCTGAAGCTCTAAATCGTATAACTTGGCTCTTAAGAGCGCAAATGCCTTTTCCTTGTTCTGAAGCTGTGACTTCTCAGTCTGGCTGTAGATAACGATTCCAGTTGGATAGTGGGTAAGACGAACAGCAGAGTCTGTAGTATTGACACACTGTCCACCGTTTCCAGATGCACGCATAACGTCGATTCTGATATCCTTTTCGTCAATCTGTACGTCCACTTCCTCTGCCTCTGGCATTACTGCAACTGAGCATGTAGATGTCTGGATACGTCCCTGGGACTCAGTCTCAGGCACACGCTGTACACGGTGTACACCTGACTCATACTTAAGGATTGAGTATGCTCCTGTTCCTTTTACCATAAACTCTACAGACTTCATTCCACCGATACCAGTCTCGTCTGCTTCAAGAGTCTCGCACTTCCAGCCCCTGCTCTCCGCATAGTGTACATACATTCTGAAAATCTCTGCTGCAAAAAGAGCAGCTTCCTCTCCACCTGCACCTGCACGAATTTCTACTACTACGTTCTTGTCATCATTAGGGTCCTTTGGCAGAAGTAAAATCTTAAGTTTCTGCTCAAGCTCCTCTACCTTTGCCTTTGACTCGTTAAGTTCTTCCTTGGCAAGCTCTCTCATCTCCTCGTCAGATTCTTCCTCAAGCATAGCGAGGGAGTCATCTATGTTCTGCTTGCTCGCCTTATATTCTTTATATGCCTCAACTATTGGAGCCAGGTCATTCTGCTCCTTCATAAGCTTTCTGAATCTGTTTGTATCGTTTGCCACATCTGGCTCACTGAGCAGATTCATAAGTTCTTCATAGTGATGTACTAAATCTTCTAATTTATCAAACATGGTCTCTACCTCTCTTTACAACATTCCAACAACAACACGGTCATTATGTGCCAGATCCTTTATAACACGCACATTTCTAAATCCTGCATAAGTCAGCATATCCGACACAGCCTGTCCCTGGTCATTTCCTATCTCAAATAGAATTTTTCCATCCTCCTTAAGGAAGGATTTACATTCTTTTATTATTTTTCTGTAAAAGTACAAGCCATCCTCATGTCCATCAAGTGCATCTATCGGCTCAAACTGGCACACCTCTGGCATAAGTGTAGGCACAACATCCGACCTTATATACGGTGGATTAGACACTATCATATCATACTTATCAGAGAGATTCTCAAACAAATCACTTCTTTCAAAATCCACCGCCACATTATTGAGCTTGGCATTTTCCTTTGCCACATTTAAGGCCTGCTTTGATATATCACTTCCTGTGCCCTGTATATCCCTGCACCGACTCAATATACTGATTATAATACATCCAGAGCCTGTACACATATCCAGTATATTCATACCTGGTTCCACAAGCTTTATGGCTTCTTCAACCAGTGTCTCCGTGTCCTGGCGTGGAATCAGTACATTGCTGTTTACATGAAAAGTAAGCCCCATGAATTCCTGCTCCCCTGTGATATACTGAAGCGGAACCCTTTCGGCTCTTTTCTTTACCAGTACCTTATATTCATTGAGCTGCTCCGGCAGGATTTCATCCTTCATATGCATATAATAGTCTGTTCTGCTCATCTTACATTCCTTTGACAGCAGCAGCCATGCATCATTTTCAGCCTCTTCAATCCCTGCCAGCTTTAATATGCGTATCCCCAAATCAATCGTCTCTTTGTACGTCATTAATTATACTCTTCCTTCTGCCACTTTTTCCAGTCAAAGACTGCTTCGACAGAGGCTATGCCTACCTCTATCATATCGTCGTCCGGTTCCTTTGTTGTAAGTCCCTGCATCCACAGTCCTGGTTTGCTTAAGATATTTACAAACCAGTTGTCATATCTGCCTGCCAGCCTGATGAACTCATAGGACACTCCTGCAATAACAGGAATCAGCAAAAGTCTTATCACAAGTCTGAGTATTTTGGAATCGACCTGTATAAACATGAAAAATACAATACTTATAAGCATAACAATAAGCAGGAAGCTTGTTCCACATCTCTTATGTAATCTGGAGCTTTTCCTTACATTTTCCACATTAAGCTCAAGCCCATGCTCGATACAGTTTATACACTTGTGCTCTGCGCCATGGTACATGAATGTCCTCTTTATATCAGGCATAAGCGAAATCAGCGCAATATATGCAATAAATATCGCCAGCCTTATAAGGCCTTCTATCAGTGTTACCACAAGTGTTGACTCTATAAATCTCTGAAAAACTATAGATAAAAAATACGGAAGTGCAAAGAATATGGCAAGTGCCATAATGACAGAAAATACCACGGTACCTCCCATTAAAGCCTTTTCCTGCTTCTTTTCTTTTGCTTCAAGCTTTGCTTTCTCGTCCTCGGAAAGTCCTTCCTTCTGGCTCGGTTTCTCCTCATCATCCTCAAAAAATGATGATGAATACATAAGGGTACTCATGCCCAGGTACAGAGAATCAATAAAATTAAATACTCCTCTGAATACCGGCAGTTTTCTTATATGCGCAAAGCTTTTCTCAGCCTTATAATTCCATACGTTTGTCTCAATCTCTTTGTCCGGCTTTCTGACTGCCACAGCGTACCTGTCCTGATTTTTCATCATTACGCCTTCCATGACAGCCTGACCGCCAATTCCTGAATACTTCATGCAAGCCCCTCAACGATAATTTTATAAGAAAAACTTTTCTATAGAGTAAGAAAGGTTGAGGCATATTGCAACCTCAACCTTTTAAGTAACTCTTATTTCTAGTTCATACCATACTTCTTGTTGAACTGCTCAATACGTCCACGAGCCTGGTTAGCCTTCTGCTGTCCAGTATAGA
>CAVKUD010000246.1:0-3804 GCA_963659315.1 Senegalimassilia sp. | reverse complement strand
TCGCTTCTCCAGCTTCATAATCCCCGTCGAAACCTTTACTAGCCCATATTTAGTTTTCCTTTTTTATCCAAGATTGCGGACTTTGAAATCCCTCTCAGCTTCACGCCTCTGGTCCTTCTTCGCAATATCCTGTCTCTTGTCATACAACTTCTTGCCTCGTGCGAGAGCAATCTCTACCTTCACCAAGCTTCCCTTAAAGTATACCTCAACAGGGACGATTGTATAACCCTTTTCTTTTATCTTGCCTGTCAGCTTCTCAATCTCCTTTTTGTGGAGCAGGAGCTTCTTGGGTCTCAGAGGGTCTTTGTTAAAGATATTACCCTTTTCATATGGAGTAATGTGCATACCATAGAGATATACCTCTCCGTTTTCGATTCGGATAAAGGCTTCCTTTATGCTGCCCTTTCCCATTCTCAGGGATTTGACCTCTGTTCCGGCAAGTGAGATGCCAGCTTCGTATTTCTCATCAAGAAAGTAATCATGGTATACCTTCTTGTTATTGGCTATTAACTTCTTAGGCTCCTTAGCCATAACGACACCTCCTTATTTCATACACCAAAGGCTCTTATCCTTCCAGTGCGTTCTTCATTGTAGCACATTTTTTTCCTCTTAACAACACGTTTTTATCGACATTTTCGCTAAAAGCAATTAAACTATAATTACTTATGAAAAGAGGTTAGAGATATGGCTGAAAATAAATCAAAACGTGGCAAGCGCTCAAGTGAGTCAGCTTTAGTGTCACAGAATATAAATGCGTACATAATAAATGTCCTAAAGACCTTTTCTACTCCAAATGACCCATTTACCGCACCCAGAGTCTGCGACATCATAAATTCAAGCTGCCATACAAATGTTGCCCGCCAGACCATAGCCAAGAAGCTTGATGAACTGTATGATTTTTATAGCAGCAACCCTGATGCTTTTTTTCAGGTATATAATGGCAGCATCAAAAAATATTACTTGGACAGCATGAACTCTACCAGAACCAGTAAAAAATACATTGATTTTGAAGAATACAGCCTCTTTGCTGATGACAGGGAGGACACTGCCCAGAAGTCACCCAGCTCCTACTATGCCTTTATTCCAAAATACACTGCTGAGGAGTACTTTATCCTGCAGAGCGGAGTTATGACCAATCCTTATTTTTCCCAGAAGGACACCTCACATATACTGGAAAAACTGTCAAAGGATTTCTACCATATGGACTATAATACCCTCACAGACCAGGAGCGGATTGCAGTCCACAGCAGTCTGCGTGTAAGCGAGGATTCTGCCCACTTAATTGGCAACCTGCAAAAGCTGGTGTCATATATCAATATGAAGGTGCAGATAGAGATAAACTACGGCAGGTATGACTTCGACTCTGCAAGCTCTGCCATAAAGCTTTTGCCGAGGAAAACTGCACCAAACGGCTGCCCTGTTTACTCACATGTAGACCCGGTCTGCATACTGGAAGCCAACGGCTTTTACTATCTGATTGCCCACACTGACAAGTCAAAGGATGCCAGTGATGTCATATCCTACAGGGTTGACCGTATAATCTCCATCCGGGTATGCAGGGATTCTATTTCCAATAAGCCCCTGGCTCTCCACAAGGATGTGCTAAAATACCGCAGCCAGTTTTCGGCTTTGGATTATATCAAACACCACCCTGTCATGTATGCAGGAGAGAAAACTACCATCAAAATGCTGGTGCAGGAGACCAAGACATTCTCTCCTGTCAATGCCCTGCTTGACACCTTTGGCAGACAGATTGCAATCCGCCCTGCCACTGACAGTGAAACAAAGCAGTATCTCAAGGCTTCTGTAAGTGAGCTTAAGGCAAGTGGTGAAACCTGGTACTCTGTCAGGCTCAACCACTCCATAGAGGGTACTGTGCTATGGGCAAAGCAGCATATTGACATAGCCCGGATTATCTATCCCGATGAGGCTGTAAAGCAGCTGACGGATGCAGTCACGCTCGGGCTTTCCCGCTATGAGTGAATTAGGCGAACAATTCGTCCAGCTCATCAACATAAGCCTTATTCTTTGTATAGGATATTACATAGAGTAAATCCTCAGACTGGTTGAGATTGCGGATAAAAGGCTCTGTAATCTCACCCTCTCCAATCCCTTTTACAAAGTCAATCACATGGGTGATACACTCATCCTTTTTCACAATCTGTCTGTCGGCTGCTTCCCTGCTTCTTCTGAGCCAGCCTTCCATTGCCTCTATCACGCAGTCGTTTCTCACCTCATAATTCATCGGATCAGAGCCCTGCTCCACTGCCTTAAGCACATCATTAAGCATCATTGCTTCCGATGAACTCAGCTTGTTTTCCTTAAAAAGCTTAGGCTCATAGCTATCAGTAAACATAAATGTGGAAAGCCCCAGACGTTTTCTGATTACGCTGTACAGGATATTCTGATTTCCATTAAAGTCAAATGGAGAATCCTCTGCCCTTGCACTGGAACGCTTGAACTCGGATATGAGCTGTTTTGTATATTCATTTAGCTTTAACCGCTCATTTGTGCCCCTACACTCCTCCGACAGGCTCTTTAGCAGGACTTCCGTAAACTGCCACTTCTCCTCAAAGCTTTTTTCACTGATTATATCCAGATACTTGTCTGTATTGCAGCCCTTTATGATTTTATCCACATCCGCAGTAGTGAGGAGGGAACTGTAGAGTATATAATAGTGCAGAAATTCATTGGCAATATTTTTTGACTTTATAAATTGATAAATAAGTCTTGCTGATATTTTCTTTCCACTTCTCTCATATCCATACAGGCAGTTTGACAGATTTTCCCAGCCTCTGGTTGTGACTATGACCTGCTCTTCGTCCTCTGACTCACACATGTATGCCCTGCTGCTGTTGGTCTGTATAAAGCCGATAACCGCCGGATGGAAGTTCTTTTCCTTTGCATATGCGATAAAGTCATCCTTTGAATAAATCAGGTTCATGACTCTGACCCTGTCCATAACTGCTGCGTCAAATACTCTGGCTGTCTCATTGTACTCAGGCGGGTTGCTGCACAGCACCATCACCCAGCCCTCTGGCAGGAAGTGATTACCTATGCACTTGCTCTGCAAAAAGGCAAGCATCGGTGCCACAAGAGCCTCACTCATGGATGCAAACTCATCTATTAAGAGTATGCCCTCCTTTTCCCCTGCATCATATTTCTTTTCAACCTGAGACAATATGTCTGGCATTGTGTACTCTGTTGCCTTGCCGAAATTGCTGTCTATAATCACAGGCAGACCCAGGATTGAGTTTCTGGTATGGTGGGTTAGGGATGTGGATATAAAGCCTATCCCCAGCTCTTTTGCAATCTGTCCCACAATCTCTGTCTTACCAATTCCTGGTGCTCCTACCAGATAAAAGGGATTTTTCTTGTTCTCTGGAATTATGTAGTTTCCAGCCTCGTCCTTTTGCATATATATCTCAATACTGTTCTTTATCTCTTCCTTTGCCTCGTTTACGCTGTAATCAAATTCGCTCATTAGTCATCTTCCTCCACTTTGTTTTTCAAATATATTTTCTCTACCCAGTCCGGTGTTATGTCTCCAAATAAAATATTGTTATTGTCAAACTCATCATATGGCATTACAAAAAATGTCTTATAGCCTTCCGGCTCCTTTTCCGGGAATCTTCCCATTCCGTCAGACAGATAGATTAAACAGTCAACCTCATGTCCGTTCTGAATTAATTCATCCACATAGCCAAAGACCGGATTAAAATCTGTTCCTCCAAAGCCATACATCTTCTGGCCGGCATTAAAATCCGACATCTTAGGAAATTGCGCCGGGCTCTTATATATATC
>CAVKUD010000245.1:0-3816 GCA_963659315.1 Senegalimassilia sp. | reverse complement strand
GTATTGCAGCGCATACGAAACCATCTATGTTTTTGTTAAACCTGTTAAGCCATCCACTTAAATCGTCCTTAATAACACCATGCTGTAAGAAAACAAATTTATTTCTACAGTAAAAATCTTTAAATATATCCCTAGAAGCCCCTTCTCTCCAAAATGGATCAATGATATACTCATCTGCCTGAGAAGAAATAATGCAATCTGCAATCAAATGCATTACTCTGTGCCTTCTGGAATCCTGTGCGAGAACTGGTCCAATCTCAGCTAGTCTTTCAAAATCATCGGATTCCTTATCTATAACAAAATACACTTTTATATCAGGTCTCTTATTATCCATTAAGAATCTAAACATCGCTTCCCCATTATCATCCGCATGGCTATAACGATCTGACAGCAGCCATATCTTTATATTACAGCTCTGCTTCCATGCTAATCTTGATAACGCTTCTTTTCGGATAGAAACCGCATTTTTTATATTTTTGTCCTTGCCTAATTTAGAGTTTAAGATTTGTCTCTCAAAGTCATCCTCAAAATCTGGCAAACCCTCAGTTGCTGCCATATACCACACCAGTAACAAATTTTTTTGTATACGAACTGTCCATAATTCATTCGAATAATATGAATATGAGAAGTTTCTATTAACTGGCATAAATTTCCCCAGATTAATTTGTGTCTTAATTACTTCATTTCCATAACACTCACATATAAACGTAATCTCTGTCTTTTTTTCAATAGATTTCAAATCTATCCTTATTGTAAATGGCTTCACATGAAGTGCAATCTCTCCTAATGTATAAACATTGCAATCCCTTTCTTGAGTAACCTCTGCCTCGACATATTGTTCCCCTATTTTTGCGTGTAATCTACACTCTGGGTCAAAGCTTGCACATTCACCCTCAATTGATAATAAGCCATCTTTTATTTCCATAAACTCTAATTTGATGTATGTGGATGACTCCTCTGTGCAATATTGTCCATCAAAATAATATTTTACGTTACTGTCTTCGTATACACATTCAACATTTCCATTTGCCTTCAGCATGCACAAATAAAATAGATGTTCTCGAAACAACTGCTTTTGGCTAAGTATCACATCATAATCAATGTGTGAAATCAACTCTTTAATCAGACTGCAATATGTCCTATATCCATCCTCGCCAATAACAGCAATAGCTTCTTTTCCCTTAGTATCAGAACGCAGGCGCCACTGGAGCTGTCCCATTATCGCATACTGGACATACTTTGGTAATTCGCCATAGGTCTCTTCTGCAAGCCTTTTTATACCACCCAGCATATCAGTGATATATGGTATGTAGTATTTCTCAGTCTGCTTGCTCTGTTGTATAGCAGATTGATTTCCTGTACTTCTACGTCTGTACCAATAGGTGCATGAACTAACCAGACCAATCATAGGAGTATTCTGAAACATAACCTCGTGAGCAAATTTAATATCCTCACCATTAATCAGATTACTGTCAAATTTTATCTTACCTTTAATCGATGAAGTCTTAAAAAATGATGCTGCGGTAAAATATTGTGGCTTATCCCATTCATCCATCATATTGACAATTCTTGTACCCTCAGCAAATCTATATGTTGTCCAGTGATCCCCCTGCTGTGCATCAAAAAAGCGAAGTGGATATGTAACCATGGAAATGTCATTCTCATGTTTTTCAAAAAAAGTAAGGCAATCCGTAAATACATTTGGTGAGAGTTTATCATCTGAATCAGGAAATGTAATATACTTACCACAAGCCAGCTCGACACCGGCATTCCGTGCAGATGAAACACCTCCATTTTCCTTGTGCAAAACCTTGATATAAGGGTATTTATCGGCATATTTGTCACATATATCCTCGGTTCCATCGGTTGAGCCATCATCTACAAGAATAATCTCATATATATTTTCATATGCACTGCTATGGTATCTGCTATCTGGATTTGAACGCAGATATTCTCCCAATCCATCCAGCTTCTGCTGTATTATACTTTCCAACATTGGTTCCAAAAAATCAGCTGTATTATATACAGCCATAACAACCGAGATCATATACGGATACACTGTCTGTGAACCATATGCGCTACTGCGAACATATCTCCTGCCCTGGAAAAAGCGGGGTATGCCTGTAAGAGTTCGAGCCAGCTTGTAGGTCTTAGAATTACGTGTTTCCAACAATTCGTTCAGCAGCTGGTCTCTCTCTTGCTCAAGAATTTTATACTCAGTCTGTAATTTTGAAATCTGGAGCTTCTGCTCCCTGTCGTTTTGCTTCTTATCTTCTGATAACATATTATTCTCCTTTTCATCATCCTATCAATGTTAAATTATTTATTTTTCTATTGCCTTCCTGTTATTCCTATGCTATGATGATTGTGCAATTAAATTGTTTCTATATTCACTTTAAATTCTGGCAGCTCGCCACTTTTTCAGATGGATAAACTACAACACAATAAGGAGGAACTGTCCCAGATTCCTACTGCCCCTCATAGACGAGGTATATGGCAAAAAATATCCAATCGACACACCGATTGTGGCACTATCCACAGAATACTCAGTGGAGCGTGCTGACACTAAAGAACTCTCTACCATCAAGGCTGACCTGACCTTCAGCGTGGATGGACACGATATCTACCACTTTGAATGTGAGATTACATACGAAGGTCTGATGGCAATCCGCATGTTTGAGTATGATGTACACGCAGCCCTAAGCTTCAGGCAGGATCTGGAAAATTCACCTTATCTGCTTGAATTCCCTAAGTCAGCAGTTTTATTTCTGCAGGACACTGATAAGATACCCAAATACCTGACCTGCATGCTTAAGTTTCAGGACGACAGCACCCACGAATACAGAGTACCTACAGTAGCGGTGCAGTCATACTCTCTGGAAGAAATAAAAGAAAAACATCTGTGCATACTAATACCATTTCTCCCAATCCGCTACAGGAGCCATATACCAAACGACAGGGATTTCCAGACTGCTGATTCAGTAAAGAAAGAGATCTTGGAAAATTCCCTCAGAAAATCAAAAGAGGAATTGACTTCTTTTTTTGAGGAAACTATACTAATCTTAGAAGATGAAGTAAGGAACGGATTCCTGACTGATACTGAAAAAGAACTCATTCTGGATCTTCTTCAAAAGTCAATGATTCGTGTATCTTATCGTAACCAAGATTTATGTCAGGAGGTGTACACTATGACAGAACCTATTTTAAAACTTCGTTCAGATAAATATTGGGAGGTTAAGCGGGAGAATGACTCCATCAAACGAGCCTACGACCAGCAGAGCCGTATACTTGCAAGTCAAGCTACTGAGCTTGCTAAGTATAAGCAATACAAGCGCCTCTATGAGGAACTTAAAGCGGCCACCACCCAAGAGAATCAAAATTAATTTTTTTATGTCCCACCACCAGAATGCTGGTGGGACACTCAATTACGCCTTCCATCAGTCTTGCACGTTCATCATTTCACTAATTAATCCATAAGCCCCAATATCTTCTCATACACCCTCTGGCAATTATTGCAATCATCATATGCAAAAAACTTTTCTACCCTCTTCCTATAGGTCTTATTCATCCTGCAGCCATTTTCCATATACGAAATAATTAAATCAATCAGGTCATCAAGCTCATATACTACCTCTCCAAAACCATCCTGTTCATAATCAAAATAGCCCTTTTCGTATGTGTGCTCACCAGAAAAGAATTTATCCTTGTCAAACTGGGTATATATGACTGGTTTTCGCAGATATGCAAAATCCATCGGTGTAGATGAATAGTCAGTTACTAATAAGTCTGCTTCTGCAAATGCCTGTCTGTATGGCA
>CAVKUD010000244.1:0-3834 GCA_963659315.1 Senegalimassilia sp. | reverse complement strand
AACCTTGTCAGCAGAATCTGGTCTGACTTTGTCTTTCGTCAACGTAAATTACCCTCCTTGTAATACTCAAATTAATAGTTCCATATTCAGTTGTAGTGTTGTAATCAAAGCATGAATTTCTGTTCTAATAATTTGTAATAAATTGATTTAGATTTGTGTGCCTGTGGCACCTGATATGAAAATATGCTTTGAAATGAGTTTATCACTTCAAAGCATATTTAACAAGCAATATATTATAATAGTTTATTCAAATACAAAAGTGTTACTATCCCACTGGTCAGGGTCATCCTGTACGTTATTGACAAATGTATACTCCATCCGCCCATCCTCATTAATTACATCTATAATCAACCGGCTATCGCTTACATACTTTAACTCACAGTACTCGTCCTGTCCTATATGATAAATTTCATTTCCGTTTTCATCATATACACGCAGCCCTTCCAGGCTCATAGTGATATATTTATCCGCAGTTTTATATATATTGTAGCAGGCATCCTTTGTACTCACTGCCAAGCTTTCGGTTCCATCTTTAAGCGAATACTCATATATTCCCTCTCCTACTACCTCATAATACAGCTTATCATCTCTGATTACATAGACGTTGATAATGTCATCCTTCACATCAACAACCTCATTTTTCTCAGTATCATAGGCATATAAGGTAGTTGTTATATCACTGTAATCCTCATTATATTTTCCCTTTTGAAAAAATACATATCTGCCATATGGCTCCAATCTATATACATCATTCTGCTCATCTATGCTAACTATTGTTTCCTCTGATTTGGAGCTGCCATCAAGCTTTTTCCTGAAGAGAGAAGAATTCTGCCCATTATCTATACTATAATATACATAGCCCCTGTGTATGCAGAACTTAAATGAAGTATACTCCGTAAAAGTAGCACCTCCGTCCTTACTTGTGCTTATCTCTGCATCAAATAGGTCTATTACCTTTCCTCTCTCAGAGCCATCACATGCCACCTTGTATATACATGCTTTTTTATCATCCAGTCCACCTATGTATATTGCATTATCATATTTCTGAATGAGTGATGTATCATAATACTCACCCTCACCCAATATATTACTTGGCAGAAAGGCATTACAGGTCTCATCACTGTGTGAACACTCAGGTTTATTGCATATCTTAGTATATTTTTTACCATCATAATCGTAGTAATATAAGTAATCTCCTGTGTCCAGCCCTTGCGCAATATAAGCTCCATCCTCTATGGAACATACGTTACTGACTGTGCCCATCCAGGCTTCTGCATCCTTTTCATCTACAGATGCTAAATCTTCATAGTTTATTTTTGTGCTGCTACTATTTGTCTTGTCTGATGTACTGCCACATCCACACATAGATAATAATAGTGTTGCTGTCATTGTAGCTGATATTATTTTTCTTAAATTCCCCATAATTTTCTCCTATTTTCCCTACTTTATATATACAAGAATACGATAGTTGTATACTCAATTCAATCCATTATGCGTCAAACGACATCTTTGGTGCATTTTTCGCAATTTCATCTAATATCAATCTAACATATGCCATGTTGGCAGACAAGGGACAGAACTGTCAAAATTTTCATTAATAGTTCTGTCCCTTGAATACATCATTTTCATATAACACATACTTCGATTGTAAATCATTGTGACTCTATTGCGCCATATAATGATATCCCTATTGATAAAGATAAAACAGCCTAATTAATCAGCTTTTCTAATTTTTCTCTATAAATGTTTTCATAAAAATAACGTTTTACATAATGACTTATGATAATACACTTTTTAAACACTCTACACTTTTCATCCTTGCTGGTTTCCTTCCCCTCTTTTTTCTTTCTTTCATTTTCATTCCACCATATATCATACAGTTTATAATGAATATCACATAATCTTCTGCAACTCAGACTAGCCCTGATTGCTTTTCTATCTATCTTCTGAGCAAATTCATGCTCTCCCATGTTACCCAACTCTTCGACTACTCCCTCTGTCACAAATTCATACATAGAAATAACCTCTGAAACACCTTTATCCTCAATATACTTTTCATAAAACTCTAATAAGAATCTAATTGATTCCCTTTTTTCCTGCTCCTCCATTCCACTCCAACTATTGCGAATACATGTCACCTCCCTTTCGGTAAGGTACACATTCGTCTGATTCAAAAGATTATCTACAGGCAAAGTACACCTCAGGGCTTCCTTTTCCATCTTTAAGAATTCTCTTAAATCTATCTTTTTCTGCTCTAAATCTAATACTGCTTGCTTTTCCATAAAAAATTGCTTATTTTGTGGAATATCAAAGGAAACTTTCAATTTCAATTTTTCCAATTTTTCATAAGCCATTACATAATCCCGATTATTCATATAATAAATCAATTTTTCTGCATCTTTAATAACATCACGGTCATTTGTAATAAGCCTCGCCCACTGCATCTGCCCAGACAGTCCCAGCCTGTTTAGTATTTTCCTGACCGATTCCATCTGCATATCTGTCTGTCCTTTTTCAGCCCTTCTTAGAGATTTTACAGAGCAGATTCCATCGCAGAGCTGTTCCTGTGTCAAGCCAAGCATTACCCTTCTGTTTTGCAAAACTTCACACATGGCATAAACCGAATTCTGCTGATACAGATATGTACAATCCTGCATATATGCTGGCACATTATATTCGGCATACAGTTCTACCATAGTAGACAGCAGTTCTTTTTCAGAAACACCCTCTTCACCTAATATTTCTGTCTCTATTTCCAACAATTCTACCAAATAATAGGCTCTGGCAGCATCCCTCAACATATCGACTGCCTTTTTGCATATATTTAGATTTTCTGTCTTTGTCTCCACTGTCCAGCTTTTCAGATATGAAAGCTGTTTTTTCAGATAGTAATAGACTATTTTAGGGTATATCTTTACCTTTGTAATCTCATCATAGTGACCATTATCTATATATTCCATCAGCACTCTGTATTTATGCAGATGCTCCGTTTCATTTCCATAAAACAGAGCTTCCAACAGCAGATTAATCTCCAATGCTGACAGGGGTCTTTTTTCATTCCATATCTTTTCTGGTTCAGGTATTGTAAGCAGCAATGCTTTTTGGTAACAATCCGCAAGAGCCTCCCTTGCTGCGTCTTCCTGCTTTAAGACTTCGCCTCTCATTACCAGGATAAACTGATAATTTATCTTGTCATCTTCATCCAGTTTAGTCTCATACTCCGCAAGGAAACAAGCCGCTCCCTTAGTATCTTTTTCCCGAATAGCAGATAAAATTTTTCTCTTATAATCCCATTCCTCATAATCACATATATCCAGGAGATTCTCATATAGCTCCTTGGCTATGCCAAGCCGTTCTAACAGCCTGTCCCTTACATTCTTATCAATCGTGCGTTCCCCACTCTCAACCTTTGAGAGCTGGCTTACGCTCATTAAGCCTAGAGACAGTTCATTCAGAGATATATTTTCTTCTATCCGTATATTTTTCAATAACTTTGCCAGCCCCTGGTCTGCTTCCAGCATGCAATCACCTCGTTTTATGTTTCATAGTAATATATCTATTCTATACTATCTTGTGCTTTTTTCAAATTGCAATTATAAGTGGGAAAATAGGGGAGACAAAAAGGGACAGAGTTGTCAAAATTGTTGACAATTCTGTCCCTTGTGTTTTCTTATTAGGCTTTGCTTGTGTATTTAGACCGTTCACTTTCTGTTCACCTGCATTCTGCTTGTTAACCTTCAGATTAGTTGCTGCTATTACGTCAATTATCTTTCATCTGTTTTCAGTCATACATCTGCACCATGAGCCAATGGTCTTTTATCTCTTCAATTCTGG
>CAVKUD010000243.1:0-3856 GCA_963659315.1 Senegalimassilia sp. | reverse complement strand
GTGTAGGATGGTGCGCTGGGACACTCAGGCAGGGTGGACGAGTTACGAATATAAGATTTTCTAAATGTTCTGATTTATTTGGATTATGCTTGACGCAACCGCTCGACATTCGCCATCCATGGCTCAGGTCTCACTCACGGCAACGTCCTGTTGCCGTGTTGCTAGTTATGAACAGAACATTAAGAAAATCTAATATTCTCCACAAGTCCTCCCTGCCTGAGTGTCCCAGCGCACCATCCCATCTACACTTCACCACATCTACAGAAGGTATGCAACAAAGGGCTGAAAATTCTCACATGGCAGGTTTTGCTTCGCTCACCTGCTGCCACCTTCCTACTGTTCTCTTGCTGCTTAGACTCATAGTCATAAAAAAACGACCACCAGAAGTTTAGGTTTTAAGACTAAACTTTTGACAGTCGCTACTTTTATTTATTGTCTTTTATATACTATTTATTTTGGCTCCATACAAGGCTTACGCAGACTTCCCACTTCAAAGCCTTCGATAATCTTCTGGCATACAGTTGTTTTGCAGAACAAAATATGAACTGCACCGAGGTTCCATAATCCCTGCAACGGCTATACCCCCAAAAGCGGTAAGCCCTATCTGCGATTAAGTCTCGGTGCTGACTTCATATTTTTTCTGTAAAATACACTGTATGCCAGAAGATTTTCACAACCTATATGTGGGAAGTTTTCACAGCCCTCTACACAATCAGGAGTCTTCTCTCATTAACATGATGTCCGAACTCTGGCATAAATACCATATTCTCCTGGTCTGGATCCAGGTGTGCCTGTATAATTGGCGGCATATATGATGATGTAAAGCAGAATCCATACTTTAAGTCATGAAAGCCCTGGCTTAGTCCGCCCTGCTTTTTCACCTTAAGGATTGCTGGTGTGGTGACTGACCAATGTGTCTTATAGTCCTGTGCCATCTCCTCATTGGTGTAGTCCTCTCCGTTTATATTCCATATTATATCGTCCTTATCATATCTGACTCCATCTACATACAATGTGCCTGGTCTGATTTGTGACAGGAAGATTCCTCTATAATATGGCAGTCTGACCTTAAACTGAAAGCCTGTCACATTGCCTTCTGCATCCTTTGTATTTCTGAATCCCACTGACTGTATTACCTGTTTCTCCATTTGCTTCTCCTCCTTAGTCTCCAAGCAGATTCTTTAGCATGATATGCTGTTTTCTCAAGGTCTGACCTACCTCATATCCGTCATCATACTTGTCTGCTCCCTCATATTCACTTAAGAGATATCCGTCATAGCCGTTTTCCTGCATTACCCTGATGACCTCCTTATATGGGATTGTGGTCTCCTCAAAGTCATCACTCATATTGATAAACTTTGCGTGGCAGCAGTATATGTATGGAAGAAGCGGTATAATATCCTCTGGCTTATTTGGTGTATAATTTGGGTCTTTCCATTCTCCCTCCTTAAACTCTGTACGGAATACCGAAAAATCTATATTGAGTCCAAAGTTTTTGGTGCCTGTCTCCTTGATAAAGTCTACAAAATCTGTGACAAGCTTTCCCTTGAGGTTTGATGGTGTGTGGATTTCAGGACACATCTTAATCCCCAGCTCTTCTGCCAGTGGCAGTGCTCCCTTTATGATTTCTCTCCAGTTCTCCACTGGCTCCAATAAATCATTGATTACAGGCATCTTTGTCCTCATAACTGTGAAGCCCAGTCTGTGTGCCAGTCTTATATCACGCTTTAACATTTCCACAGATTCCTCTGTTGTCAGGTCTCTTCCTCCAAGCACATGTGAGTCAATCCAGTTGCCATATTCTACTGGTACAATCTCATACTTGTCGCAGAGTCTCAACCATTTCTCTAACCATTCATCCGTTGGATATGGATAGTTTTCGATATGTGTGTTGGCAAGGATTTCTACTCCATGTGCCCCCATATCGTACAAGTCCTCAAAGCAATCCTCTAATGTCTTTGTAAGTCCAAATTCTGCTGAGTAGCTGTATAAAGCTACTCCACGCTTTGGTCCTTTTCTGTCATACTTATACATTAATTTTCCTCCCGTCTACTGTGCATGCTTTTGTCTTAACTGCTCACGTATATCATCTGCGTCCTTATCACTCATTCTCCAAAGCAGACAAGCTGCTGCTGCCAGGAAGAAAAGGATAGCAGGCAGAAGATTTACTGTGAAGTTAATTCCCTTTAAGGCTTCTGCTGTCTGCTGTGCATTTGCCACATATCCGAATGCACTCATAATAACTATTCCGAAAGCTCCTCCCACTGCATTACCAAACTTTGTTGCAAGTCCATATGTAGCATAAGCTGTTCCATCTGTACGGACGCCTGTCTTTAACTCCATATAGTCAACAGAATCAGCCACCATTGAAAGGCTCATTGGGAAGCCTACATTAAATAAACCAAAGATAATGTCTCCTACAAGCACCATTTTCATATTGTCAAATGGAGCCATATACATAATCACAAGTCCAACGCCCTGTAAAATCATTGACCACATAAGCACATTTCTCTTGCCTATCTTTTTAGCTACTGCAGGTACAAAGAATGAGCCGATTATTCCTCCAATAGAAGGAATTGTCATGATTAATGAAATCATTGTAAAAGAGCCAAGACAATAAATTACATAAAATGCTGTCACTGCAATTCTGCCCATGAAGGCTGTCATCTGAAGAGCCATGACAAGTGTGATAATCATTAAGTACTTATTTTTTACAAGGTTTCCGATTGTCTCCTTGAATGAGAATGGCTTAACCTCATATGCTGGCTGTACTACTTCCTTTGATGTAAAGAAAACTATTAAGAACATAGGGATGGCAATTATTGCATACACAAGAGCTACCATCATATATCCGTGACCATTTGCTACCTCTGCCCCTGCTCCTGAAAACTTAAGGGCAAGTCCTGCTGATGCACCGTTTACGATAACCATACCAAGGTTCATGCCGATATTTCTTGATGTATTTAATACGTTTCTCTGATCAGCATCCTCTGTCATTACTCCTGCCAGTGCTCCATAAGGAATATTTACAAGTGTATACAGCATTCCTGCGATTATGTAGATGACTGCTGCCCAGATTACACCAGCTGCTGACTGACCGCCAAATGGGTTTGTAAATGTCAGTACACTGAATATTGCAAGGAATGGTGTTCCAAATGCAATATAAGGACGGAATCTTCCAAACTTTGACCTGGTTCTCTCTGCGATTGCTCCCATCATAGGGTCATTGATAGCATCCCATATACGGGCAATCATCATGATGACTGAGACTGCAATCGGTGCTAATCCAACTATATCTGTATAGTAAATTGTCAGATATGAACCTACATATGTCCATACAAACTGCGATGCCAGATCCCCAAATCCGTAGCATATGGCAGCTGCTTTTGTGGCTTTTTGCTTTTTCTCCATTACTTAATACCTCGTTCCTATATAATATTTTGATTGTCGCATCAAATTAACCGGCCTGTTAATTTCTATACTTATCTTATCAAAAGCCTATATGTTTTTCTCCGCATATTTTTTACATAATCATGCAATCTTTTCAAAGAATGGCGCAAAAAAACAGCTGGTGCAACAAATCACTTTCATCTGTTGCATCAGCCCTGGCTTTTTGTGTCTTATTTCCTATTTTCTGCAAAATATATGGATAAGGCTTATCTCATGTGGCTCAAGGGTCACCTTAAGGTCCAGTGTATTGTCACCATTTATGACCTTTTTCCTGCTCTGTGACAGGGTCGGGAAGCTGATACCCTGCAGATATTTCACATCCTGTCTGGTCAGCCTTATGTCATACTGAAACTTGCCCCACTCATTTAAAATACTGCCATTCTGCCTGTTTAATGTTCTCTTCTTG
>CAVKUD010000242.1:0-3883 GCA_963659315.1 Senegalimassilia sp. | reverse complement strand
CAACTCGGCAACAGGACGTTGCCGAGAACGAGACTTGAGCCATGGATGGCGAATGTCTCGTGTTTGCGTCAAGCATAGAACACCTAACTCAGAACATTTAGAAAATCTTATATCCGAAACTCGTCACACCACCTGACCACCCCCAGCCCCACTATCCCGCCCGCCGCAACCCCACAAAACAAATTTAAATAAATCCTACAATACCTATTGACATGGTAGGAATACTAGGATATAATTCCAACCATCAAAGAAAATAGTTAGGAGGACAAAAGTTATGAAGAACCTGAAAAAATTATTAGCACTTACACTTGCCGGAGCATTGACATTGGGGATGACAGCCTGTGGCAGCTCAAGCGACAGCGCAAGCAATAAGAACAGCGATACAGTATATAGAACACTTGACGAGATTAAGGAAAGCGGCACAATCAACATCGGAGTATTCTCAGACAAAAACCCATTTGGATATGTAGACGAAAACGGAGACTATCAGGGCTATGATGTATATTTTGCTGAGAGACTCGGTGAGGACTTGGGAGTAGATGTAAACTTTGTATCTACAGAGGCAGCAAACAGAATCGAGTACCTTCAGACAGGAAAGGTAGACGTAATCCTTGCAAACTTTACAGTTACAGACGAGAGAGCAGAGGAAGTTGACTTTGCACTTCCATATATGAATGTAGCCCTTGGAGTTGTATCAAGGGATGACAATGTAATCGAAAGCCTCGACAACTGGAATCCAGATGATTCAATCATCGTTATTTCAGGAACAACAGCAGAGACATATCTGGTAGAGAACTACCCAGACATCCAGTTACAGAAGTTTGACTCATATGCTACCGCAAAGGAAGCCTTTGAAAATGGTACATCAGTTGCCTGGGCAAACGACAACACAGAGGTAATTGCATTTGCACTTCAGAATGATGGATATACAGTCGGAATCCCATCCCTGGGCAGCAGCGATACAATTGCACCAGCTGTAACAAAGGGAAATGACACACTTTTGAACTGGATTAATGATGAGATTACAAGCCTTGGAGATGAGAACTTCTTCCATGCAGATTATGAGGCAACACTTGTAGACACATATGGTACAGAGTACGAAGACAGCCTCGTAGTTGAAGGTGGTAAGACATCTGACGCAGAATAATCAAATGCTCATGGTCACACTGTAAGGTGTGACCATCAACAAGTAACATATAAGAGAGGAACCTGATGATATGAACTGGGAGTTTATAGCAAAATATTTGCCGATGTATCAGAAAGCGGCAGTACTCACAGTGAAAATTGGACTGCTTGGAATAGTATTTGCAATATTAGTTGGACTTGTATGTGCAGTTGTGCAGTACTACAGGATAAATATAGCAAGACAGATAGTAGCCGTATATATTGAGATAAGCCGAAATACACCACTATTAGTGCAGCTGTTTTTTATCTATTATGGAATGCCAAAGATTGGCATATCTATGAGCCCGGAGTTGTGCGGTGTTGTGGGGCTTGCCTTCTTAGGCGGCAGCTACATGGCGGAGGCTTTCAGGAGCGGACTTGAGTCTGTGGAGCCTATACAGCATGAAAGTGCCAAAAGCCTTGGCATGAATGGAATCCAGGCAATGCGCTATGTGATTTTACCCCAGGCAATATCAACAAGTGTTCCTGCCTTTGTGGCAAATGTTATATTTTTGCTCAAGGAGACAAGTGTATTTTCCGCAATAAGCCTTATGGATTTGATGTTTACAGCAAAGGATTTAATCGGACTTTACTATAAGACAACCGAGAGCCTGTTTTTACTGGTTGTTTTCTATCTGATAATATTACTTCCAGTATCACTCCTTGGAAGCTATATAGAGAGGAGGGTGCGCTATGCTGGATTTGGGGCTTGATGTATTATTTAAAGGCACTAACATGCTGCGCCTTTTGCAGGGACTCTGGGTGGCAGTCAAAATCAGCCTTGTATCTATTGTAATCAGCCTGCCGCTTGGTGTGGTAGTTGGTTATCTGATGACCTTAAAAAACAAAGTGGTAAGGGCAATTTTCAGAGTGTATCTGGAAATTGTGAGAATAATGCCACAGCTGGTGCTTTTATTTATAGTATATTTTGGAAGTACAAGAGCACTTGGCTGGGATTTGTCAGGAGAAGCGGCATCAATAATCGTCTTTGTATTCTGGGGAACAGCAGAGATGGGCGATTTGGTGCGAGGCGCACTCATAAGCATACCAAAGCACCAGTATGAGAGCAGTCAGGCACTGGGCTTATCTAAGCTTCAGACTAATGTGTATGTTATTATTCCACAGACAATCAGGCGGCTGGTTCCCCTGTCGATAAACCTGATTACCAGAATGATAAAAACCACAAGCCTTGTGCTTATGATAGGTGTAGTTGAAATGCTTAAGGTAGCACAGCAGATTATAGAGGCAAACCGTATGGTAAGTCCAAATGCAGCCTTTGGTGTGTTTTTAGTAGTATTTATTTTATATTTTCTGGTTTGCTGGCCAATCAGTATGCTTGCAAGAAAACTGGAAAAGAGATGGGCTTAATCTATTTTGGAGATGAATTATGGCAGAAAAAATATTGGAGATAAAGAATCTTACAAAAAAATATGGAGACCAGACAATCCTTGATGGAATCAATCTCTCAATCGATAAGGGCGAGGTTGTTGTAATTGTAGGACCTAGTGGATGCGGAAAAAGCACCCTGCTTCGCTGTATCAATTCTCTGGAAAAAATAGATGGCGGAGAAATTAATCACACAGGACACAAAATCGGAATGGTATTCCAAAGCTATGAGCTTTTCCCTCACCTGTCAGTGCTTGACAATATTATGCTCGCCCCTGTAAAGGTGCAGAAGCGCGACAAGGCAGAGGTCAAAAAGCAGGCAATGGAGCTTCTTAAGAGGGTTGGACTTTCTGATAAGGCAGACAGCTATCCGAGACAGCTGTCAGGAGGTCAGAAGCAGAGAGTGGCAATCGTAAGAGCCTTGTGCGTTGAGCCAGAGGTGCTGCTATTCGACGAGGTGACAGCAGCCCTTGACCCTGAAATGGTGCGAGAGGTGTTAGATGTAATGCTCGACCTTGCAAAACAGGGCAAGACCATGCTTATCGTAACCCACGAGATGCAGTTTGCCAAGGCAGTTGCAGACAGAGTGATTTTCCTGGATGGAGGACACATAGTGGAGGAAGGCAAGCCACAGGAGTTTTTTGAAAATCCTAAGACAGAGAGGGCAAAGCAGTTCTTAAATGTCTTTAGCTTTGATGATTATATGAAGGATGGAGAGGGAATCTGATGAAGGAAGCAGCAGTAAAATCTCTTCCTATAATGTTTAGTTATATATTTGTGAGTATGGCATATGGAATACTTATGGAATCCGCAGGGCTTCATTGGTATTACTCATTGTTTGTCAGCATGACAGTGTACACTGGAGCCTTCCAGTTTGTATTTGTCACACTGGCAAGCAGTGGAGCCTCATTTATAACAATCGCTCTGACAGCATTTCTGATGAATAGCCGTCAGAGCTTTTATTCACTTACATTTGTGGACGAGTTCAATGACATAGGACGTAAAAATGGGCTAAAGGGCAGGCTCAAAAAACTGTATATGATACAGACCATGACAGATGAAACCTACGCAGTAAACTGTGTTATTCAAGGTGAAAGTGGCAAAAGCCGTGACGAAAAGCAGAAAACAATGTTTGGAGTTGCCTTTTTAAGCCGGGTATACTGGATGGCAGGAGCAGTAATCGGAGGCGTGTTGGGACAGATAATTCCCTTTGACATGACAGGCATAGACTTTTGTATGACAGCCCTCTTTGTAGTAATATTTTTAGACCAGTGGGAGAGTGCCAAGAGCCATGTACCGGCGCTTGTAGGAATTGTGACATCTGTAGTATGTC
>CAVKUD010000241.1:0-3937 GCA_963659315.1 Senegalimassilia sp. | reverse complement strand
TGGTAAGTGATGACAGAAGCGATGGCGGATTTGGATTGTTTAACGTAAACCAGAGGCTTGAGCTTAACTATGGCAGAGAGTACGGACTCAATATAGAGAGCACCTATAATGTGGGCACTACAATAACCGTAAAGATACCAGCCGTAAAAAAGTAAACATTATAAAGAAAAAATTAAACTTTTCGAAAAAACTTATGGTAATTATGTACTAAAAATTAAAAAATATGATAAAAAATTAAACATATTTCCAAAAACCCTCCGTATTTTTTTATTATGCTGAGCACTATAATTAACTCATAACAAGAGAGGAACTTGTTAAATAATAAAAATTTTATGGAGGGTTTTTAAATGAAAAAGAAGGTAGTAAGTATTTTAATGTGTGCAGCTCTTGGAGCAACAATGTTAGCAGGATGTGGATCTACAGATTCAGGCTCATCTGACGCATCAACAAGTGATGCATCAACAAGCGATGCAGCTACAACAGATGACAGCGCAAGCTCAGATGATACAGCAGCATCTGGAGATTTAATCAAGATTGGTTTCGCACAGGTTGGACATGAGTCTGACTGGCGTACAGCTTCTACAAACTCTTGCCAGACAGTATTCAGCGAGGCAAATGGATATGACTTACAGTTCGTAGATTGTGATAACGATTCAGCAGTACAGATTGAGGCAGTAAGAGGCTTCATCGAGCAGCAGGTTGACTACATAATCATCGACCCAATCGTTTCAACAGGATGGGATACAGTACTTACAGAGTGCGAGGATGCAGGAATTCCTGTTATCGTAATCGACCGTACAATTGATGACTCAGACAAATATATTTCATGGGTTGGATCAAACTTCAAGACAGAAGGTCTTGCAGCTGGTGAGTGGTTAAAGGCTTACACAGAGGCTAAGGGAATCAGCGATGTAAACGTACTTGTTATCGAGGGCTCTACAGGAGCTTCAGCTCAGATTGGACGTACAGATGGATTCAAGGAAATCGCAGATGCAAATGGATGGAACATTCTTGATTCTCAGAGCGGTGACTTCACAGAAGCTGGTGGACAGGAAGTTATGGAGTCTTACTGCAAGAGTTATGACGGACAGTTTAACGTAGTTGTATGTCAGAACGATAACGAAGCATTCGGTGCTATGACAGCTATGAAGAACGCTGGTGTATCTTATGGTGTTGACGGAGACGTTATCTTAATTTCATTCGATGCTTGTACAGCAGGTCTTGAGAAAGTATTATCTGGCGATATTAATGCAGACTTCGAGTGTAACCCACTTGCAGCTCCATTCGTAGAGCAGGTTATCCAGGCACTCCAGAATGGCGAGACACCAGAGAAGGAAGTATACATGACAGAGCATTGGTTCGTAAACGAAGACATCCTTTCATCTATCAATGTTGATGGAGAAGATCAGGATCTCACAGTTGTTGACCAGTCTATCATTGATGCACAGTACTAATTAAAGTTAGTGATGTTTATTCTGGGAGGAGATCCGACTGGACCTCCTCCCGTTTTATGAAAGGGTGTTATTATGGACAAAAATGTAGTGCTTACCATGAGGGGAATATCCATGACATTCCCTGGAGTAAAAGCATTGGATAATGTGGATTTAACTCTTCGTAAGGGCGAAATCATGGCACTTATGGGTGAAAATGGTGCTGGTAAATCTACATTAATCAAATGTCTTACCGGAATTAATGCCTTTGAGGCAGGAGAAATTCGTGTTGAGGGAATCGATGGACCAGTTGTAAACCATTCGACCCTTGATGCACAGAAAAAAGGAATATCAACAGTATATCAGGAAGTAAACCTGTGTCCGAACTTAAGTGTTGCGGAAAACTTATACATAGGTCGTGAGCCTAGAACAAAGTTAGGCACAATCGACTGGAAGGAAATGACCTCACGCTCAAGTCGAATAATGAAGGAATTGGAGCTTGATGTAGATGTTACAAGGACTCTTGAGGATTACTCATTGGCACTTCAGCAGATGATTGCGATTGCAAGAGCTGTGGATATGGAGTGTAAGGTTCTTATCCTTGATGAGCCAACTTCTTCACTGGACGATAACGAGGTTGCAAAATTATTTAAGCTGATGCGTCAGTTAAAGGACAAGGGTGTTTCGATTGTATTCGTTACCCATTTCCTTGAGCAGGTATATGAGGTCTGCGACCGCATCACAGTACTTAGAAATGGAACATTAGTCGGTGAGTATCCTATAGCAGAGCTTCCTAGAGTCAAGCTTGTAGCTGCTATGATGGGTAAAGACTTTGACGATTTGGCAGCTATAAAGACTGAGGATAACGTCGACTTCAAGGATGCACCATTAGTAGTAAATGCCAAGGGCATGAGCCATAAGGGAACAATCAAGCCATTTGATTTACAAATCCACAAGGGCGAGGTTGTTGGTCTGACAGGTCTTTTGGGATCAGGACGTAGTGAACTTGCAAGAGTAATCTATGGTGCAGATAAAAATCAGACTGGTGAGTTGGAATTCAAGGGACAGAAAGTTAAAATCAATGCTCCTATTGATGCAATGAACCTTGGTATGGGATTGTTACCAGATGACAGAAAGGCAGAGGGTATCATAGCTGACTTGTCAGTCAGAGAGAATATCATCCTCGCTCTTCAGACAAAGCGTGGTATGTTCCACCTCTTACCTATGAGCAAACAGATTGAAATTGCTGATAAATACATCGAGATGCTTCAGATTAAGACAGCCAGCAGAGAGACTCTGATTGGTCAGCTCTCAGGTGGAAACCAGCAGAAGGTTATTTTAGCAAGATGGCTTGCTACAGACCCTGATTTCCTTATTCTTGATGAGCCTACACGAGGTATCGATGTAGGTACAAAGACAGAGATTCAGAAGCTTGTATTAAAGCTTGCAAAGGAAGGAAAGAGTCTTATCTTTATATCTTCTGAGATTGAAGAGATGATTCGTACATGTAATAAGCTTATTATATTACGAGATGGCCAGGTGGTAGGAGAGATTACCGAGAACCTTACCCAGGAGAATGTAATGAGCGGAATTGCAGGAGGTGGAGAAAATGACTAAATTGAAAAAACTTGTAAGCAAGCCGCTGTTTCTGCCAATTTTCTGTATGATTCTTGTTATGGCAGTCAACATTGTTTATGATGTTGCCAACGGAAACTTTGCATTAAACTTCTTCACTATTTCAGTGAGAAATGGAATCTTATATGGTAGATTAATTGACGTATTAAACCGTGGTAGTGAGATTGCTATTCTTGCAATCGGTATGACACTTGTTGTATCCTGCTCAGCAGGAACAGATATTTCAGTTGGTTCTGTAATGTCACTTGCAGCATCCTTCTGTTGTATGCTCCTTGCAGGATTTGGTGTTTCATCAACAAGCCACTACAATGTACCACTTTTCGTAGGCGTAATCGCAGGTATCCTCCTTGCAGGTGTCTGTGGAGCTTTCAACGGAGCGCTGGTATCATTCCTAAATGTACAGCCGATGGTTGCAACCCTGATATTGTATTCGGCTGCAAGAGCTATTGGATTATTATTCTGTAATAACTTAATCGTGTATGTACGTGTTGATTCATTTGGTATCTTTGGTGGACACCTTGGAATCATCCCAACACCAATCATTATTGCAGCAGCTTGTATCCTTTTAGCTACAATCTTACTTAAGAAGACAGCACTTGGACTTTATGTACAGAGTGTTGGTATCAACAGAAAAGCATCTCGTATCGCAGGTGTTAAATCAGAAAAGATTATCTTTATCTGCTATGTAATTTGTGGATTATGTGCAGGTATTGCAGGTATAATCGCAAGCTCACGAATCACATCAGCTGATTCAAACAACATTGGACTTAACTTCGAGCTTGATGCCATCCTTGCAGTTGCTCTTGGTGGTAATAGCCTTGGCGGTGGTAAGTTCAGACTTGCTGGTTCAATCATTGGTGCATATACTATTC
>CAVKUD010000240.1:0-3966 GCA_963659315.1 Senegalimassilia sp. | reverse complement strand
ATGGTGAATTGTCTAATGATAAGCAGGAGGTGGAGCAGAAATGAAAAAAACATTAAAGGCACTCCTGATTATAGTTATTGTAGTTGCGCTGGTTATCGGTTCTGTGGCAGGCGTTACATACTATCAAAAAGGAAAAAATACTGTAGATGTGTACAGTGTTTCAACACTTAATCTGGGCTATTATGAGGATACCACTGCAAGTGAAGGCGTTGTGAAAAATAATGCCTCCCAGAGTGTGTATGTCACAGACGGACAGAAAATTGTAGATGTCTTTGTCACTGAGGGGCAGGAGGTAGCTGAGGGAGACCCTCTTATGGAGTATGATGTCACAAGCCTTGAGCTTTCAGTGCAGATGAAAAAGCTCCAGATAGAGGGCTTTCAGAATGAGTATGACACAGCAGCAGCCAAGCTCGCAAAGCTGAAAAATACAACACCAATTCCAGATACACCGGCAAGCCCTTCTGAGCTGCCAGATACCACAGTGTCAGGCACAGAGGCAGCAAGCCAGACATCATCGGTTGATATTATTTCCCTTGACCAGAAGATAAGTGGTCAGGGAACGGCAGATGACCCATATGTATTTAAGTGCGGTGTAAACAGTAAGATGGCTGGATCTGTGATTAATGGCTTTAAGGCAGACTCCACAGTTGCCAGATTTGATGCGGTTGATGAGAGTGGAAATGTCGTGATGTCTGTCACCATGAATGGGGCTTATATCGCTAAAACATATGATGATAGTGATATGGTATACATTTTTTCTGGAAACCATGACAGCGATTCTGATACAGACAACATAGATGATTCAGGAGACACAGACGGCATAGATGATTCAACTGTAATAGATGATTCTGCTAATACAGATAATGGAAATACATCTGGTTACACAGCAAAAGAGCTGGCACAGGAGATTGCGTCACAGGAGAGAGAACTCAGAAAGATTGATATTAAAAAGAGAACTGCGGAAAATGAGCTGACAACCCTTGAAGAACAGCTGCAGGATGGTATTGTCCGTTCCAAGGTAAATGGGGTGGTCAAAACCGTACACGATATAGATGATATACCTACAGATGGCTCAGCATTTATGGTTGTGTCAGGCTCAGAGGGACTCTATATAGAGGGCAGTGTCAGTGAGCTGATGCTTGATAAAATAAAAATTGGCCAGACTGTTACAGCTTATGACTGGGAGAGTGGCAACAACTATATGGGGCAAATCTCAGAGATAGATACTGTTCCGACAAACAATAATTTTTACTATGGTGATGGCAATCCAAACGTATCATATTATGGCTATACAGCCTATATAGAAGACCCGTCAGGTCTCACTGCAGGACAGTATCTGCAGCTTACAATTGAAAGCTCAGATAATACAGACCAGGATAAGCTATACATACAGCAGAGTTATGTGCGTGAGGAGAATGGCAAGTCCTATGTGTATAAGGATAATGGTGGCAAGCTTGAAAAGCAGTATGTTGACACAGGAAAAATCCTGTGGGGCAGCTATGTGGAAATTAAGTCTGGAATTACCAATGACGATTATATAGCATTTCCTTATGGGAAAAATGTAAAAGACGGAGCGACAACTGTTGTTTCAGAAGATATGTATTATTAGTGGAGGGAATAAAATGTTAGAGAATATCAAACTATCCTTCAGGGGAGTATGGTCACATAAGATGCGTTCCTTCCTTACCATGCTTGGTATTATTATAGGAATTGCAGCAATAATTGCGATTGTATCTACAATACAGGGTACAAATAAACAGATTGAAAAGAACCTCATAGGCTCAGGAAGCAACACTGTAAAGGTTGAATTACAGCAGGATGGCTATTCGATAGATTTGTCATATCAGGAGCTTCCAGAGGGCGTGGGACAGATAGCAGATTCTGCCATGGAGGAAATCCAGAAATTAGACAATGTTGAAGCTGCTTCAAAGTATCACACCAGAAATGTCTATGATGGAGTGTATTATCAGAATACATCATTGTCAGGCGGCTATGTGTATGGAATAGACAATACATACCTTGCCACAAACAATATGATTGTGGAGAGAGGCAGAGGCATAACTGACGTTGATATGTCATCAAGGAGAAAGGTTGCGCTGGTGGACGAAAAGGCAGCAAAGACTCTGTTTCAGGGGGATGACTGTCTTGGCAAAACCATAGAGATACAGCAGGAGCCGTATGTCATAGTTGGAATAGTCGGTGAGAAGGAAAAATATGATTTAGTCATAAATTCGATAGACGACTATTACACATATGCAGGCAGTGATTCAAGCGGTAATGTGTATGTGCCTGATTCGACCTGGCCTATTATTTATCAGTTTGATGAGCCTGAAAACCTGATTGTCAGGGCATCAGATACTAATACAATGACAGCAGTTGGAAAGGGAGCTGCGGACATATTAAATGGCTACATATCATCCAGTGATGATACTATTAAGTATGCAGCCCAGGATTTGCTTGAGCAGGCAAAGGAACTGCAGCAGCTGTCTGCATCAACCAACATGATGCTTATATGGATTGCGGGTATTTCCCTCTTAGTAGGTGGAATCGGTGTAATGAATATCATGCTTGTGTCAGTGACAGAGCGTACCTCAGAGATAGGTCTTAAAAAGGCAATCGGAGCTGGAAAGGGTGCGATACTCGGACAGTTCCTCACAGAAGCAGTTGTGCTCACAAGCCTTGGAGGTCTTATCGGAGTCATAGTGGGAGTGATTCTGTCTAAGGTTATATCATCGCTGAACGGTTCACCTACGGCAATAAGTCCTGCAGCAGCAGTGCTTGCGGTGCTTTTCTCGATGGCGATAGGAATCATATTTGGACTGCTTCCATCATACAAAGCGGCAAATCTGAACCCGATAGATGCCCTTAGACATGAGTAAATTAGTGCAATATGCCGAAATTGTGAAAAATTTATCAAAAAATTGTTTTTTGGTAGGTACAAGGGTAGAAAAACGATAGAAACTTTAGTAAAATGTTCCTGGTTTGTGACGAAGCTGGGAACATTTGCTTTATAGAGAAAAGACAGATAAGCTTCGGAAACTATTTTTACACTAGGAGAGTTTTTTATATAAGGAGAGAATATGTACGCTGACGAGAACGTAATCAAAATTAAACACGAGGTTCTGTATGAGGTTGCCAAAGCCGCATTTGATGGAAATTTAGATGAGATAAGAGATAATATCCCATTTAACATCATCCCAGGACCAACACCACAGTTTAGATGCTGTATTTACAAGGAACGTGAAATCATCCGCCAACGTGTCAGACTTGCTGAGGGAAAAGCACCTGGAACAGTTGACGATGGAAATATAATTCAGGTTATCAGTTCCGCCTGTGAGGATTGTCCAATCTCAAGCTACACAGTTACAGAGAACTGCCAGAACTGCTTGGGAAAAGCATGTATCAATGCATGTAAGTTTGGAGCAATTGAAGCAGGACGTCATCGTTCACATATTGATCCTGCAAAATGTAAGGAGTGCGGAAAGTGCGCACAGGCATGTCCATACAACGCAATCGCACACCTTAAGAGACCATGTAAGTTTGCCTGCCCTGTAAATGCGATTACATATAATGAGTATGGAATCTCTGTAATCGATGAGGGCAAATGTATCCGTTGCGGTAAATGTATCCACAGCTGTCCATTCGGAGCAATCGGTTCAAAGACATACATTGTAAATGTCATCGAGGCTCTGAAGGATGAGGGCAAGAAGGTATACGCAATGGCTGCACCAGCTACAGAGGGACAGTTTGGTCCAAACATCACTATGAACAGCTGGAAGAAGGCTATGAGCGCCCTTGGCTTTAACGGATTCGTTGAGGTTGCCCTTGGTGGAGATATGACAGCTGCATCTGAGGCTGACGAGTGGTATGAGGCATATCAGGCAGGAGAGAAGAAAGTGACATCTTGCTGCCCTGGATTTGTAAACATGGTAAGAAGACACTATCCAGACCTGGCAGACAAGATTT
>CAVKUD010000239.1:0-3976 GCA_963659315.1 Senegalimassilia sp. | reverse complement strand
ATTCATTGAACGATTTTATCTGATGGCTTATTTCCTTAACTTCTGACGGTTTGGATTTTTTTACCTTATTCCTGTAATTTAAGTCCAAGAAAATGGATGATTTGGATTTTTTATGAACAATTATCATTTTTCTTTTCTAAAAATTTTTGTAAATCATGGTTTTCGTGATTTTTTAGTATCTAAACAGCTCGAAATCATGTAAAAAGTCCAAAATAATATAAAAACGCTCAAATCGTGTATCATAACACATTTGAGCGTTTTTGATTAATGTCTTTGAACGATGCAATATTCTAAATAATCATTTACGTTAATCTCCTCTATACTAATAGGGATAACTTCTTCATCGCAGACCCATTGAGTTCCCATTGCATGTATAAATTTAGACTTATCCAGAATATAAACATATCCTTATACCTGGTTCTTTAAGAAAAAATGTACTGTTTCGTCATAATCATTTTTATCTATATAAACATCCAGTAATTTTCCTAAAACAATTCCGAATTGAACATAATGGTCTGCGGAAGATAAAAAAACATTTTTATTTATTAACTTCGTTCCACTAAAATTATTCTCCACACCGCTCATGCTCAGTGCTTCTACAACAATATTATTACCCGAGCAAATGGATGCAATTATTTTACCCTTATCATTCATATTTTGAATTAATTTTTTAATGTCAGCACTTTTCTTTGACTGTTCTAATTCTCCTCCACAGATAATAATTGCCTCAAGCTCCTCCTCTAAATTCCTTTCATCTATCTTCTTTGCTCTTATTTTTATATTTTCAGCAGTATTTATTTCTTCCTCATCTGATAATATAACAACTTCATACTTTGTCTCCAAAATATACTTTGCAATTATAATTTCAAACAGCGGAGATGTATTATACATATATAATCCAATTTTCATTTTTTCCCTCACTTTATTCCTAAAATCTATCACTGTGGCTCAGGCAAATGCAACCTCCTCATACTGGTCTTTGAGCTCTGGTATGATTTTATGACATACATACAGGATTGTGGCATCCTCCGCCAGCAGGATTTCCTCTATCTCCCTGGCATTCTGTTCGTCAAGTGAGGATGTTATCTCATCAAGCATATAGACCTGTGGTTTTCCAACCATGGCTCTGGCAAGTGCAATTCTCTGCTTCTCTCCACCAGACAGTCTGGAAACCATCTCTGTGTTTAACTCGTTATTTGCAAAGCGGTCTAATAAATAATCAAGATTTAATTTTTTCATAACCGCCTCATAATCACTGTCGCTGACGTCACGACCCATGATGATGTTTTCCTTTAAAGAGAAGCCAAAAAGGTAAGGCTCCTGGAATGCCACACCAATTTTCTCATACAGGGAAGCTGAGCTGACATCATTTAATGAAACGTCATTTATTTTGACACTTCCCCCATATGTGCCCTCCTGAAGCTTTTCAAGCAGGCTTAGGAATGTAGACTTGCCACATCCGCTTGGTCCGATCAGCATATACTTTTTGCCTTTTTCAAAGGTATATGAAAAATCCTTTATTATCTTGACATCATTTATCTCATAGCTCAGGTGCTCTACGCTGATGCTCTGGATATCTTGAAGTTTTGTCTGTCCCAGGTCATCCTCCACGGTGGTCAGCTTATCATATTTTTCCACAAGAGGCTTTGCCTGATTTCTGGCATTCTGCATATAGGCAAGCATTTCTGCTGGCATCGCCAGAACCTCAGCAAGCTGCACTGCAACGAGAAGCCCACCGACTTTGATAGCGTCTATGTAAATCAGATAGACACCCACTGCCAGAATGAGGACTCTCTTTAAAATCTGCATCCCTCCAGCTACTCCAACAACTCTTAGCTGTGATTTATTGAGCTTTTTCTCCTCGGATACAACAGCATCATTTTTATTTTGCATGATACCTCTGGCTTTTTTCCCAAAGCCTGTGACCTTCACCGTATTTGCACCACTTAGAAGAGAATGCTGTACTCCATTGTAGTCCTCCATAGCTACGCCGTATTTTTCACGGACTTTTCCCACATATTTTCTCATTGTGTTTGGAATTGCGGTAATCAAAACACTGCTTCCCACAATAATAAGCGCCAACAGCCAATGTACATCAAGAAGTTTCACGGCTACACACAGGATTATACAGAGGCATTTTATGATATCCACTGCTCCTGCATAGTAATCCTCCACGACACATGGCATGTCATTGTTTACAAAGGATGAAAATGCAGCTACCTGCTCGCTGTTTTGTCCCTTTTTCTTTAAAAATGATGAGAACAGCTCATTTCTCATAGCCTTCTTCTCTTTTATTTTAAAGGACATAAATGTGTGCTGGTCTAAAACTGAAAGCACTAGCAAAAACAAATATGTCAGGATAAGAAGTATCAGATAGTACTTGATATCTCCCTCCCCATATATGACTGAGTTGACCAAGTCGCCGGATATGGATGGCGCAACTACGCTTATCACGGAGTAAATCAGTCCAACTACAACATAAGCTGTGAGTGCTTTCTTGCTGTGTACTAAGTTTAGAATTCCCTTTTGTTTTTTCATAATTCATCCCTCCTCAAACGGACAATTACACTTATCTGAGTCCATTTTTCTAATCATTGGTAATTTTGAAATTTTATCATAATACGATATTATATTATCAACACATGGCATATAATCATTAATATCTCCCATTAATAATTTTTCATTTTTGCATATACCACATGGATATATTTCGCCATTTTCATACACGCACCATAATAGCGAACCTGCCATACATTTGAACGGCGATAAAATTTTTCTTTTATTTCCAATTCCATCTTCCTGTAAAACTACTATGTCTTTAAATTGTTCTTGAATCAAGCGCATTTGCTCATAAATTTTATCACTATTTGAAATTTGCAGATTGTTATCTTTAGCTCTCCCCAAATTAGAAATCATTCCCAACGATACCCTATCTACGCCCATTGGAATCAAGGCTTTAATTAATTTGATTATATCATCACTATTTTCCTCTTTCAACAATGTTGAAATGCCTACCGAAATATTTTCTGCACGTAGTTTACTTATATTATCCAATATTCTCTTATATGAATTTCTGGTTTTAACAAATTCATCATGGACTTCAGGCTGCGAACTATAAACAGAAATATATACGCCTCTACTAGCCTTTTTTAATAAGCGTATTTGAGAGGCTGTCACACTATATCCTGACGTCATAACACATATTTGATACTTTTTCCCGAATAGTTCCAAAATATTTTCAATATATGGATACATAAGTGCATCCCCTCCAGATAATGTCAATAAGGGAACTTTGCCCTCCATATATTCTAAAAAAGCAACAAGCTTATTATAGTCTATACTCTCATTTGTCACCCCAGCATTTTTATAACAGTGGATGCATTTTTGATTACACATGCTTGTAAGCGATATATGTAATTCAAATGGGAAAAATTTTCCTTTTTCTCCGGATATATAAATATTATTTTGCTTTAATTTCTTAACCTCAAAAACTTCACTATAATTGTTTATAAACATCAAAACAAACTTTTCTGCTTCATCAATATTCACATTTAGTTCGTTACTTATTTGGGATATTACCGTAATCACATCATTGTTTTGAAGTATCTTTTGAACCATAAATGTTTCAAGATTACTCAATTTATAATATTCGTTTGAGTTAACAAGAACAATCGCTTCACCCCACCAATGAATATGTGAATTTTCTTTCTTACAAATATACATTTTATCCTCATATCCCCTCATGCGTTAATTGTCGCATGAGGGTTATTTTTTATTTAATTACCGGTCTATATGGACCACCACCAGGACATATTACGCCCTTCATAACGTCTATGTCACTCTCGATGTATAATTTTAAATCCTTTTCTAATTCTGACATATTTTTTTATCCCCTTTCGTAATTATTTAGAGCTCTATATATGCATTATATTTCATAAAATTATAAACACCATGACAAATCTGGAAAATATATTTT
>CAVKUD010000238.1:0-3993 GCA_963659315.1 Senegalimassilia sp. | reverse complement strand
GTGATGATGTTGTCAACACCCATGCTGATAAGCTCCTGAAGAGCTAATGGGCAGTCAAGAGACTCACGTCCAGTACGTCTATGCTGGCGGCTTTCATACAAGAATGGAAGAATTACTGTAATTCTACGGGCCTTACCGCCTACTGCAGCGATAACACGCTTCAAATCTGCATAGTGGTCATCTGGTGACATATGGTTCTCGTGACCGCAGACAGAGTATGTGAGGCTGTAGTTTGTAACATCTACCATGATATAGAGGTCATATCCTCTGACTGACTGGTTAATAACACATTTGGCTTCACCTGAACCAAATCTTGGAGTATAAGGTCTGATGATATAGCTGTCTTTGTAATACTCCTTGAATGCAATATCATTGTGGTGCTGATGCTCGCGGTGCTCTCTCCAGCCCTTGAGATAGTAATCTACTTTCTCGGCAAGCCCTATGCAGCTGTCTGTAGCTACAAGTCCAAGGGTACCTGTTGGCATGGTTTCCAAAATTCTTTCGTCGTTTGGCATTTTCTTAATTCCTCCATAAATATGTGAACACAAAATATATTTAAAAAGCGTTATAACTTATGACGCTTCTTAATACGAATGTCATCACCAAAGAGCTTGATGATAGAATAGTTGCTTGAAATGCGAGATAAGGTTCTCTCAGAATAGTTATCTACAATCTGACCAAGCTCAAGATTGGTTGAAATGATTGTGGATTTATGTCTGAGAATTCTCTCATTTATACATAAAAATAGCTGTGATGTAGTGAATGAATTGGAAAGCTCAGTTCCCAGATCATCAATTATAAGTAAATCACAGTCAAAAATATTTTTGTGTGCTGCGATGGCATCTGAATCCTTCTCAAACACACCTTTGCTTAATATATCAAATAATTGGAAAGCTGTAAAGTATATAACTGAGTAACCTCTGTCTAAAAGCTCTTTTGCAACGCAGTTAGATAAGAAGGTTTTACCTACACCTGTAGTACCATACAGCAGGAGATTTTTAGGCTTGTTATCAAAGTCGTTGATAAAGGTCTGACATTCCCTGACCGCATTCTGCATAGTCTGGAGTGAAGTCATACCAGTGGCAGGGTTTATCTCATCATTAGAAAAATAATCAAAGGAGAAAGTAGAGAAGTTTTCCCTGTTTAAAATCTCCCTGATATTGGACTGGGAATAAACCGTATTAATGACAGCCTGCTTGAAGCAATGGCAGCGGTTTCCATTGATATAGCCAGTGTCCCTGCAATCTGGACATGTGTATACAGGCTCAAAATAATCCTCTGGATAACCGAGACTTGAAAAAATCTCTTTTTTCTCATCCCTGAAAGTCTTAATCTGCATTTTGAGAGCATTAAGGGCATCCTTGTCCCCGTCAAGAAGCTTTTCAGCCTGCCTGACAGAGCATGAAGCGATAGCACTGTCGATTTCCTTTAAACGAGGAGCCTTTTTGTAAGCCTCATCCAGACGCATAGCTGTGATATGTCTGTTATCAAGCTGTCTCTTGTCGTATTCTCTCATTATCTCATCATACTGAGCATTGCTTAGTGCCATTGTGTCCTCCTGAAAAATTACTGAACTGAACTGTTGAGTAATAATTTTTCTAACTGATCATAGTCCTGTTTTCTCTGCTTAAAGTCGTTGAACTTATTACGCTTTACCTGAGTGCCTGAATCAGTTGTATTAACCTTTATCTTTTTAGCTTTTGAAAAGGCTTCATCAAGACGCTTGATGTCCTCCATAGTATGTACATTATTCTTCTTCCAATTAGTAAGAATTGAATCTGTGTACTCAAAGCTTGGCTGGTGGGTTGCAATGATTGTACGCTTGCAGGCATCAAGAATAATCTGGTTGTCAAAAGCGTAGTCCTTAGTCCATTTTCTTATGTACTCCATCTCGGATTCCACTAGGTTTCTGCCAGAAATGCCAAGAGCCTTCATGACAGAATAGTAAATCTGACTGTGGACTGCTGTATTTTCCTTTGCCTGCTCCACGGTAGTGATTTTGTTTTCAGCCCAGCCCAGGGCAACCTTGTCCATATAGCGGAAGCTTGAATGTCCCTTGCTGATACAGTACTCTACCAGGTAGTCAATAAGCTCTGTAGTAAATGAAAGCTCATCATACCAGTAGAGGACAGTGTTGGTGTCTGTAGAAGACAGAGGATGCTTCAAATAAGCCTCTATAATAAAGAAAAGCTCAGAAATATCCGGGTCCTTGCGGAAATTCTTGATGTCATCAAGAGAGTATTCTTTTCTGGTCTGTTTTGTTGTTGTAGCCTGTATGTCAGAAGTCTGGGTTATATTTATATCAGCGTTAGATTTTGCTCTGTCAGTCTGAGCAGATGCAATCCCTGCATTAGCTTGAGCCATGCTTGCGTTAGACTGTCTCATATCAGTCTGGGCAGCTGCCATGTCAGCAGCGAATGGTGATGCTACAGAAGCTGAGCTGTCTGCCATACCATTTGCAGGCATTGTCATGCCTCCCACATTAGCATTCCCAGCAGCCCCTGCACCGCTTAAATCCATAAAATGTACTCCACACACAGCACCCTCAGCGTCATAGTCCAGAGTCAGCACACCCTGCTTCTCCCAGTACCTTAAAGCACGCAGTATGTCCTTGTCAGTGTGCATAAATAAATCAGCAATTGCAGAAATTGTACAATTTTGTGCATTACTTCCGATGCAGCGTAATAAATATAAATATACCTTTACAAATTCACCATTTGCATCAGGCATGAATTCGTCAATAAAAATATTTGAAACACTTGTTAACTGTGATGAACTATCAGTATACAAATGAATGTTTGCCATAAAAATTACCTCTTTCGCATTTAACCTGACACCAATAATAGCACAATTATCTGGGTTTGAAAAGAAGTAAAAATGGCGCAAAGCCTTGATATTAAAGGGAATAGAAGTGAACAAAAAAATGTGGATAAAGTGGATAACATGTGAAAAGTATCTCAGTATGGCTTAAATTATGGATGAATTAGTGTTGATAACATATAATAAAAATCCACATGAAAAGTTGGAGTTTCCAACAATTTCATGTGGATAAAGTGGACAACTTATTTGTTCAGGAGGGATTCGCCTATTTCTACCACGTTTCCGGCTCCCATTGTTATCAACAAGTCACCGTTAATACAATTTTCTGATAAAAATTTTTCTATCTCATCAAAAGATGGGAAATAATAAGCCTCACAGCCCTTTTCCTTTAAGAGCTTGAGAATATCCTCTGATGAAACGCCATAAGTATTCTGCTCACGGGCTGCATAAATATCTGCCAGTACGACAACATCTGCCATGGAAAGTACGTCGGCAAAGTCATTGAGGAATGCCTTGGTACGAGAGTAGGTGTGCGGCTGGAATACAAGGACGAGTCTCTTGTGAGGATAATTTGCAGCCGCAGTCAAAGTAGCGCGGATTTCTGTTGGGTGATGGGCGTAATCATCGATTACAGTCACACCATTAAATTCACCCTTGTACTGGAAACGCCTGTCGGCACCGCCAAACTTGTAGAGACCGGAAATAATAGCCTCCTTTGCTATGTTAAGCTCCAGCATAAGTGCTACAGCAGCAAGCGAGTTGCTCACATTGTGGGCACCGGGTACATTGAGCTTTACGTCGAATAATTTCTGACCGGCATGCATCACAGTGTAGTGGGCACAGGCCTTGTCATCATAGGAGATATCAGAAGCATAATAGTCATACCGGTCATTTAAGCCGTAGGTGATTACCTTTTGAGGCAGTCCGTTGACAAGCTCCTTATAGTTTTCAATCTCGCCATTTATGATGGTAGCTCCATCCTCAAGAGTGTTTGAAGCAAACTTGCGGAAGGAATGTCTGATGTCATACAAATCCTTGAAAAAGTCCAGGTGTTCAGCCTCAACGTTTAAAATCACGCTGTAGCGAGGTCTGAAATTCAGGAAGCTGTTGGTGTACTCACATGCCTCTGAGATAAATACCTCAGAATCGCCGATACGGAGGTTTCCGTTGATT
>CAVKUD010000237.1:0-4017 GCA_963659315.1 Senegalimassilia sp. | reverse complement strand
ATATATAATATAGACAACACAGATAAAACAGATAACGGACATGATATTAATAATAATGCTGCTGGTGTGGATGTCAGTGGGGCGTCTTCCGAAGAAAAACGCAATGTTGATGATAATTCCGATATATCCATGGATTCTAATATAAATGGATCATCCAGTGGGTCTAACATAAATTATCCTTGTATGGCTGACAATATAGCAAACGGGTCTGATATTGATGATTCTTATATACCCGATGATATGCCCGATGATATATCTGACAGGCAGAATGACATAAGTACGGGCATGACTGTATGTAATTCTATATGTACTATATATAATAAAGAAGAAACCCATCCAGTAGATAAAGTAATCAACGCCTCTGGAAATGCTAATAAAGGAAATGATAATAAACATAAAAATGCCACTGCTCCAGAAGCTGCCGCCATGGTTTCCGAAAAGTCTGGTGCCAGTGCGCCCGCACCTCAGACTGTATCTTCTTTAATCTCAGACAAGAAGATACATGTACTGTCGCATGCAAATCCAAAAGACTTATATAGATTTGAAAACTATGTTTCCAGAAGCGGATATTTATCACTTGAAATGATGGATGTAGACAAGAGGTTAGTTCTGATCATGTGGTGCCAGCCACTGCAGGAATTCTTCTATATAGACTATACTGACTCCATGGCTGGTGAGATTATTTCCAATATCCTGACAAGCCCAAGGATTGCCAAGCTGACGTATAACCCACACCTTATATATTATACTGCTGCCATTCATGGATATAATGTCAAAAATCTGGTTGATATTGGCATGGTATTCTATGTCAGTAATAAAGATGTTTCCTATCCGTATTGTCCTGTAAAAAGCAGGAACATATACCCTAAAGAGCTCCTTAATATTACATCATATTTCAATGTATACAGAAAAAATCCTATACCTAAGGGTTTCACAATATATATAAAAGAAGCTCTGCGCATCAACGAGGCTGTCGGATATTCATATGCGAATCCATATATAGGAAATACTCCTTACATTGAAAGAACAGGACTGACCACATACAGATTTAAAGAGCTTGACTATAGTAAAGCTAAACCAGGCAAAATCTTCATATACCATTTTCCTGCTGCTAAGGATGTTGCCAGACAGTTACTTATAAAGCTGGTAGAAAAAGGTCTTTTTAAGAAATGCCATATCCAGCTTATAGGCATGACTGCAGATAAGATTTATCTGTATGCAGTCATTGATGAGGCTGATTATATTACTACATATATAGATTCAATTATTTATGATTTAAGACTCCATTTGGAGCTGCCTGATATAACTGTAAATATGGGAATCATATCTGTCGGAAACGAGCCTTAACATACTAACTCTCCTCTTTGGCTACAGTTAGAATCGGTCAGCCCTTCCAGACCCCCGATGTAAAGAGTCGGGGGTTTTTGTTTGCCAAAATGTATGAAAGAAACTGACAGTGGCCATGCATACAGAAAGGCTGCCAGTGGCAGTTTCTCTGTATTATCTGCTCGCAATGCGGTTAGAAAATATAGTCTATGCACCACAATAATGACCGCCCATATAAAGTCTGTTTTGCGCCCATTCGACCGCCCATTTAAACTTGGTTTTGCGCCCATGCAAAAGTAACTCCACCTTCTGTGGTAAATGATAAATATGTCTTCTCATATCGTCAAAATAAGGTGTTTATGACCGCCCATTTAAACCATTAAAACCGCCCATTTAAAATCCGTTTTGCGCCCATCTGTAAAGTCAATATACCGCCCATTCGACCGCCCATTTAAAATCAAATTTTCACCTTATTTTTGTATTAAATCCATGGATTTTTGACCGCCCATTCACCGCCCATGCAAATATTTACAAAATCCGTTGCAAGGCGCACTGTTACTGGGTTTCAGCCATGTCGGAAAAAGCGGACTATTCTCTTTTTAGTGCCTTTCCCGTGTAGCTACTAATCTAGTGCCTGAAATGTGGAACCGATAATGAAAATGAAGTGCATAATTAATTCCTCTTTTTGTGTTGTGTATTTTTAAATAAATAATCGATTATTTTATTTAGATAAATAAATTTTCTTTGTAGAATAATCGTATTGTTTTTGTCTTAAATTGTTGTTTTTGATTGTCCTTTGTAGTATTGTAATATTGTTATTAAATAAAATGAATTATATATTTGTTATGAATTCACGCACTTCTAATTCAGATGATATTTTATCAACTGTCATAACTGTCATTTGAAGTGATAGATTTTTATAAGTGTATATTAAGTATCGGGTTTGTAAGCAGCTGGGGCGATTTATAAGGCACCTCTCCTGCTTTAAGAATCTTCTTTCCAGCAAAGTCCAATATATCCCAAATATTTGCAAAAAAATATACCACCAACTAAAAAAGTTGATGGTATAGAAACATCTAATTATTCTAGATGCAGTTTTTGAGCAAAAACCGACTCAAAATCCTGTAATTTATGGTACATAGCTTCAACTATAACAATATTACTGTCGATTCTATATACCATGAAAAAATCATGCTTCACAAACATTATTTTACGATATCCCTTTTCTGCAAGAACCTTGTCTTCGCACAACGCTAAACTACCTGCTACAACAGATAACCTTTTCTTTGTTTCTTTAGCATCATCTCGAATAGCTCTTGCGGCCTGCAAGTTTCCAAATGTCGATATAGTATAAGAAATATACATTTCTAACTGGTGCTTTGCAGATTGCGTGATGATTACTCTATAAGCCATACTTTTCACTTATATCGTCTAATGCATCATCAAAATCCTCATATTCACCACGCTCATAACTAGCCCTAGAATCTGCTAATTCAGAATAAATTTCCTCAGCAGCTTTAGGTTTAAACGGGTTACCATTACAAAAATTCTGTGTTAAATATAAGAATATCTGAGGTTGGACATCATCTGAAATTGTTGACAGCAAAGCAATATTAGCCTCTTTTGTAGACATCGTATCAACTCCTAACACTGACGATTTTCCTTTCTCTTTAATTTAATCTTTATAACAAATAGAGAAAGACCTTGAAAAACTTCTCTATTTATCTCAAATGAGAAATCCTTCTCGGTAAGAATTATTATACCACAATTATTAAATTTAAGGTATAATAACATCTTATATTTATTCTCCTTTTTAACGAGATAGTTTTTCACCTTAAATGCAACAGCATGTTGCTTTTTCTTTGAAGAATTTTCGAAAAAAATACATCATAAAGGATGAGCCTTTTGCAGTTTCCTGATTAGGTGCTGCGTTAATATTTAATTTTTCAATCCACCCCTGGGATGGTCTATTTGTTATGCTCTATTTTCTCGGGTAACCTCTACTTCTTTGTTTCAAACGTACATAGCACGGAATCTGCAGACAGCGCTTGATATTCTTATTTTTGAAAAAGAATTTGCAAAAACCATGCAGTCATGTTCCCCATTTGTGAGATAATCCTTTAAATACTATCTTGTTCTGCTTTTTCGTATTCCTGTTCTGAATAACCAAGATCTAAAATAGCCTCCTTGCTATAATCTTTCTTAATCATTCTCTGGATGGCATCAAGACGCTCTCTCCTTGCATAATCCATAGCATAACTCTTTGCATAATCTTCAACTTCCTTACACATGATTGAACGACCTCCTTCTGTTTCCTTGAAATATTTTACTGCCTTACTTAACTCAGGAAATTTTGCATTTTCAAAAGCATCCCCTGATAATTCCACAGGAGATGCCCCTAACATTCAGCACTGATTATGCTACGCTAAAATACCATTTATCTTTGGCTATATTATAGCATACGTTGTAAATTTTACAATATACATTCAGGGCTTTAGCCCTTTGCCAAAGCCACCTTAGTCCAGACCCTATAGTCAATCTGCGATTTCTTCCCCGCATACTTGCATATAAACTCAAGCATGCAGGTATCATTCACGAACATGATTTCCATTGGCTTTCCAGCCCCATGTCTTACAAGGTGGACTTCCATATTCTGTTTGAAATATTCCTTTGGGAGCCTTTTCTCAAGCC
>CAVKUD010000236.1:0-4025 GCA_963659315.1 Senegalimassilia sp. | reverse complement strand
GAGTTGGAAGCGCAGAGAACTTCGAGATGCTCCGTGACTTAGCTTCATGCTTCAAGGGTGGTATGGTATCATGCTCTCGTGCCGTTGTTGAGAATGGCTGGTTACCAGCAGATTATCAGGTAGGACAGACAGGAAAGACTGTACGTCCACAGATTTACTTCGCAGTAGGTATTTCTGGAGCTATCCAGCACGTAGCTGGTATGGAAGAGTCAGACCTTATTATCGCAATCAACAAGGATGAGGATGCACCAATCTTCGACGTAGCTGATTACGGTTTAGTAGGAGACTTAAACAAGATTGTTCCACAGCTTGTTGAGGCTTTAAAGGCAGCAAAGGCTGAGTAATCCTGTAAATATATGAACACTTAAAAGGGCAAATCTTCGGATTTGTCCTTTTTTTAGTGCTTGGTTTTTCCATATTGATTTAGTGCCATACCAATAGTATAATCAATACAGACTTTGTTATATTTTTATCAATTAAGGAACACTGACCTTTAACCAGGAGGTGATTCCCTAAAGATAAGGATAGCAGACAGCAGAGTCAAATAAAAAACACCGTATTCCAGAGAGAAACGGGAGTAGGAGGAAATTGAATATGGATTACACACAGACACAAAAGGTAAACGTGAAGGGTAAGGGCAAGGTAGACGTAAAGTTTATGACGGAGCTGGCACTTCTCACAGCAGTACTGCTGGTGATGGCGTACACACCGCTTGGCTATTTCTACATAGGTGTTATGCCGATTACCCTGCTTGTAGTACCAGTAGCAGTAGGAGCAGTAGTGCTAGGTTATAAGGCAGGCTTGTTTTTAGGTCTTGTATTTGGACTGACCAGCGTATTGCAGCCCACAGGAATGGCAATTCTTACAATTATGCCAGTACAGGCAATTGTCACAGCAGTTGTGCCAAGACTTTTTGTAGGACTTGTACCAGCACTTGTCTACAAGGCGTTAAATAAAGTGAGCAGGAGAAGAAGCATCAATACATCCATTGCATGTCTGCTTGCACCAATCACAAATACTATTTTGTATCTGAGTTTTTTTGTCATTTTTATGGGAGATTACATGGCAAAGACTCAGCCACAGGTATACGGATTTATTACAAACAGCGGATTTTTCAAGAGCTTTGGAATAGTTCTTGCATCTGTAGGAGTGAATGCAGTGGTGGAGGCTTTTGCCTGTCTCATAATTGCATCAGCAATCTGTAATGCACTTTTGCATACAGTAAACAAGCAGTAGTTAATAAAGGAAGATGACATGAAAGAAATAGATTTTATGGAAGTCGGCGGCTTTAAGGTCGGCCAGGCAGAGGACACAGAGGGCATAACAGGAATCACAGTCATGCTCATGGATAAGCAGTCACCAGCGGGACTTGACATAAGAGGTGGAGGACCAGCATCCAGAGAGACACCGCTTCTTAATCCAGTAGCAGACTGTAAGGGGCTTCATGCTGTAATATTAGGCGGAGGCTCAGCCTTTGGACTGGACGCCGCAGGCGGAGTGATGGAATATCTGGAGGACAGAGGCGTAGGACTGGATGTGGGCGTTACCAGGGTGCCCCTTGTCTGCCAGTCAGATATATTTGATTTGGGAATCGGAGACCCAAAGAGCAGACCGAATAAGGAGATGGCTAAAAAGGCATGCGAAAATGCAAGCTGCTCACCTGTGCAGAATGGAAATCATGGAGCTGGTATGGGAGCCACAGTTGGCAAATACCGTGGACCAGAGAGCTGTATGAAGGGCGGTATAGGAACCTATGCAGTTGAGCTTGAGGGACTTAAGGTCGGCGCTATGGTTGTGGTAAATGCCTGCGGTGACATCTATGATATAGAGACCAATCAGGTTATTGCGGGCTGCCTGAATCCAGATGGCACACTGGTAAATGATGAGCGTGCTTTCTTTGAGGACGCAGCCAAAATGATGCTTGCGGTTAAGGAGCGCACCAATACCACCATAGGTATTATCGCAACAAATGCAGGCTTTGGTAAAAGCGAGCTTAACAAGATAGCATCCATGACTCACAATGGATATGCCAGGGCAATCCGTCCGGTGCATACTATGATGGACGGAGATAGTATCTATGCAGTTTCAACCGGTGAATTTGAGGCAGATATTAATCTGGTAGGTTCCCTTGCTGCATATGTCATGGGAAAAGCCATTGGACGTGGCTGTCAGGCAGCGGAAAGCGTAGCTGGAGTTAAGGCTGTCAGGGATTTGTAGAAGCCTGATAGATATCAGCAATTAAGTTATAATCGAGGTAAAAACATGTTAAAAGGAAAAACAGTCGTTTTAGGAGTGACAGGAAGTATTGCGGCTTATAAAATAGCATATCTTGCAAGTGCATTGGTGAAATTACACGCAGATGTAAATGTCATTATGACAAAAAATGCAACTAATTTTATCAATCCAATCACATTTGAGACATTGACGGGAAATAAGTGTCTGATAGATACTTTTGACAGAAATTTTCAATTCAATGTGGAGCATGTGGCACTGGCAAAAAGAGCGGATATCTTTATGGTAGCCCCAGCGTCTGCAAATGTAATCGGCAAGATAGCCCATGGCATAGCAGATGATATGCTGACCACAACAATTATGGCAAGCAAATGCCCAAAGCTTATATCGCCAGCCATGAACACTAATATGTTTGAAAATCCTATATTGCAGGACAACCTCAAAATTCTTGAGAAATACGGATATGAAATCATAAATCCAGCCAGTGGCTATCTTGCCTGTGGAGATACAGGAGCAGGCAAGATGCCAGAGCCAGAGACCCTGCTTAAGTATATCCTTAGAACAATAGCCAGGGACAAGGACATGGCAGGCAGGAAGGTGCTAATCACAGCAGGACCAACCCAGGAAAAAATAGACCCTGTGCGTTACATCACAAACCATTCAACAGGCAAGATGGGATATGCACTTGCGGAAAATGCCATGCAGCGGGGCGCAGATGTGACACTTGTTACAGGGCCAGTAGCGATAGAGCCGCCAATGTTTGTAGACCTGGTGCCAGTAACATCCGCAGAGGACATGGCAAGAGCGGTGATAGCCAGAGCGCCAGAGCAGGACATCATCATCAAAGCCGCCGCAGTAGCAGACTACCGTCCAGTCAATCCAGCGGATGAAAAGATAAAGAAAAAGGATGATAGTGAATCATCAATCGCTTTAGAACGCACACAGGATATATTAAAATATCTTGGCAGCCATAAGAAAGCAGACCAGTTTATCTGCGGCTTCTCTATGGAAACAGAGAATATGCTGGAAAACTCAAGAGCAAAGCTTGCAAAGAAAAATGTGGATATGATAGTAGCCAATAACCTGAAGGTGAAGGGAGCGGGCTTTGGGACGGATACAAATGTGGTGACTATCATAACTGCGGATGACTGTATGGAACTCGAAATAATGTCCAAGACAGAAGTTGCCAGTGCTATCATGGACGAGATAATGAAACGCCTTTAATAAGACTGGAAAGGTTATATAAATTATAAAACCCAACTTCCCACATTATAGTTTGTGTAAATCTGCTGATATACAGTGTATTTTCCAGAAAAAATATGAAGTCAACTGCGGGAGCGAATTGCGGATAGTGTAAATAAATTTGCACAGTTATTTACATTTCCGAGTTTAATGGAACCCCGCAGCAGTTCATATTCTTTTCTGAAAAACAACTGTATACCAGCAGATTATCAAAGGCTATGATGTGGGAAGTTTCATCTAAAAAACCTATCAAACGCAGAGTGCGCAGCACAAATGCGTACAACAAACCCAAAGTAAGTCTATACATAGAAAACGCAGAAATCAAAGCGTAGCAAGCTTCCCGCTCAAAACGTAAAAATAACCGAATGGAGCACAGTTGTTTTGCAGAAAACAATATGAACTGCAACGGGGTTCCATAATCAAGGAAACGGATAAAACCACACAAATATGTAAACCCCATCCTCGATTAAGTCCCGTTGCTGACTTCATATTTTTTGGCTCTAAGTCAAGTGTTGGGGTGTGATTTTTTAAATCACGCCCCATTACTGGAT
>CAVKUD010000235.1:0-4035 GCA_963659315.1 Senegalimassilia sp. | reverse complement strand
ATTTTCTTTCTTTGGACTAAGGATTGAGGTTTAACATTTGTTTAACAATTTAAGAACATTTTGGAAATGGTTGTCCGTTATGATTCATTTGTACTTAAGAAGTGCATGAAGCGTGCGGGCAATTTTTTGTGGTGCGAAAGGTGCGTTGGGGTGGGGTGTGTAGGGTATGCGGTGCAGATATGTATGCGTATTTGTTCCGGGTTACGAATATAAGATTTTCTAAATGCTCTGATGGAGGTGGTGGGATTGGGACGCAACCGCTCGACATTCGCCATCCATGGCTCAGGTCTCGCTCTCGGCAACGTCCTGTTGCCGAGCTGCTGGGGAGTGGGCAGAGCATTAAGGAAATCTAATATTCTTCACAGTCACAAATACGCATACATATCTGCACCGCATACCCAATCAAAGCTGTGACGCACCTTTTGGGGCGTGCGACAATAAATTGTCGGCACGCTGGGGGGAGAGCACTGTATGTGAGGCGATTAAGTATAAGTAAAAAAGATAGAAAATGGAGGACAAAATTATGACAACAAGAGACGATAGCAAAGGATTTTATGAGTTTACAAAATTAATGAGTGAGAGAAGAGAGCGCAAAATGGCTGAGAAGAAAGTTACAAATGATTCTGTAAGTAAGCAATCAGGTTTAACATTTCAGAAACATTTGAGTGCTAGAATCAGCTAACGTAAAGGAGGCGTGGATATGCAGGATAACGAGACATTAAAAAATGAGACTTTCAAATATGAATACTCTTCTGAGAAGGCTAAGGAAGTAGATGATATTGTAAATAAGTATGTGGCTAAAGAGGATGACAAGCTTACACAGATTAAAAAGTTAGATGCGGCTGTGGAGCGCAAGGCTGCAATCATGGCAGTCACAGTTGGCGTGATTGGTGCGCTGATTATGGGAGCTGGTATGAGTATTGTCATGGAGGCTCCTGCTAGTTTCTTTGTGGCTGGAATTGTGGTAGGATTAATAGGTATGGTCGTTATGGCGATTGCCTTTCCTATACACAAGAGGACTTTAAAGAAAGAGCGTGAGGCGGTGGCTGCCCAGATTCTTGCTTTGAGTCAGGAGATTAAAAATGAATTGTAAACCGGCAGTTGGAGGTCTGGATGTTTAAGATATTAGTTGTAGAGGATGACAGGGAACTTAACAGGACAGTGTGCTCATATCTGGAGAATAACGGATATACAGCTTTGGGTGCCCTTGGCGCTGAGGAGGCTTTTGACAGGATGTATGAAAATACATTTGACCTTATTATCTCTGACATTATGATGCCTGACATCGACGGATATGAGTTTGCCAGGGAGGTTCGGGGACAAAACTCAGAGATTCCGATTCTGTTTATGACTGCAAGGGATGATTTTGAGTCAAAGCGGAAGGGCTTTAAAATCGGTATTGACGATTATATGGTAAAGCCTGTGGTGCTTGATGAGATGCTGCTTCGTGTGGAGGCTCTGCTTCGCAGGGCAAAAATAGCAAGCAGTAAAAAGCTTGTGGTGGGTAACTTTGAGATGGATGCAGAGGAACACAGTGCGTATCTGGATGGAGAGGAAATCGCTTTTACAGTGAGAGAGTTTGATATTTTGTATAAGCTCTTATCTTATCCCAAAAAGACCTTTACCAGAAGTGCGCTGATGGATGAATTCTGGGATATAGAGTCGGCATCTGGTCCGAGGGTTGTGGATGTATACATGACCAAAATCAGGGATAAGCTATCAGACTGTAAGAGCTTTGAGATACAGACTGTACACGGTCTGGGATATAAGGCGGTAGTAAAGGATGAATAGGAAAAAAGAGATATTTTTTGCAGTGAGAGAGTTTATTATTTTCTCACTGCTTGTTGCGTTTGTAGTGACCTGTAATATGGTGTTATTCTTAAAAAGGGCAACAATAAGTGATGCGGATATAAGGCATGCGGCACCGATTACCTTTGTAAATGTATTTATAATCGCAGGAATTTTTACGATTATTGACCAGGTTAGAAGATACTATCAGATTACAAGACCTGTGAGAAAAATTCAGGAAGGCTTAAACCGGGTGATGAGTGGGGATTTTACAACCCAGCTTCAGAAATTTTCGGATAGCAGCTACGCATATGACACAATTATTTCAAGCATAAATGTGATGATTAAGGAGCTGGGCAGTGTGGAGACGCTGGGAAATGATTTCATATCAAACGTGTCCCACGAGATTAAGACTCCCCTTGCCGTAATGCAAAATTATGCAACCCTGCTTGAAGCTTATGATTTGTCAGATGAAAAGAGACTTGAATATGCAGCAAAAATTATGGAGCAGACCAGACGCCTGTCTTTTCTGATTACAAATATACTTAAGCTCAATAAGCTTGAAAACCAGCAGATTTTCCCACAGATGGAAGAGCTTGATTTGGGAGAGTGTGTCTGTGAGAGTGTGCTTAATTTTGAACAGGCATGGGAAGACAAAAACATAGAAATCGAGACTGACATAATGGATAATGTTATGGTTCGGGGAGATAAGGAAATGCTGTCTCTGGTCTGGAATAATCTCATGAGCAATGCTTTGAAATTTACCCCGGATGGTGGTAAGATTCAGATAAAGGTATGCAGAGAAAAGGGCAGGGGGATTGTCAGCATTTCAGACAATGGCTGCGGTATGGATGCCCAGACAGGCAAAAACATATTTAAGAAGTTTTATCAGGGAGACACATCCCATGCAGCCCAGGGAAATGGCTTAGGTCTTGCCCTTGTGAAGAGGGTTGTAGATATTCATAAGGGTGATATTGCTGTGGAGAGCAGGCTTGGCGAGGGCAGCACCTTTGTTGTCAGCCTGCAGACAGATAAGCAGTAAATATCGGGAAAGCTGGTAAAACAAAAAGGGAGAATATAATTGCGAAAAGAAATACTTGATGAGCTTGGTAAGATAACTGAAGAAGAGCAGGTGATTCTGCAGGGTGCGGGCGAAATCGACAGAGGACTGTATCAGGCGAACGACAAGGCTATGAGTGATAGCCAGGCACTGCCTGATAGGAGTTTGATGGCAGATAAGGTGGCTGGAGTCAGAAAGACTGCAAAAGCAACATCAAATGATTACGTCATTGATTCCAGGAAGCTTCTGGAAGCTGGCAAGCTTATCACTATCCGCAAGCATACCAGATTTGCCCACTTTCCAGCCCATACCCACAATTATGTGGAAATCGTATACATGTGTCAGGGTGAGACCCATCATGTCATAAATGGAAAGGACGTGTACCTTAAGGCAGGTGAGCTCTTGTTTTTAAACCAGAACAGTTTACAGGAAATCTATCCTGCCAGGGAAAAGGATATAGCGGTAAATTTTATAGTCCTGCCAGAATTTTTTGACCATGGACTGCGCATGATGACTTCTGAGGACAATCTGCTTAGAAGCTTTGTCCTGGACTGCATGACCGGTGAGAATAAGGAAGCCAACTATCTGCATTTTCAGGTGTCAGATGTGATTCCTGTTCAGAATCTGGTGGAAAATCTGATTTGGACTCTGATGCACCCGACACAGAACAAGAGGAGCATAAGCCAGTTTACCATGGGACTGCTTCTGATTCAGCTTATCAACTGTGCAGAGAGCATAGCGGTGGACGAAAGCCAGGAAAACCAGAAGCTTATGATTCAGGTGCTCCGGTATGTAGAGGAGCATTACAGAGATGGGGAGCTGTCGGAGCTTGCTGAGATTTTACACTATGATTTGTACTGGCTGTCAAGGGAGATTAAGAAGCAGACAGGACAGAATTATACGGAGCTTGTGCAGGCAAAGAGATTGTCTCAGGCAGGCTATCTGCTTACAAATACGAAGAAGTCTGTGGCGGATATTGCAGTTATGGTGGGGTATGAGAATGTGAGTTATTTTCACAGGATATTTCAGAAGAAGTATGGGATGACGCCCAGACAATATAGATGCAAATAAGGACACTTTTTTAAACAAAAGGTGTTCTTTTTTTATGCCCCAAAGCCTCCTATAATCATACTAGAAAACGGAGGAAAGATATGGACAAATACTATTTAGCAATTGATATTGGGGCA
>CAVKUD010000234.1:0-4082 GCA_963659315.1 Senegalimassilia sp. | reverse complement strand
ACGATACATCACAGCTGATACATATATGCCCCTGTCCTCTATGAATTTATTGCCTCCAGCAGAGAAAATATCCCTCACATTACCACACCATACCAGACAGCTATATACAAGCCATGGCGTAAAATTGTGATAGTCGCCTTTAAACACTTCTGGAAATAGGGCAATCCCCTCATTTAGATAAATGCCTTTTTCATCCTTAGACAAATCCGAAAAAGCTGTTGTCTCGCTGCCACTCCACCATGTGGATTTCTGTGTCCTCAGCAGCCTTCTTATTTTCCTGTTTAAATCATCTCCTGACAATTCCAGTAAATCCCTGGCATCATTTCTGGTAAGATAATCCTCACCCTCCTTTAAATCCAGGTTCAGATAAAATCTCGGGCTGTGCGTCACCTTTAAATCCGCTATACATTCCTCATATCTTTTCAGGCGTACCTCTGGCTTACCACCGCCAAGCTTTGCCATAATTACATAAGTATCATCAATATCGTTTTTCAGGCTTTCATATATGCTTCCACCAATCACTTCCCATTTTGACGAGTCTGTCTTTTTTACCTCAATCCCTAATTTATCTCCGTCAGTTTTATCCTCTAATATAAAATCAGGGAATCTCTGTGTACTGTGAGTAATGGCTTCTTTATCAAAGCCAGCTGCAATCAGGCTGTCATATACTATCGCCTCAAAGTCTGTCCCGGACAGCTTAAATTTATCAGCCTCCTGCTCTTTCTTTTCGCAAAGCCTTCTCTCTATATCTTCCTGCATTCCATATAATTTTTCAATATATAATGCTAATCTTTCCTGTGACACATTAACCTCCAAAGTACATATCCCAGTTATCCTCTAATCTCCTGGCAATATTAAATGCCAGCAACGGCGGAACCGCATTCCCTATTATCTTATATGCTTCAGATGCAGAAACCGATGTGTTACCATCTTTTTTAGGAATTACAAACTCATAATCATCTGGAAATGTCTGTATCCTTGCACATTCCCTGACTGTGAGTCTCCTTTCCTCTTTTCCTTCCTCAAGCTCCTCCAGATGAGTGCCTCCGTGCTCCTTAGACAGTCTCCGGAATTCGATGTTTCCATGATGTTCAGACCTTATTGTAGGACCAATTCCGTCAAGTCTGACCTCCTGCTGTCCCTGACAATGCTTCCCCATGTATTTTGCCCTGGAATACTTCTGCTGGCTTAAATCCAATGAGTTTTCAGGCTCCTCAAGTCCATAAAAGGCCTGTCTGACATTGACATATGGCATTTGGTCAGCCCCATGTAACTGCTGATTCAGATAGTGGGTCGGAACAGGATAGGGGTCGTATTCAGGGCTTATACACTCAGAGCTTAATTGCTTTTGAGCCTCCCCTGTCAATTCAGATTTTTTAAATCCATAAAAGATAACCCTTTCTCTTCCCTGGGGTACTCCATAGCAGGCAGCATTTAAAACTCTGGCTGGTACTACTAAATAACCGCCATTGCAGACAGAAGAAAAATCATTTTCTATTATTTCCTTTGCATCCTTTAAATTGGTCAGACCCTTCACATTTTCAGCGATAAACATCTTGGGCTTGGTAATCGCAATCACCTCTCTCATCCACATATACAGGTGTCCCCTGTTTTCAACTGTAGGTGTGTTGATGTCTATTTTTTTACCATTGTGCCCCTTATCGGTGTCAAAGCCCAGCCTTTTTCCTGCGACTGAAAAATCCTGACATGGAAAGCCTCCCGTTACAATGTCGATTTCATCTGGAAAAATATTGATTTTATTCTCCTTTTGCAATTTTACCAAATCCACTATGCTATCCAGGTAGTATAATGATGTCTCTAAGCCCCTCTTGCCAAAGTAATTGCTCCATGCTGCCTTTGCCTCTGGCTTGATGTCGTTTGCAAACACTGTATGAAATTTATTTTTGGGCAGTCTTACCCAGCCTTCCCTGCTTTTCTTAATTTTCCAGTCTTTATGTATATTCACATTTACTGATTGTGCTAATACCTCAAAGCCTCCCTCGAAGCCTAAGTCCATCCCTCCACACCCCGAAAAAAGTGACAGGACATTCAGCACCTTATTTTCTTCACTCTTAACACCAGACTTCATCCTTTCTGGTTTTTTGGCTCCGCATGGAATGAACCATATTCCGCTTTGCTTTTTAGCGCCTTTTATTCGGTTTTCGTTACATAATATCTGAATTCTTCTCGGCGAAACATTCCATCTTTCGGCTGTTTCGGCTACTGAAATGTATTTTTCCATTTTATATTCCTTTCATCTATATTCTATTCGTTTGTACGAACCATTTCAATAGGATGTTCGGCTTATGTGGGATTTTGAACAAAAAAAAGAACCAACCAGCCATGCCAGTCAGTTCTCTCTGTTACACGATAAATCTATTATATTTTTTCTACACATGTGCCTCAGCCCATGCTCTTTTAAATCTCCTGAATAATATCAAATAATAATACAAACCATCCCACCCTTACTGTCATTGACAATCTTCTGCATAGTATCCTGCAGCTTCACCTGACATTCATCATCCATCTGCATAATTTTATTCCTGATGCCATCCTCCATAAGCTCACCGATTGATTTTCCAAATATGTTGGTGTTCCAGACACCCTCTACCTCATTCTGTCCATCTTTGATATATGTAATCAGGTCTTCCGCCTGCTCTTTGCTTCCCACGATTGGAGCAATCTCTGTCTCTATGTTAGCTCTGATAAAGTGAATAGATGGCGATGTAGCGTTCATCTTGACCCCATATTTGTTGCCATGCTGGATAAGCACTGGTTCATCCATGGTGATGTCTGCAAGCTCTGGCATTACCACACCGTAGCCCTTTTGGAGCACAGAGTCCATGGCATCCTGTACCTTCTCGTATGCCTTCTTCATGGAGGTAAGTCTTGCAATCTCTGAGATGAGCTGGTACTCACTTGTAATTGGAACCCCTGTCATATCAGATAAATTCTTAAAATAATACTTCTCATTAACCTCGATATTTACCGAGATTGTTCCGTCCACAAGACTCATTCTGTAAGGATTTACATTTTTTATCACATCCTCACAGTCTGCCTCTGGCTGGATTTCCTTGTATTTACCATCCCGCAAATCCTGCATTTTATCTACTGACTTCATGAATTTTCTGGCGTAATCAATGATACAGTGCTTTATAGGATTATCGTTTTCAAGCATCTCTATCCATTTTGGCACATAAAAATCCACCCTCGATACAGGAAACTCAAAGGCTATCTGCTCTAAAACCATGAGTGCCTCATTCTTCTGCATCTGGTTGCAGTTAACAGCCAGGACACTGCAATTATATTCCTTCTGCATCCATTCTTTCAGCTTTGTGGTCTCATTGCTGTATGGCTTTATGGTATTGAGCAGAATTACAAAAGGCTTATCCGATGCCTTTAGCTGCTCCACCGTCTCACGCTCTGCCTTTAAATAATTTTCTCTTGGAATATCTCCAAAGGAACCGTCTGTTGTCACCATTATTGCAATCGTGGCATGATCCTTTATGACCTTTTCTGTGCCAATTGTAGCAGCATCCTCAAAGGTCACATCCTCGTCAAACCATGGGGTCTTGACCATTCTGTCATTTTCACCCTCCATATGTCCTGACGCTCCATCCACCATAAAGCCCACACAGTCTATCAGCCTGATTTTGGCTGTGGTATCATCATCCAGTACTATATCAGCGGCTTTAAGAGGGATGAATTTTGGCTCTGTGGTCATTATCATTTTTCCCTGCCCTGCCTGTGGCAGCTCATCAATCAGTCTGCTTTTGTCATTTTCATCCTCTACAAACGGGAGCACACATAAATCAATAAAGCGTTTTATGAATGTGGATTTGCCAGTCCTGACCGGTCCCACCACACCTATGTATATCTCGCCGTTTGTTCTGCCCTGAATGTCTTTATATAGATCAAACTCATTATTTGCCATAAAAATGCCCCTCCTCATATATAAAAAATATATTAAGTGGGGGCGTTTATTATTCCTGAAATTAAAATAAAAACACCCCAGAGCCATTTTTAAGGTTCTAAAATAAATGTTGGGGTAATGAATTATATTTGATATTCATTACTCCAAC
>CAVKUD010000233.1:0-4092 GCA_963659315.1 Senegalimassilia sp. | reverse complement strand
CTCTTGGTAAATCTACACCTGCAATACGAGCCATGTGTGTTTACACCTCCATAAATATTTTTCCTAATCAATATTGTAGCGACGTGTCTGCAACAACACCTCTATAACCGAAAACCACTCTCCTACAGCTACGGTTGCACGTCCTGAAATGTGTGTACTCAAGTGCTTTCCCATATTTTGCATTTTCGTTATACGCCACTCGGTATTATAGCGCATAGCCAGACTGCTCTCTGTTTATTATGAACAGCGTCAAATTGAATTTGCGCTGCAGCCGCACATAATTTGTTTGAAAAGGTTATTGTTACCTTACGCACAAATAACAGGGTTCATATATAATTAACCCTGTCTCTGTTTATGCTTAGGATTCTCGCAGATAATTCTGATGCTTCCTTTTCTTTTAATAACTTTGCACTTTTCGCACATTGGTTTAACTGATGATCTAACCTTCACAGCAAATCCTCCTTTCTCAATGAAAGTCCCTTATTAGGGATACTTTTCCAAAAGTGTCCGAGTAGTATTATACACGGACACTTTCAAGAAGTCAATATATTTTCTTATTTATCTCTCCAAATAATTCTGCCCTTTGTGAGGTCATATGGAGACATCTCAATTGTAACCTTATCACCTGGTAAAATTCTGATAAAGTTCATTCTGAGCTTTCCACTGATTGTAGCTAAAATCTGATGTCCATTCTCAAGTTCTACCTTAAAGAATGCGTTTGGTAATTTCTCAACTACAACTCCTTCAACTTCAATAACATCTGCCTTTGACATTTATATATCCTCCTGTCATAAATCTGTCTCATTTGGTCTAAAATAACTCCAGGAATCCAGCTGCTTTCTCATCCTCAGTCAAGGATAGGATTTCCGGCTTACTGTCTGTTATAAGTATTGTATTTTCATAATGGGCTGACAGTGAATGATCCTCTGTGACAACTGTCCATTCATCATCCATCCACACAACATCAGCTGTACCCATATTAATCATGGGCTCGATGGCTAAGGTCATGCCCGGCTTAAGCTTTATGCCCCTGTGAGGCCATCTCTGCCTGAAATTAGGTATCTCCGGCTCCTCATGCAGGTGTGAACCTATACCATGACCCACAAGGTCATATACCACACCATATCCAAAGCTCTCTGCGAAGTCACCTATGGCTCCTGATATATCAAAAAGTCTCCTGCCTGCCTTTGCATTTTTTATGCCCTGAAAGAAGCTTAAGCGTGTTCTTTCTATAAGATACTGTGCTTCTTTACTTATCTCTCCAACCCCGACTGTTCTGGCTGCATCTGAATGGTATCCCTTATAGATAACTCCTGCGTCCAGACTGACGATATCGCCTTCTTTTATGATACGATCTGCTCTTGGGATTCCATGCACTACCTCATCATTTACAGATACACAGATTGATGCCGGGTATCCGCAGTAATTTAAAAATGAAGGCTCGCACCCATAACTCCGAATCATTTCTTCACCCAAACGGTCCACATCCAGTGTGGACATCCCAGGTTTAATTGCTTTTCCAAGCTCCTGATGGACTGCGGCAAGAATTCTTCCTGCCTCTCTCATCAATTCTATTTCCTGAGCTGATTTAATCGTTACAGACATTATTATTCACCTAATATTGCAACGATAGCGGCAAATACGTCGTCCATCGGTTTTGTTCCATCTACTGACTTTAAAATCCCCTGAGCATTGTAGTACTCAATAAGTGGCTGTGTCTGATCATGATATACTGTAAGACGCTTCTGGACTGTCTCTGGCTTATCATCATCACGAAGCACTGTCTCGCTTCCACATGCATCACATTTACCCTCAACCTTAGTTGGGTTGAATACGATGTGGTAGGTTGCTCCACAATTCAAGCATGCTCTTCTTCCGCCCATACGCTTTACGATATTCTCATCTGGAACATCTACGTCGATTGCAAAATCCATAGTCTGATTAATCTTCTTTAATGCTGCATCAAGTGCCTCAGCCTGTGGAATTGTTCTTGGGAAGCCATCCAATACGAATCCATTCTTGCAGTCATCCTGCTGGATTCTGTCCATTACCAGGTCACATGTAAGCTCGTCTGGAACTAATGCTCCCTGATCCATATATGTTTTTGCCTTTTTACCTAACTCTGTTCCGTTCTTGATATTTGCACGGAAAATATCACCTGTTGAGATATGTGGAATATTGTATTTTGCAGCAATCTGCTTTGCCTGTGTTCCTTTTCCAGCACCAGGTGCTCCTAACATAATAATTTTCATAGTCTTCTCCTTATTCTCTATTATGCACAATAGGAGATACTGAAAACAGTATCTCCATATAGTACATTACTCATTTAAAAATCCTTTATAGTAACGAACCCTCATCTGTGATTCAACCTGTTTAAGTGTCTCAACTACAACACCTACAACGATGATGATTGATGTACCACCAAATGATACGTTTGCGTTGAATACACCGTTGAAGAAGATAGGAATCACTGCAACGATTGTAAGTCCAACTGCACCTATAAATACGATATAATTCAATATTTGATTTAAGTAATCACTGGTTGGTTTTCCAGGTCTGATACCAGGAACAAATCCTCCAGCTCGCTTCATATTATTCGCAACTTCTAATGGATTGAATGTAATCTGTGTATAGAAATATGCAAATGCTATTACTAATGCGATATAAACAACAAGTCCGATTGAGTATACAGGATTCTCTGGGTCACACCAGTTAGACTGTGATAATCCCTTTAAAATCTTGCTTCCAATTCCTGTACCATTACCCTTACCAAGTACACTTGCAATAATTACAGGTGTATACATAAGTGACTGGGCAAAAATTACAGGAATAACACCACTTGTGTTTACTTTAAGTGGAATATGTGTCTGCTGACCACTAACCTGCTTATTTCCACGAATCTTGCTTGAGTACTGAACTGGGATACGTCTCTCAGCTCCCTGAAGTACGATAACAAACATAACCATCACAACAATAATTGCAACGATAACAAGTGCTGCAACAACAGCCTTTGCTGTGTTTGTCTGGGATGCAATAAACTGCTCCCAGAGTGTACCTAAATCCTCAGGCATACGGGAAATAATGTTAATTGTCAAAACGATTGATATACCGTTTCCAATACCCTTCTCTGTTATACGCTCACCAATCCACATAAGCACAGCAGAGCCTGCTGTGAGTGAAGTGATAACCATTATAACTGTAAGAGGGCTCTTATCTACAAGATAATTGCCCCTATAGAAGCCAATTGTCATTGCTACTGACTCAATCAGTCCAAGTGCAATTGTGAGATAACGAGTTATCTCTACAATCTTTTTTCTACCTTCTTCACCATCACGCTGGAGCTCTTCAAGCTTTGGAATCGCTATTGTGAGCAGCTGCATGATAATTGAAGATGTAATATATGGAGTAATGTTCAGTGCAAACACAGACATGTTCAAAAATGATCCACCGGTAATCGCATCAACAAATCCTAATCCATCAGAGGAATTGTTAGAAAACCAATCCTGAAATACAGATCCGTTTACACCCGGTATCGGAAGCTCACTTCCGATACGGATGACAATAAGCATCAGGAAAGTAAAGAGAATTCTATTACGAATATCTTTAATCTTAAATGCATTACGGAGTGTCTCGAACATTAGATCACCTCTGTTTTTCCACCAAGAGCTTCAATCTTTTCCTTTGCGCTTGCGCTGAATGCGTTAGCTGAAACTGTAAGCTTCTTAGTAAGTTCACCATTTCCGAGAATCTTTACGCCATCTCTTGGGTTCTTTACGATACCAGCTTCAACTAATGTATCTACAGTTACTACTGTATCATTGTCGAAACGCTCAAGAGTTGAAATATTAATTGCTACGATTGTCTTTGTGTTTCTGTTCTTGAAACCTCTCTTAGGCAATCTTCTGTATAATGGCATCTGTCCACCTTCGAAACCAATTCTAGGTGCTCCAGAACGAGCCTTCTGACCCTTATGACCCTTACCAGCAGTCTTACCGTTTCCTGAGCCGTGTCCACGGCCTCTTCTGAAATTATCACTATGCACTGAACCTTCAGCTGCCTTTAAATTAGATAAATCCATCACGGTACCTCCTT
>CAVKUD010000232.1:0-4141 GCA_963659315.1 Senegalimassilia sp. | reverse complement strand
GTGAGAGGGCGGCGTCTTAACCGCTTGACCAACGAACCGTGTATTATAATATCAAATGCATACGGTTACGTCAAGCCCTTTTTTCAAATTTTTTTGATTTTTTCAATTTTTTATACAATTAATCACAATACTGGCTTAACCAGTGTCACTGGCAGGTCAATGATGGGCTTCCTTACTGAAGCATGAACTAGAAATAGTAGAGGTATACGTCCTCCAGATTGGCGTCCCCTGGCTGTTCTCCATATCTTCCGTCATAATCATCACACACAATCTTTATGCTATAGCCATCCATGGTATGCTGGATGTTGCTTATAGCATAGCTTTGCTGCACCAAATCAAGCTCTGCCCTGGATATGTTAAAACAGTGTACCTTGGGTCTTACCTTATTTATGAGATTATACGGTGTATCCTTTTCTATAATCACACCATCCTTCATCAGCAGGATTTCATTTGCTATAGCCTCTATGTCTGACACTATATGGGTTGCTATGATTATTATCCGGTTTTCTGCCAGCTTGCTGATACTGTTTCGGATATTGATTCTCTCCTGTGGGTCTACTCCTGCTGTCGGCTCATCCAGTATCAATATAGGAGGGTCATTGAGCAGAGCCTGGGCTAACAAAACTCGCTGTCTCATGCCTCCAGACAGACTTCCTACCTTTTTATGACAGTAGTAATCCATGTTAAACATCTCTATAAGCTCCTCGGCTCTGGCTTTGGCGGCTTTTCCTTTTAAGCCCTTTAGACGGGCTATATACATAAGGAAGGCTTTAACTGTAAACTCATCATAGTAGCCCTGATCCTGCGGCATATATCCCACATAGTTTAAGTATTCTCCCTTCATGGCAAGTATGTCTGTGCCATCCAGCAGTATCTCACCAGCATCTCTTTTTATATTATCCGTCAGAAGGTTGATTAAGGTGCTTTTTCCTGCTCCGTTAGGTCCCAACAGACCATATATTCCCTCGCTCAGCTCAAATGACGCATTCTTAAGCGCCCTGACTTTTCCATATGTTTTTGACACATTTTTAATCACTAATTTCATAACTCACCATCCACCTTCTCTGCTCCAATATAATCGCCCCAAGAGTCAATACAATACAAGGTATGACTGCATACTGATAGCCGACTGTCTTTATAAGAATATATAATGCGACTCCCAACACCACAGTAACTATCGAGGCAAGCTTTGAATCTACCCTCATGTTGATAAGAACTACTCCATCTGCCCAGCAGATAACTATAAGCATTTTTATCAGATAATATAATATCAGATAGGTTTGCATACTGATTGGCACTGAAACCCCTGCAAGTTCAGGATAGCTCTGCACTGGTGCGCCTAAACCTTCAAATTTGTAGGTTGCCCAGACTGCTGCCAGCCTCAGATAAATCATCACTCCATATATCATGGCACTGAATATTCCAGCCACCAGCAGCTTGTTCTTAAGCATCCGTTTTCTTCCTATATATGTTGTGTGCAGTATTTTGCCCATATCCGTCTTTTTCTCTGCGCTGACACAGGCACCACTTATCAATGATATACTCAAAAGCAGGAGCAGTACATTTATGATTTTCTCATCTTCCAGCAGATTGCCGTACTCATAATAATTTACATACCAGGCATCTATTCCCTTATAGTCCCTGACACTTTGCACATACTGGGTCTGTTCCATAAGCTTCTCAAGCAGATTGCGCCTGTACTCCAGACTGCTGTGCAGCATCTCTGATGTGGCGGCATCCTGGGCAGATGCCTTACCCTCATCATAAAGCTCCAGTACCTGCATATGTCTGGCATCCTCTTCATCCACCAGAGCCTGAAGCTCTGCAAGTCCCTCCTCTGACTTTTCAGAAGGCGCTCCTACATATTCATGAATAAAGTCATTGTAGCCCTCCTGAAATCCCATAAATTTCACATCAGGAATTGGATTAATATATATGAGTGCAATTATCATGCCGACAACCACAAGTATTCCCTTTTGCGATACCATGAGCTTGTAAAACTCAGCCATCATGACTGATAGCTTCTCCTGCAATCCACTCCTCACACCAGAATACCAGACTGTCACCTTTTGAACCACTCTGCCAGAACCAAGCCTGTGGCTTGCAATCGGATATCTGAAATGTGCCACCAATATCGCCACACATCCAACCAGTATAAGCAGAGCCAGCTGTAATATCAGATTAACAAACATCTTATCCACAGGGCTTGATGCAATATTGAGGTTTTTGTACTCAGACCAGAGTCTGTCATCTATACAATTATAAAATATATTGCAATAATGTAGATTTTCTGCCCCCTGCCCTGTCTTAATCCATGTGTACAGCCCAAATTCTACCAGACCGAATATCATCACTCCACCCATGGCAGCCATAAAATTGTCTATAATCCAGAAAAAGCTCCAGACAATTAGTGCCGCCAGAAAACAGCTAAGCACTGAATACAAGTACTTCACTATACAGAACTGACCGATTGTCAAACTATATGTCAGCATGAAATACTTCTGAACCGACTGAACAGGCTGCGACAGGTCACTTATTATGTTTCCACCATATTTGACATTTGCAGTCACAAGAAGCGACAGCTTGACCACAAGTGTAAAAAATGCTATGGCAAAAAACATAGCTCCAATCCGCCTGGCAGCTAGTCTGCCTCTGCCTTTACTACAGGTGTGAAGCACACACTGGAGAGCTTTCTTTCTCTCATCAAGACAGGCAAGTGCAATAAATACCGTTCCTATGAATATAGCTATATCAGCCTCATCAAAACGAAAGTAGTTCTCCAATGCCAGTCCACTCAGCTTAGTGACATGGAGGTCTGCAATCTTGGAGAAATCATTCTTAGTCTTTTCGATATTTCTTTCCGAAAAAGAATCCTCAGCATTAAAAATTGAAAAGGAATTCAAATTGTCAGAAGCATTTAGGATTTCTTCGATTTCCGAACTGTAATTAGTCACATATTCCTCGTCATAATTGCCAAGTGCGGGATTTTGCCTGACAAAAAGAACCAAGGTACATATGTAAATTGCCAAAAGACATCTTTTGGGCATTTTTGGTGATTTCATCTAATATCAATCTAGCATATTCCATATTTACAGACAAGGGACAGAATTGTCAAAATTGTTGACGCTTCTGTCCCTTGTGATTTTATTATACCTTATTCAGTTGTTGATTATATCACTACATCGGTTCAGGTATCTTAAATCCTGCTTCTCCCATTTTTTCTATAAATTTCTTTTCTGTAATTCCAAGCTTTTCTGCCCCTCGTTTTATTCCATAGTCACCATCCTGCACACTTGTAAATATTTCTGCTTCACGACCTTTTTCTCGCTCCTGTTCCCTTGCTTCATCCCATAAAGTACACAATGTCAGCTCACCTGCTTTCTTATTATTAACTTTCATATTTGTTGTTGCTACAATAACATCAATTACTTTTTCATCTACCTCTTTATCCGCTTCAAACTCCCTTAATGTCGCAATTCTCTGTGCTACCGATTTTTTAGTATCATATATTATAGACATTATTTCAAACAAATCCACATTATACTGGTTGTGAAGCACCAGGTCATTGTCTTTCATCTGTATTATGTTTATCGGATAGTTTCCCACAAAATGCTTTATCCTATCGGGAATTACCAACATATCATACAGACTCCTCGGTCCATCCCAGTCCTTTTCTCCATAATACAACACAAGTGTTATCACTGGCAAGAATTTATCTGTTTTCCTTATGCCAGAGATAAACTCATCATCCTTTAGGCTAATTCCCTTATCCTTATAATAGCTCTTCCTGTCATTATACTGCTTATTATATGAATAATGGTCATAGCCCATAACCCGTATTGGCATGCCATAGTGTATGCCATCCTGATTTTCGATTGCCAGAAGTACATACTCTACCCCATCATACTTTTTGGCAATCTTAATCACGTCTCTTGCTCCTTTGACGCTTTCCTTTACCTCTCCAATCTCAACTATGTCCGAGGCATCAGTGTCTAACTCCTCCAATTCCTCCGACTTGATAACCTGCTCGCCGTCATATAAATACGCATTAAACAGGTCTGCAAATGTTTCATTCTGCCTCCAGTAAACCTTGTCAGCAGAATCTGGTCTGACTTTGTCTTTCGTCAACGTAAATTACCCT
>CAVKUD010000231.1:0-4179 GCA_963659315.1 Senegalimassilia sp. | reverse complement strand
GAAAATGGTCAATGCAATTTTATATAAAACTCCATCAGAAATAACAGATGCAAAACTAAATGAAAGTAAAAAATATAAACAGGATATTTCATCGATGGGAACGATTGCAGAGAGAGTATCTGATATGAGATTTTTAGAAAAATGTCTGGATTCCAGTGATTTTATGCGAATTTATCAGGTTCAATCATTTGGGAGCCAAATAAAGGCTGATTATTTTATAGAATCTTATTGCAAAGAGATTAGAGCAAATGTATATATTTTTATTCGCAAAAGAGAAGAATCCGATAATTATGTAGTTGTGTCATTCTTTAGAAAGAAAAATGTCTTTAGTGGAATGTCAACATACTGGTTATTAAAAGAGAAAATAACAGATACAGGTGTTATTGAATTATACAGGCGCTCAACATACAAGCTCTAGTTGACTTTTTCTATAACTCGTGATAGATTAAAGCTATTACAGAGCAAACACGTAGAAAAAGAGAGTACCTTTGCCTGAGATTTACAGAGAATCCCTAAGCCGCAGGCTACGCTGAGAGGGGACGATTAAGGACACTGGGAACATGGCTTTGGAGTGGCAGAGCTGAACCTGTATTTTGCATGAGGCATATGTCAGGATAAGTTTTGACGGGAACACCCGTTATAGTGGAGGATATTTCAGGCATAATATATTCTGAGATATTTACAGAGGCATGGGCTGTGAGGTCTGTGCGAATAGAAGTGGTAACGTGATTATTTCGCCTTCTAGGGAATGTATATTCTCTGGGAGGCGTTTTGTTTTGAAGGGAGACACACAATGACAAACAAAGGAAAGTATTATATTACAACCGCAATCGCTTACACATCTGGTAAGCCTCATATTGGAAACACATATGAGATTATTCTGGCAGATGCCATCGCCAGATACAAAAAGGCAGAGGGCTATGATGTACATTTCCAGACAGGAACAGATGAGCATGGTCAGAAAATTCAGGAGAAGGCAGAGGCGGCTGGAATCACTCCAAAGGAGTATGTAGACAAGGTATCAGGCGAGGTAAAGAGAATCTGGGATATGGTAAACAGCTCATATGACAGATTTATCCGTACAACAGACGAAGACCATGAGAAATGCGTAAAGAAGATTTTCAAGAAACTCTATGACCAGGGAGACATCTATAAAAGCTCATACGAGGGACTTTACTGTACACCATGTGAGTCCTTCTGGACAGAGTCACAGCTTGTAGATGGAAAATGCCCTGACTGTGGACGTGAGGTCAAGCCAGCCAAGGAGGAGGCTTACTTCTTCAAGATGAGCAAATATGCTGACAGACTTATTGATTATATCAATACCCACCCAGAGTTTATCCAGCCAGTATCACGTAAAAATGAGATGATGAACAACTTCCTTTTACCAGGACTTCAGGATCTCTGCGTGTCACGTACATCCTTCAACTGGGGTATTCAGGTAGACTTTGATCCAAAGCATGTAGTATATGTATGGCTTGATGCCCTCACAAACTATATCACAGGTATCGGATATGACCCAGATGGTTCGACAGAAGAATTCAAGAAGAACTGGCCAGCAGACCTTCATCTTATTGGAAAAGACATCGTGAGATTCCATACAATTTACTGGCCTATTTTCCTTATGGCACTTGACCTCCCACTTCCAAAGCAGGTATTTGGCCATCCATGGCTGCTTCAGGGTGGAGAGAAGATGAGCAAGTCAAAGGGCAATGTAATCTATGCAGACGATATGGTTGATTTATTCGGAGTGGACGCAACCAGATACTTTGTACTTCACGAGATGCCATTTGAAAATGATGGAATCATCACATGGGATCTGGTAATCGAGAGATTTAACTCAGAGCTTGCAAACGTACTTGGAAACCTTGTAAACAGAACAGTTTCAATGACCAATAAGTACTTTGATGGCATAGTAAAGAGCACAGGGGATACAGCAGACCAGGCAGACATCGATGCAGATTTAAAGGCTGTTGTCACAGGCGCAAAGGCAAAAATTGCAAAGAAGATGACAGACTTAAGAGTAGCAGACTCTATCACAGAGGTATTTGCAGTATTCCGCCGTTGCAACAAGTACATTGATGAGACAACACCATGGGTACTTGCCAAGGATGAGGCAAAACAGGACAGACTGGCAGAGGTACTCTACAACCTCACAGAGGCTATCACAATCGGAGCAAGCTTGCTGCACCCATTCCTGCCAGAGACAGCAGAGAAGATTGTAGCACAGCTTAACACATCACTTCGTGAATTGGACGATTTGGATAAGTTCGGACTCTATGTAAGCGGAACAAAGGTTACGGATAAGCCTGAAATTCTCTTCCAGAGACTTGATGCCAAGGAGGTTATGCCAAAGGTAGAAGCTATTCAGGCTGCACAGAAGGCAGAGTATGAGGCAGAGCAGGCAAAACTTGGGCTTGCGCCAGAAGGAAAATCAGAGGATAATGAGGATGTAATCGACATTGAGGCAAAGCCAGAGATTACATTTGAGGATTTTGAAAAATTGCAGTTTCAGGTCGGTGAAATCGTAGCGTGTGAAGCAGTTGCAAAATCAAAGAAGCTGCTCTGTTCACAGGTTAAGATTGGAAGCCAGACAAAGCAGATTGTATCAGGAATCCGCAAATACTACTCTCCAGAGGAGATGGTAGGCAAAAAGGTAATGGTTCTCGTAAACTTAAAGCCAGCCAAGCTTGCAGGAGTGCTTTCTGAGGGAATGCTTTTATGCGCAGAGGATGCAGAGGGAAATCTTGCACTTCTTACACCAGAAAAGCCAATGCCAGCTGGAGCAGGAATTTCGTAATCGAGCAACACACATATACAAGGAGGATGCCCATGGAAGAATATTTTGATATTGTTGATGAAAATGGAAACCCAACAGGTGAGACAATCGAGCGAAAAGAAGCCCACCGCAAGGGCATTCTCCACAGAACTGCCCATGTATGGATAGCCCGTAGACGAAATGACAGAGTGGAGCTTCTGCTTCAGAAGAGATGTCAGGACAAGGATTCATTTCCGGGCTGCTATGATATATCCAGTGCAGGGCATATACCAGCAGGAGCAGACTATATCGAGTCAGCTCTCAGAGAGCTTAAGGAAGAGCTGGGAATCGATGCAACAGGTGATATGCTTAAGGAATGTGGTTTTCACAGGATGCATTTTGATGATGTATTCCATGGTGAAGAGTTTATAGATAACCAGCTTGCAAAGGTATATCTGATGTGGCTTGACAGGGAAGCAGAGGAGTTCACAGTTCAGGTTGAGGAAATCGACAGTGTAATGTGGATAGACTTTGAGAAATGTAAGAAGGCTGTGGAAAACAACAGTATTCCGAACTGTATTGACCTTGCAGAGCTTCATATGCTGGAGACACATTTTTAATTGCCCTGCATCCAGAGAAGCTGCCAGTGGCAGGTTCGATTGGTATATCTTAAATTTAGGAGAAAGATATAAATATGGTAAAAGTTACTAAGGATTCATCATTAGATGAAATCAAGAAAGAATTTGAGCTTGTAAACAAGAAGATGGAGGGCTTGGAAGCCAAAGAGCCAGCCGATGAGAACAGCCCAGAGTATGAGGCATGGTGTGAGGAATGTGAGACACTTGCTGTGGACTCTGAGACGCTTATGAGTCTGATTGATTACAAGATGACACAGAGTTTGTAGTATAAGTTAATGTTTTGTGATAAAGTAATATTGTAAGGAGGAGGTAGCTATGCCAGAAATTTCATTGTTTTATGGAATTAGAGTGACTATGTATTATGAAGACCATAATCCACCACACTTTCATGCAGAATACAATGGGAATAAAGCACTCATTGATATATGTGAGGCAAGAGTTTTAAAAGGAGCTTTACCTTCTCGGCAGTTGAAACTTATTTTGGCTTGGTGTGTTATTCATCAGGACGAATTGATGCAAAACTGGGAATTATCAAAAGATGGTCTTCCGCTAAATAGAATTAATCCATTAATTTAAGGAGGAATGTCATGTTTCATAAGGTTGTTCAGGTTATTCCGACAGAAGATTATAAAGTATATGTGTATTTTGAAGATGGAAAAATTGTATGTTATGATGCAAGTAACCTACTGAATAAAAAGGTATTTGAGCCATTAAAAAATATTGATGTATTCATGGATGCTTGTACAGTTCTAAATGATACACTTGCCTGGGATATTAAGGGAG
>CAVKUD010000230.1:0-4182 GCA_963659315.1 Senegalimassilia sp. | reverse complement strand
GGACAGCAGTACAATGCAGATGCTACACACATTGACGCTACTATGGCAGAATACTCAGAGAATGCCCAGGATATATTAGACAACATGAAGGACATCACAGAGGCAATCGAGGGCATCAGCCGTGCAGTGGAAGAGTCTGCAAATGGTGTAACTGATGCCGCTGTCAATGTTGATTCTCTCGTACAGTCTATGTCTACTGTAAACGGACAGATGGAGGAGAACAGCACAGTTGCCAGAAACTTAAAGGAAGAGTCAGCAGCATTTACAAATGTATAATTGCTGTCACATGGTTCTTTGGTCTAAAACATAATCACGAGGGGATTTGCCGTATTCCTTCTTGAAGGCGCGGTAAAAGCTTGAGTAATCTTTAAAGCCGCATAGCAGATACGCCTCGGATATATCTGTGCCTGACACTATTGCATTTACGCAGAGTGTCAGGCGCTTTTTTATTATATACTGGTGGAGCGAGGTGCCAAAGTTTTCAGTAAACACATGGGATATGTGGTATTTGCTGATGAAAAACTCTTTGGCTATGGACTCGAGGGATATATCCTCTGTTATGTGCTCGTCAATATAGATGAGGACATTGTCGTAGAGGGAGTTATCCTTGTGTACCTTGGCAGGGTTATCCAGCTCATAGACCTTTCTGCTGATTGTCAGCATCAAATCATGGACGTAGAGGGAGATTGCAGTTGCTTTCCCGAAGCGGCTGCCTCTTTTCTCCCTTATTATCCTGAACATCTTGGTTTTAAGTTCATTAAATGTAAACAAATCAAAGTGATATATATTTTTTTTCGTCACCGCTGCTTTTTGCAGAGGGTAAACCAGATCAGATGACATATTGAGCATATGGTCGCAGAAGTCCTGTGATATCCAGAGTATACACCTCTGGTAGGCTATGCTCTTATCCAGTATCTCAAGATGGTGGTTGGTTCCGGGGGGAATGATAATCATATCGCCTTCTGTCAGAGGAAAGGCATCATTTTCAATAAAAATCGACACCTTACCGCCATAGAAAAAATAAATTTCATAATAGTTGTGGGTGTGGTGTTTTACGTTTTTTAAGGCGGTGTCACTGTAGTAGTACAACTCAAAGTCCTTATCACGCATGTACTGTCTGGAGCTGAAGGTGGATAATAAATTTTCCTGCATTTTGAAACTCTCCTTTTCATTAAAACAGCTAAAAATAATTAGGAAAATAGTCACAGTTATTATATAAATTTAAACAATTCAAATACTATATACAATTATAAATTTCTACCGCAAGATTTGCAATATATTTAACAATTTACTCAATGTATTGTTTTCAAAAATCAGTTTATTATAAGGATAAATGATAAAGAAATAACAAACTAATAATAAGTGTTTTGAAAGGAAGGTACTTAAACTATGGAAATGACACTCAGATGGTATGGATCAAAATTTGATACTGTAACATTGAAGCAAATCAGACAAATTCCAGGGGTGACAGGAGTAATCACAACTCTCTATGACACAGAGCCAGGAGAGGTTTGGTCAAGAGAGAGAATCCGTGCATTAAAGGATGAGGTTGAGGCTGCTGGTCTTAAGATTGCAGGAATCGAGAGCGTGAACGTACACGAGGCAATCAAGACTGGTGCTGCTGACAGGGATATGTACATCGACAACTACATTAAGTGCTTGGAGAACCTTGGAGAAGAGGATATCCACTTAGTATGCTACAATTTCATGCCAGTATTTGACTGGACAAGAACTGAGCTTGCAAGAAAGCGTCCAGATGGTTCTACAGTCCTTGCATACACACAGGAAGCTGTAGATGCGCTTGACCCAGAGAAGATGTTTGATTCAATCGCAGGCGATATGAATGGTACAGTAATGCCAGGCTGGGAGCCAGAGAGAATGGCTCATGTAAAAGAGCTTTTCGCAATGTACAAGGACATTGATGATGAAAAGTTATTTGAGAACCTCAAGTACTTCCTTGAGAGAATTATGCCAACATGTGACAAGTACGACATCAACATGGCTATTCACCCAGATGATCCAGCATGGAGCGTATTCGGACTTCCAAGAATCATCATCAACAAGAAAAACATTCTTAGAATGATGGAAATGGTTGATAACCCACACAATGGTGTTACATTCTGTTCAGGTTCTTACGGAACAAACCTTGAGAATGACCTGCCAGATATGATCAGATCATTAAAGGGAAGAATTCATTTTGCACATGTTAGAAACCTTAAGTTCAACTCACCTACAGATTTCGAGGAAGCTGCTCACTTATCAAGTGACGGAACCTTCGACATGTATGAGATTATGAAGGCTCTTTACGACATCGGATTTGACGGACCAATCAGACCAGACCACGGACGTATGATTTGGGATGAGGTTGCAATGCCAGGCTACGGTTTATATGACAGAGCACTTGGAGCAACATATCTCAATGGACTTTGGGAGGCAATTGACAAGAGCCATACAAGAGGCGTAGAGAAGAGATAGGAGACAGCCATGATTTTAAATGAGAACGGATTAAAGGATAAAGCACAGTGGGAGTCAAAGGGCTACTCACTTCCAAAATACGACAGACAGGAAATGATTAAAAACACAAAGGAGAACCCTGTATGGGTTCACTTTGGAGCTGGAAATATTTTCAGGGCCTTCCAGGCAAATGTAGCACAGAACCTGCTTAATGAGGGTGTGCTCACATCTGGAATTACAGTAGTAGAGGGATTTGATTACGAAATCATCGAGAAGAAATATCGTCCAAACGATAACTATTCAATCCTTGTTACACTTAAGGCTGACGGAAATATCGAGAAGACTGTAGTTGGCTCAATCGGAGAGTCATGTATTCTCGATTCTGAGAATGAGGCTGAGTTTGGCAGACTTAAAGAGATTTTTGCAAAGGATTCTCTCCAGCTTGCTACATTCACAATCACAGAGAAGGGCTACAGCCTGGTAGACGGAAAGGGCGAGCTTCTTGGTCTTGTAAAGGCTGATTTTGAGGCAGGCCCAGAGAAGCCAGCCAGCTACATCGGAAAGGTAGCAGCTCTTTTATACCACAGATATGCAAACGGCAAAAAGCCAATCGCCATGGTCAGCACAGACAACTGCTCTCACAACGGAGACAAGCTCTATGCAGCTATGAAGGGCTTCGCTGAGAAGTGGGCAGAGAACGGACTTTGCGATAAGGGCTTTGTAGATTATGTAAATGACAAGTCTTGTGTATCATTCCCATGGTCAATGATTGACAAGATTACACCAAGACCAGACGCTTCAGTTGAAGCTCTCTTAAAGGAGGATGGACTTGAGGATTTAGATCCTGTTATTACATCAAAGAATACTTATGTTGCTCCATTCGTTAATGCAGAGGAGACAGAGTATCTCGTAATCGAGGATGAGTTCCCTAACGGAAGACCAGCTCTTGAAAAGGGTGGAATCATTTTCACAGACAGAGAGACAGTTGATAAGGTAGAGAGAATGAAGGTTTGCACATGCCTTAATCCTCTCCACACAGCACTTGCTGTATACGGATGTCTCCTTGGATATACAAAGATTTCAGATGAGATGAAGGACACAGAGCTTGTAAAGCTTGTAGAGAGAATTGGATATAAGGAAGGACTTCCAGTAGTAATCAATCCTGGAGTACTTGACCCTAAGGAGTTCATCGACACTGTACTTAAGGTTAGAATTCCAAATCCATTTATGCCAGATACACCACAGCGTATCGCAACAGATACTTCACAGAAGCTTGCAATCAGATTTGGTGAGACAATCAAGAACTACATCAAGGAGGGCAAGAACCTTGATGACTTAAAGCTTATCCCACTTGTATTTGCAGGATGGCTCAGATATCTTATGGCAGTTGATGATAATGGCGATGCATTTGAGCTCAGCCCAGACCCATTATTTGACACAGTACGTCCTTATGTTGAGGGAATCAAGCTCGGCGAGGCTTGTGATGTAGAGTCAAAGATTAAGGGCTTGCTTGAGGATGCCCAGATATTTGGTGTAAACTTATATGAGGCAGGACTTGCTGACAAGGTATGCGGTTACTTTAGCGAGCTTATAGCTGGTAAGGGTGCAGTAAGAGCTACATTACAGAAGTATGTGTAATAGATAAGATGAATTAAGGCTGCATACAGGACTGAGAAATTTGGTTTATGTATGCAGCTGGTGATAGATTTTCATAAAAACAGTGAGGTG
>CAVKUD010000229.1:0-4232 GCA_963659315.1 Senegalimassilia sp. | reverse complement strand
TTGCCGATAGCTACAAGCAGATACTTGTCTCCTGCCTGTATTATGCTAATCATATTACCGTTACCAACGCCCATGCTTTCGATTACTTTTAAATTCCTGTTGTTCGTTCTTCCCTTTTGATAGCCTGCCATCCATCTTGTAGTAAAGTATGTAAGTGCAAGGACAAATACAAAAATAAGAAGAACGCCAATCAACTGTAAAAAACTTTCCATATTATCCTATAGGTATTATTGATTTATTCTAAGGGGAGCATTTACAATCTCTGTAATTCTCACACCAAAGCTTTCCTCAATTACAACAACCTCGCCTTTAGCTACATATTTACCATTGACAAGCACGTCGATAGGCTCTCCTGCAAGCTTATTTAACTCAATAATCTTACCTGGAGCAAAGTCCAGTATGTCTGAAATCGACTTGCTGGTACGACCTAACTCTACAGTCACTTCCAATGGCACATCCATAATCAGGTCGATATTTTCTGGCTGATATGTACCATTTGGCATAGCACCAAAAGCTGAAAACTGGGCTGGCTGTACGTTTACAGAGCGTCCCATCACCTGTGGCTGTCCCATCATCGGCTGTCCCATTTGCTGTTGTCCCATCATTGGTTGACTCATTTGTTGTCCCATTTGCTGTTGCCCCATTTGCTGAATTTGTTGATTTGAATCAGCCTGCTGATTTGGTTTAGCGGCTGTTTCAAGTTCCGCATCTTCTTTAATACTATCACTGTCAATAGCCATATTCTTCTGAAAGCTCTCATACATCTCTCTCGCAAAAGAGAATGGATACAGCTGCATAATCTCGCTATCGACCAGATCTCCGATTTCCATCTTAAATGAAATCTTTACAAACTCTCCTGATAAGAACTCATCTATCTCGCCCTCATCAACAGTCTGTGTCAAATCAATAATATTTGCTGATGGTGGACTGATGTCTATCATTTTGTTGAGCATTGATGATAATGATGTGGCTGATGAACCCATCATCTGGTTCATTGCCTCGCTGATAGCTGATAAATGAAGCTCTCCCAGCTCTCCATCAATATTTGTTCCATCACCGCCCATCATAAGATCAGTGATAACCTTTACATCATTTTCCTTTAATACAAGTATGTTGCTTCCGTCAAGACCTACAGTGTATGCGATTTTGATAAATACGCAAGGCTTTTCGTAAGTCTCTACTACATCCTCCCATGTACTGACTGAAACAACCGGAGTAGAAATCTCCACCTTGCGGTTAACCAGCGAAAAAAGTGTTGTAGCAGCGGTTCCCATGCTTATATTTGCAATTTCACCAATCGCATCTTTTTCAGTATCAGAAAGAGTGTTTCCTTCACTTACATTTCCACCTGCACTGTCATCTGGTTCGTTTAACAGCGCATTTATTTCTTCCTGAGATAATACGTCCATATGTTACTGCTCCTCTCTCAATACTGAAGTTACTCTAACTGCATACTTGTCACCTGCCGAACCAGGCAACGCAGTAAATTTACGAATATCTCCAACATATACATCTAATTCATCTTCAACTTCTCTGTCGAGTTTTATTATATCTCCTGGTTGAAGTGTCGCAAAATCCATAACTGAGATACTGCTCTTTCCCAAAACAGCCTTTATAGGGATTTGAGCCTTATTGATAATTGATTCAATAGCTTCCGCATAATCAGTCTCATCATGGCTTTGTATATTAGCATACCAGTATCTGGTATTTAATTTATCTATTACATCCTCCACGGTTATATATGGAAGACAAATATTCATCAGACCCTCGACATTGCCAATCTTTATATTCATTGTAATAATGGCAATCATCTCACTCGGCGATATAATCTGTGCATACTGGGAATTGGTCTCAATTCTCTCCAGATGCGGATGTATCTCCACTACATTCTCCCATGGTTCTACTAACAGATTTACACATACCACCAAAATTCTTTCGATAATAAGTAACTCTATCTCAGAAAAATCCCTTGTTTTTTCAAGGGCATCGCCTCTGCCGCCTAACATTCTGTCCACGATAGCATATCCAAGGTTTGATGCCATCTCGATAATTATATTACCATGCAGAGGTGCAAAATTAACAATTCCCAGAAGTACCGGGTTCGAGAGTGCATTCGAGAACTCTGAATATGTAACCGCCTCTGAGTTCATAACCTCTACCTGTACAGATTTTCTAAGATAAACCGGAAGGTTCGTTGTAAGAAGTCTTCCGTAATGTTCAAAAATTATCTCCAAAGTACGCAAATGTTCTTTAGAAAACTTTGACGGACGGGCAAAATCGTAATCTTTTACCTGCTTCTCATTATTATCTTTTATTTCTTCAACGTCTAATTCACCGCTGCTTAATGCACTAAGCAGGTTGTCAATCTCACTTTGAGATAATACGTCACCCATCTATTTCACCACCCATATCCAAAAGCCATGCGTGACAACATGTCCCGGATTAATTTTACTGTGTAAGAGAAGATGCAAAGTTAACTCCCACTACATAATCTGCTCCAAGCATATCCTGTAATTCAGTAAGTATCTCTTCCTGTATTGCATCTTTATTCTGGTTATACTCTTCCATAGTATACTGTCCAATAATTGAATTAATCTTGTCTCTGATAATATTATCCTTTGTGCTTATATCAAAATCACTGTCATTATAGACATCACTCTCTTTGTTGAGAGATAATGATATAGCTGCGACAAGATAATGAGCTGTTCCACTGTCGTCAGACTTAAAGCTGATTGTCATAGTCTCACCACTGTTCAATGCGTAGTCATCAATCTGGTTAATAGGAACATTTGAAACTCCAGATGTAGCTCCGCTGTTCAAATCCAAATCGATAGCTGAGCAAACCTCTTCTATCAGCTTATTAGCCTTCTTTGTCTCAGGCAATACTGTAAATACAAGTAATGCTGTCAAAACAAAATTGGCTAACACAAGCGCAAGTATTATAACTGAAATCAAATTTTTCTTCATCTTTTTTCTCCTTATCCTTCATCATCAGGTAAATCCGAATTATATGAATTATATATCTTAATCTCAACCCTTCTGTTCAAGGCTCTGCCCTCAGCTGTGGAATTATCAGCTACAGGTACATACTGTCCTCTTCCAGAAGATTTAATATGTGCTGGATTAAGTGACGATACATCTCTTATATAATTAGCCACATTCAATGCTCGATACATGGAAAGTACATCATTGTCCTCGTATTTTCCAGGTGAAGTAATCGGTACATTGTCTGTGTGTCCCTCAACCTCAATAATGTTTTTATCATAATTATCCAGGATTTTGGAAATCTTGTCTAAAACTGGTGTTGCTTCAGAGACAAACTCCGCACTTCCCGATTCAAAAAGAATGGCACCACTCAAGCTAATCTGGACATACTCTGCATTAAAATCAACCTCTACAAGATCCTGTAATCCATATTGATTTACAGCGTCCTGAACATCCTCAGCCATCTGCTCTGATTCAGCCAGCTCCTGCTCCTTGTAAGCATCAGAAACATTCTGCTCCTCACCATCTGTATCATTTTCATTCATAGTCTGTGAGTTTGCCAAATCATTATAATAGCTGTCAAGAAACTCAAGCTGATTCACACCAGCAGAAACCATGTCTCCATCTCCGATTGCCGAACCACCAGCTGGTAAAATACTCATGCTGCTCTGTAAGGATGCAATCACCATCTCAAATTTTTCCGCATCTACCGTTGACATTGAAAACAGCAATACGAAGAAGCAGAGCAGCAGATTCATCAGATCAGAGAAAGTAGACTGCCACGCCGGCGCACCCTTTTTAGGTTCTTCCTGACGTTTTTTAGCCACTACTCTTCACCTCCACCATCCGCTGTAGCATCAATTCTGGCAGATGGCGCCAGGAATGATTTAAGTTTCTCTTCAATTACACGAGGGTTCTCACCTGCCTGGATAGACAGAAGACCTTCGATAATTATTGTCTTAAGTGTAACCTCTATCGCATTGTTTGCCTTAAGCTTATTTGCAAAAGGTGCGCAGAGCCAGTTTGCAATCAAAGAACCATATAATGTAGTAAGCAGGGCAACCGCCATGTTAGGTCCGATTGTCGATGCATCCTCCAGGTTCTTTAACATATTAACAAGACCAATCAGGGTACCAATCATACCCCAGGCAGGTCCCATCTCACCCCAGTATTCCCAGAAGGAAATTACCTTCTTATGTCTGTCCTCAAGGCACATAAGGTCTGTCTCAAGGATGCCTCTGACTAAC
>CAVKUD010000228.1:0-4232 GCA_963659315.1 Senegalimassilia sp. | reverse complement strand
AGTCTAATATGTTAAAATGCTCCAGTATTGTCCTGCACATGACCTCTGGCTTTGATGACGCCATTCCTATCATGTAGCCTCTGTCCTTTAAAGCTCTGATACATTTTTCCACATCTGGGTACAGCTTGCACTCATAGATTCCTATCGGGTGATACCTTTCTCTGTATTTTAGTGTTGCCTCTACTGCCTGCTCCTCTGAAAAATTATAGTATTTCATGAAGCTGCCCTTGAGTGGAGGTCCTATAAAGCACTTTAATTTATCCAAATCTGGTTCATCTATTCCATAATAATCAAGTGTATACTGGACGGACTTTGTAATGCCTTCTGACGAGTCTATCAGGGTGCCATCCAGGTCAAATAATATTGCTTTCATAAAATTTCTCCTTGCTTTATTATAATTTAATGTTATACTTGATGCGTAACAAATGACATTTTTTGTAATGTGCTTTGTTATTATAACATATTTTGTTTGGCAGAGTAGAATTTTGTGCGTGAAGTGCCATGTGAACAGGGAGTTGTCATGTGGACGAAGATTTGCAAAGAATCGCGATACAGAGTTCGCATCCCGCTGCTACATTTAGACTCTGGATAATATCCTCCTTTATGTAGTTAAGGAATACTGCTGAAAGGAGGACTTTTTTATGAAAAAAATTGTAACTATGTTTATTGATTCAGCTAAGGAATTCACTAAGCTCAAATCACTGGTGACCGCAGCCTTTCTGGTTGCTGTCCACACTGTACTGGCTCTCTTTGTGTCAATTCAGGTGACAGATTCCCTGAGAATCTCTGTTTCCTTTGCCGCAAACCTGGTAGTCGGAGCTCTCTTTGGTCCTGTTATGGGCTTTGTCTGCGGTGGACTGGGAGACATCATCCAGTTTATCATCAAGCCTACAGGTGCATTTAACCCAGGACTTACCTTAAGCGCAGCCCTTGCAGGCATGATATATGGTTTATTCTTTTACCACAGATTTCCAACCATAAAGCCTAAGCAGGATGAGACTGTCACTCTCAACAAATCCCATCTGCTGGCAGGTATCGTGACTTCAATTATCACCTTCTGTCTGGTGTTTGTACTCCCATTTTTTACACTTACAGATGAAAACGGCACAAAGCTTTTTACAGAGGCTCATATACCTGTAATAATATCAGCAAAGCTTAACGGCATAGCCTGCACTACACCTTTTGTAGTTGCAATTATATTGATTGCAGGCAGTATCGCCCTTATGCTTTTTGCCATATTCAAAAAATATATCTTGTCATTTATAACATCAATAATCCTGATATTTATCAGTATTCTCGCCGTGTACACTGACAGATCCGTTCTGACTGTACATGCCGGATTTGTAATCACAATGATTCTCTGGCTCATATACGCCATTAATTCATTCTATGCAATTTCAAAGTTCCACAGCTTAGATACCGGTTTCCTGCTCAGATGTGTGATTGCACTGGCTGTCGATGTATTTGTGGTAAATATAATCCTCAGTACATACTGGCTGTCACTTCTGATTGGAACTGACTTCTGGGTGCTGGTCATACCTCGAACAATAAAGAATCTGGTTCAGCTCCCAATCAACATAATCATTGCATATTATGTGCTCTACTTTGTGAAAAAAACAGGTATCAGTCAGAGCTCAAATTAAAAACACAGGCTTTCCTTACAAAATTCTCCGCAAACTTCGGGTTTGATGGATAATACAGGTGGGGGAAGCCCATCCAATAGTTAGTGCCTGATATGACACAGGGATAACTTCTCCCTGTGACAGGCTTAACTGCCTTACAGGCATCACCGTTTAAGCTGCTGTCATAGTAGTGAAACTCATGAGCCTTTATTATCTCATTTTCAGGCAGAAAATTGCTCTTATTCTCACTCAGATTAATATATCCAAATCTGACTAATTTTCCTGCATAATGACATACTGCATCTATCGCCCCGACCATAGGATATTCCTTCTGTTCCTGGTCTATAAGCTTTGAATGAAGGTACATAAATCCACCGCACTCAGCCACAACAGGCATACCGCTTTGAATTGCTGTCCTGATGTGAGACATCATTTCTGCATTTGAGCTCAGCTTATCCGCATAAAGCTCAGGATATCCCCCACCTAACATGATTCCACTGCAGCCCTCTGGCAGACTATGGTCATGAAGTGGCGAGAAAAAAGCAAGCTCTGCTCCATACTCTCTTAGGAGGCGCAGGTTGTCATCATAATAAAAGCAAAAGGCCTCATCATATGCCACTGCTATAACAGGCTTTTGCTTCTCAGTGTATGCAAGTGGCTTTAAAGGCTCTTTGTCCATATTTGTTGAAACTTCTGCTGCTTTTTGAGCTATATCAATAATTATATCAATTGACACAGTTTTCTGAAGCTCCTCCGATACTGTCCTAAGCTGGTCTTTGATATCAGCTATTTCATCTGGCATCACAAGTCCCAGATGCCTGCTCTCAAGACTATGTATGCCAAGCTTCTTATAATCAGGGAAATATCCTGCCACAGTGATTTTAAGTTCCTCCTCAATCAGTGGCTTTATTATGTCGTAATAGGACTTTGACATGCGGTTTAATATCACACCCTTAATCAGGTGCTCCCTGTCATAGCTTAGAAAGCCTGCAATAAGGGGAATTACAGACCGTCCCATCCCCTTTGCATCGACAACCAGTATAATTGGTGTATCTGTGACACTGGCAAGATGATAGGAAGAGCCCTCCTCTCGGGTGCCTCCAAGTCCATCAAAAAGTCCCATGACGCCTTCCATCACAGCAAAATCCTTTTGGCTTCTCCCATTTAAGAGCAGGTCTTTGGTTGTCTCCTCGTCTGTAAAAAATGTATCCAGGTTCTTTGATGGAATATCTATTACTTTCTTATGAAACATAGGGTCTATATAATCAGGTCCACACTTGTAGGAAACCACATTTTCCCCCATATCCTTTAAGACCTGTAACAGGGCACATGTGATGGTTGTTTTGCCACTTCCACTCTTAGGAGCCGCAAGCATAATTCTGTTAAGCTTCATCTGCATTCTCCTCCCTAAAATCAAATGCACATATCCACACAGGATTTTCAGCCTGCATCATATGGTATTTCCCGATTGCCCTGCTCCTTGTGACCTGAAGCTCCACTATATCCTCGTTTGCCATAGGATATGCTGATAGCAGGTCTTTTATCTGGGCTATAGTTTCAAGGCTTACAGCAGTGATTACAAGTCTCATACTGTGGTTCATGGCATAAAGAGTGTTTAAGATTTCATCCAGATTACCTCCGCTTCCCCCTATAAATGCGTGGGTTGGCTTTGGCAGATTCTGTAGTCCATCTGGTGCTTCTGCCTCTACGATTTCTATATTATCAAGCTTAAACTTTTCTTTATTCTTTTGAATCAAAGTCACAGCCTCTGGCTTTCTCTCTATGGCATAGACCCTTAAATCAGGTGACAGCCCTGCCATCTCGATTGCGATAGAGCCTGTTCCACTACCTATGTCATACACAACAGCCTTGTCAGTCAGCTTAAGCTTACAGATACTGACCTCCCTGACCTCTTCCTTGGTCATAGGTACCTTATCCCTTATAAACTCACTGTCTGCTTTTCCATGTGTAAGTCTCTTATCACAGGCACAAGGGTTCTTGATAAGACATGTATACAAGCCTTCTTTTTTTAAATTCACACATTCTGCGGGGCTTAGTACACTAATCTCCTGATTTTCATAGGAAAGCTCATATCCTGCAATCACAACACACTGATCAAGCCCTGCATCAAGCAAAAGCTGTCCCAGACCATTGATGTCATTTACACCTGACATGAGCATAAAGATTTTGCCATTATGCCTTATAATATCTGCCAGATTAGCCTGCTTTTTACCATGAATACTGCATATTCTGGCATCCTGGTAGCTCTCACCTGTACTGGCGGCAAGGTAAGCTATAGAGGATATTCCCGGCATAATGCTAATATCTGCCCTGAGTACACCTGATTCAGTCTCAGCCTTTAATGCCCTATACAAAGACTGACAGCCGCTGTAAAAACCACTATCTCCGGAAAACAGGATTACCACATTTTTATCCTCATAAAGAGTGTCATCACTTTGCAGCTTCTCCAAATAAGGAATAATATCGGCTGCCATGTAGTAGGGCTTTTTCTCAAGGCGAGGCTCATAAGCATCAATCATTCTCTTTGCGCCAAGTATGATATCAGCTTCATTTATGGCATGCTCTACTTCTTTGGTGAGAGTCATAGGG
>CAVKUD010000227.1:0-4293 GCA_963659315.1 Senegalimassilia sp. | reverse complement strand
ATAGTAGACCGAGAGCGGGATATAAGGAATTTTAAGGAAACATTATTTTATCGGGTAACGGGTACCTTTGAAGCGCATGGGCAGACTTTGAATTGTGAATGGAAATTGACAGATAAGAGTAGATATTATAATACACCGGATGTTTATTCTGATTTTGGATTTAATGATGAAAACAAAGCTAGAGAGATGATTTCAGGCTTGGAAAACATCTTAACTATAAGTGATATTGAGAAAAAAAAGAGAAAGAAAAATCCCCCACTTTTATTTAATCTGGCAGAACTTCAGAGCGAGTGCTCAAAAATTTATCATATTAGTCCATCGGAGACACTTTCTATTGCGCAAAGTCTTTATGAAAAGAAATTAACCACATACCCGAGAACGGACGCAAGGGTAATTACTAATGCAATTTTAAAGGAAATAACACGTAACCTGGAAGGAATTGGTAAGAATCCAGAGTATAGTGATTTTATAAATGAAATAAGAGAATGTCATTATATGATAGGTTCTAAATTTGTAGATGATTCGCAAGTGACTGACCACTACGCAATTATTCCAACAGGAGTAAGTGCAGGTGATAAACAATTAACGGAGCAGGAGAAACGGATATATGACCTTATATGTTGTCGTTTTATAGCAGCATTTTATCCAGGTGCAGAATATGAGGAAATTATTTATGAGTGTACTACGGGTGGGGAAACTTTTTATGGTAAAGGGAAATATCTGGTAGATAAAGGATATATGCATGTTCTGGGCGTACCAGAAAATGAGGCGATACTTGATGAAAAGCAAATCATAGCACTTTCTAATATTGTTATTGGAGAGCAGTTTGAGTGTGAATATGGTATAAAAAACGGAAGAACAATGCCACCTAGCCGATATACTATGGGTTCAATCATTCTTGCAATGGAGAATGCAGGAAAATATGTGGAAGATGAAGAACTTAGGGAGCACATCAAAAAGAATGGAATTGGTACCTCTGCAACAAGGTCGGATGTAATTAATAAGTTACTGGCACTTAATTATATTTCTGCAGATAAAAAATTAGTGCTGACGCCTGGCAGCATGGGTGAAATGATATATGAGATTATATCCCTTACAGTACCAGAATTATTAAACCCTGAAATGACAGCCAAATGGGAAAAGGATTTATCAGCGATTGCAGATGGAACACTTGAAAAAGATAAGTATTTAGAAGATTTATATTCGTTCATCAGAGATGGAATTAAAAAAATTAAGGATAATTTAGATGATAAGACGGTCATGAGTAGAATCCGTCCGTTTGCAAATGGACAAATTTATAAGGAATATAAGAAATTTGATAACTGGAATACAAAACTAAAATGTCCTTTATGTGGAGATGATATTGAGACAACTGAATGGGGATTTAAATGTAAATCTAATAAGAATAAAGCACAGGGATGCCAGTTTTTCATGGGAGGAACCATAAAAGGACATAGACTTTTGACAAAGGAGCTGGCAACATTATTTTCTTCTGGGAAAGTTGGACCTTTATATGATTTTGTATCGGATAATGGAGTACCTTTTGGGGCAAATCTTATTTGGGATAATCAAGCAAAAAGAATTTCATTTGAAATAGTAAATCTTCCATGGAAAAAGACCGAGTATCGCTGTCCAGGATGTGGTGGCGCAATTGTTGTTCAAAATGGAATTTACAAGTGCGTAAATAACAAAGGAAAAGGTATTGAGGATTCATGTAAATTCTTTATAGGAAAAGTTGCGGGCAAAACAATATCGGATAAGGAAATAGGCGAGCTTTGTAAGAATAAAAAAACAGGTCTTATCCGTGGTTTTAAAAATTCAGATAAGAAGTTATTTGATGCATTTTTGGTGTGGAGCGAAGAGAAAAAGAAGGTCGATTTTCAATTTCCATCAGCTACGGATCAGGCAACAAAACTCAGATGTCCTCTCTGCCAGGGCAGAATATTACATACACCATATGGATATTCATGTGAGGATAAAAATTGTAATTTTTTCGCTGGAAAAATTTTAGGACATACGATTAAGGAAACAGAACTGCAGACCATTTTGTCTGGTAAGAAAACGGATTTGATTACATTTAAGAACCAGGATAAGAAGAACTTCCTAGCGTCACTGTATTGGGATTCTGAAAATAAAAATATTTCATTTGATTTTGAAAAGACCAAAGCAGTGGAATCAAATTTAAATTGTCCAAAGTGTGGAGCTAAACTTTTAAAATCACCATATGGAGTGAAATGCTCGGACGGCATGGGCAATAACTGTGATTTCAGGATTGGACATATTGCAGGAGTAATGCTTGACGATAACCAAATCCGTAAGCTTGTAACTACAGGTAAGACAGATTTAGTAGAGGGATTCAAGAGCAAGAATAAAAAATCATTTGCAGCATATTTAGTGTGGAATAAGGACAAGGGAAATATAGAATTTGAGTTTCCTGAGTATAAGAGAAATGTAAGCAAATATGTTTGTCCTATTTGCAGAGATAAGCATTTATACGAAACAGAAAAGTCATTTTACTGTGAATGTGGATTTAATCTGCCAAAGATGATTTGTGAGAAAACACTTGAAGAATCTGATATACAGAAACTTATACATGTAGGAGAAACTGGTACAATTTCAGGCTTCTATTCTGCAAAGCGGCGAGGATATTTTTCAGCAAAATTGAAACTGATTGACAATAAAGTGTCCTTTGCATTTGATGAAAAAAAGGAGAAGTAGGATGAGAGTAGAAAATTTAGAGACAATTGTAAACAAGGCGGTCAATAATATATCATCGCTTGAGGATGTTCAATCTTTTCTGGAGTTTTGCGGTAAAGGAAACATTTATCTATATTCTTTTGAAAATGAGATGGCAATATATTATCAGAGACCGGATGCAACAGTAGTAACAACATTTGACAAATGGAAAAGTAAGAATAGGTATCCGGCAAAACAGAACTGTGGTATTGCAGTATATCCATTTAATAATTCAGGGGTAATGGGTAAATACACGGACCATTTATTTGATATTCAGGACACTAAGGGCAGGGAAATACATATGTGGATAATGACGGATGATATTATGAAGTCATATTACAGTCTCTTGTGTGAGGAATACGACAAAATTCCTATGGATAAATATATTCTGGAGAGATTTCGTGTTAAAATTGTTGCTGCTGTTGGAAATAATAATGGATTTTTGTCTCCGCTTAAAGAAAGCAATATAAGTGTAGAACGTAAATTGAAGGCACATCAGTTTATGGCAGTATGTGCCACAAAGATATTTTTCAACCGATGTGGAGTGGAATTTGATTTCGCAGAGAATGCAAGAGATAATTTTGATAATATTTTCTATTTGGATGGAAAATTCGACACAGAGATGTTTTGTGAATGTATGAGATACATTCAGCAAAGTGCAGCATCTGAATTACAGTTGATATCACAATATACAATCAATGAAAAAAGGAGAAGGTACTATGAACAGTTATTACAAGCAGAATCAGCAGGCAAAGGAAATGATTATGGAGACACTGCCAGAGGAGGAGTGGCACGAGACAGCGACAATAACAGACACCTGGAATCAGGAAGAGTGGGAAATATTTCAGAATATGACGGAAGACGAAGCTCTGGAGTACCTGGGAGAACAGAGAATAGAGATATATCAAGGATTAGACAGCATGTTGAAAAACAGGTCACGTCTGGCAAGGCAGATAGTAAAATTTTTGATGGAGGAATATCCTCACAGATTACCACTTCTGATAGCGAACAACGAACTGGAGGCACTACTGGACGCAAGGGAGAACGCAGCACACGAGATGTTCGAGACGATGCATCGGAAGAAACAGGAACAGGAGAAGGTGTGGTCAATGGGAATGATGGAGCGGATTCAGGCAGAGACGAGGATATCCAGCGAAATTTGGGAGACAATCAATCAGGAGATATTGTACGCACCAATTTAGAGCAGGAAGCCGCAACTGATAATCAATTAGATATTTTTTCATATTTGGGACAGAGCCTTGATAATAATTTCGTGAATAGTTCCATACCTGTAGATGTATCGGATATTCGCCCTATAGCACCTGCAGATGGAGAAATATTAACGGATGAAATCATTGATGAGATTATTCGTGTGGGAGCATTTGGATATAATAACAATGCAAAGATGCACGTATATAATTATCTCACAACTCATTTTGATGATTTATCAGCGGATATTTTCTGCCAATATGTAAAAAAAGAGTATTCAAATACATATTTGGGATTTGAAGTAAATGGAAAAAATGTTAGTGTGGCATATTCTGATATGGGTATGTC
>CAVKUD010000226.1:0-4324 GCA_963659315.1 Senegalimassilia sp. | reverse complement strand
ATCCAGTAATGGGGCGTGATTTAAAAAATCACACCCCAACACTTGACTTAGAGCCATTTTTAATAGTTCCAGGGTATTCATTGTGATAGCTATAATATTATTCTGCCTCTGTCTCTTCTGTCTCGTCCTTCTTTGTCAGCTTTTCATTGAGACGTGCATACATCTTGGTATATGTATAGAGCTTCTTAGCCAGCTTATTGTCAATCTGCTCCTCTGTAGCTCTCCATTTCCAGTTGTCACCAAGTGTAGATGGTGTGTTGATTCTTGCTTCAGAACCAAGTCCCAGTAAATCCTGCATTGGAACGATTGCCATATCTGCAACAGATGACCATGCAGCTCTCATCATTCCCCAGTTGTAGCCCTCTTCCTTTGTGAGGTTAAGGTACTTCTTGGCAAACTTCACTGAATCCTTTGGTGCTGTCTTCATCCAGCCCATGATTGTGTCATTGTCATGTGTTCCTGTATACACAACACAGTGGTTTGGATAGTTGTGTGGCAGGTAATCGCTGTCCTCTCTCGAGTCAAAGGCAAACTGGATAACCTTCATTCCAGGGAAACCAGAATCCTTAAGTAGCTTAACTACTGATGGTGTGAGGAAGCCTAAGTCCTCAACGATAATTGGCAGCTTGCCAAGCTTCTTTTCAAGGCTGTTGAAGAGATCCATTCCTGGTCCTTCCTTCCACTTACCATTCTTTGCTGTATCATCCTTGGCTGGGATTGCATAGTAAGAATCAAAGCCTCTGAAATGGTCAATTCTCACGATGTCATATAAGTCTGCCATTGCAGCAATCCTCTTTGTCCACCAGCTGTAATCATCCTTTTTCATCTCATCCCAGCGGAAAAGTGGGTTGCCCCAGAGCTGTCCGTCCTCTGAAAAGGCATCTGGTGGGCAGCCTGCTACCTCGATTGGGTTTAAGTCCTCATCCAGATAGAACTGCTTTGGATTAGCCCATACATCTGCGCTGTCTCCAGATACATAGATTGGCACATCACCGATTATCTGGATTCCCTTTTCATTGGCATAAGCCTTGAGCTGTCTCCACTGCTTATAGAATAAGTACTGGAGCATCTTGTAAAACTCAATATCATCTGAATACTCAACCTTTGCTTTTTCCAGTGCTTCTGGCTTTCTGAGCTTAAGCTCCTTGTCCCACTCTGTCCATGCAACTCCGTCGTTTGCGTCCTTAAGTGCCATGAAAAGCGCATACTCATCAAGCCACTCTGCCTCATTCTTACAAAACTCTGAATAATCAGAAGGGACTTTTTTCATGAAACGGGCATAAGCCTTTTTGAGAAGTGCGTATCTTGACTCATACATCACTCCATAATCTACATATTTTTTGCTTCCTCCCCATGGAAATGACTCACATTCCTTTTTAGTGAGAAGCTTATCCTTGCAAAGATACTCTAAATCTATAAAATAAGGGTTTCCGGCAAAGCTGGAAAATGACTGATATGGAGAATCACCATAGCTTGTAGGACAAATTGGGAGAATCTGCCAATAGGTCTGGCCTCCCTTCTCCAAAAAATCTACAAACTTCTTTGCCGCCTTTCCCATCGTTCCTATTCCATATGGTGATGGAAGTGATGATATTGGCATGAGTACGCCACTTGTTCTCATTTTCATTCCTCCTGATTTTGTAAAGTTATTTTTATTATATCATTCTTTTATTTACTCAACAATATTGTAAAAACAATTATGTAATGCTACTATAAACAAAGAAAATGTTGAGGTGCTTAATTTATGAATGATGTTATCGTACACAAGATAAAACACAATGCTCACCGATTTGCAGTTTCCTGTAAGTGGGTGATTTTTTCAATTTTAGTAGGTCTTATAGTCGGTCTCTGTGGTACCGCTTTCTGCTATGGACTGATTGGTGCTACCAATATAAGGCTCGCCCATCCATGGCTTATTTTTTGCCTGCCCTTTGGTGGTCTTATTATTGTGGGCTTATACCACCTGCTCCATGATGAAAAGGACACAGGCACAAACCTTGTAATATCTGCTATCCATTCAGGGGACAGGCTTCCCTTCAGAATGGCTCCTCTTATATTTGTTTCCACAATAATCACTCACCTTTTTGGTGGTTCTGCTGGTCGAGAGGGTGCAGCACTTCAGATGGGTGGCAGTCTCGGCAACTCTATCGGCAGGCTCTTACGCTTTGACGATAAAGACAGAAACGTTATGATTATGTGCGGTATGAGTGCTGCCTTTTCAGCACTTTTTGGGACACCTATGGCAGCTGCCATATTTTCCATGGAAATGATTTCCGTCGGTGTCATGTATTACAACGCCCTGGTTCCATGCGTAATCAGTTCTCTGGTTGCCCATGGAGTCGCAAATTACTTTGGCGTTACAAACGAGTTTTTCCTGATAGAATCTATACCTGCCTTCGGGCTTAAAACTGCTGTCCAGATTTCTTTCCTTGCAATCCTGTGCGCCATGATAAGCATCCTATTTTGCATCACCATACACGGTGCTGAGAAGCTGTATAAGAGATTTTTCAAAAATCCTTTCCTACGTGCCTTTATGGGCGGTGTGTTTATCATAATCGCAACCCTTCTGGTCGGTAATCAGACCTACAGTGGAACCGGTATGAATATTATCGAGCAGTGTATCAACGGGACTGTAAAGCCTGAGACCTTTTTGCTAAAAATAATCTTTACCGCTCTCACATTGTCAGCTGGCTACAAGGGCGGTGAAATCGTGCCATCATTTTGTACTGGTGCAGCTTTCGGCTGTCTCTTTGGAAACCTCTTCGGTTTCTCACCAACACTCTGTACCGCTGTTGGCATGACCTCTGTATTCTGTGGTGTGACCAACTGCCCTATTTCATCGCTGCTTATAAGCTTTGAATTATTCGGCTATGATGGCATGCCATATTTCCTGCTTGCCATATCCTTCAGCTATATGCTGTCAGGATACTTCGGACTCTACAGAAGCCAGCGTATTGTCTATTCAAAATATAAAAACCAATATATAAATAAGAGTACTCACTAAGCACTACTTATTTTTAACTGCAATCAGGCATGAGATTTGAGGAATTTCTGCCTGATTTTTTATCTTGGCAATTCCTCTGTCATCAGCACATATATCCTGTGCTATCACTGTCCACTCGCCCTCTTCTGGCAAGTCCAGTGTCACAGCCTCCCTGTTTGCGTTATATGCAACAAATATCTGCTCATTCTCATCCTTAAGCCTGTAGGCTACAACATTCGGCTCTTTGCAGTCTATAAATGTAAGCTTTTGAGCCACCTGCTCTGCTGTAGTCAATCTGAACAGGCTGTGATTTTTTCTAATCTGAATGAGTCCTTTATAGTACTCATACATATCTTTAAATTCAGCTAATCTCTCATATTTGACACTGTTTGTATACAATGGCATATTGTAGCTGTTTTCCGACCGGTCGTCAGAGCCTTCAATCGGCTTGGTGCGTCCGAATTCCTCTCCCTGCAGGAAGAATGGTACTCCCTGAGAGGTAAAAACAATTGCTGCACTGAGCAGGTTTTTCCTTTTAAGAATATCGACATCATCCTCCGGTGATGATATCTCATATCTGTCCCAGAGTGTGTAATTGTCGTGGCAGGACACATAATTGATGCTGTTACCCGGTCTTACTGCCCAGGCGCCCTCTGCTGTGTAGGTATAGCTGTCATAATCAACCTGAGGATGCTTTACCGCCCCTGTCACTGCATATCGGATGTCATTCTCCTTGCCTGTGCCGCCATCTGCAAAGCCAAGCTGGTCATAATAGAATACATGTCCCTTTACGTTGTCCCTAATGTCATCAGAAAACATACCGTACTCTGGCATCTTTGCCACATTTACCTTGAGAGCTCTCTTGTCTGCAGGCAGTACTGAAGTTCCTCCTGCCCAGCCCTCACCATAGAGGATAATGTCAGGCTTAAGTTTTACCAAAGCCTCTCTCGCCTGATTCATAGTCTCTATGTCAAGAACACCCATCAGGTCAAATCTGAAACCATCTATATGATATTCACTGACCCAATAGCAAAGAGAATCGATTATGTATTTTCTGACCATAGGTCTTTCTGAAGCCACCTCGTTGCCACAGGCTGAGGCGTCAGAGTATCTGTCACCGTCTTTTCTGTAAAAATAATCCGGTGCAGTCTTTTGAAAGCTGTTGCCCTCTATATTAAAGGTATGGTTGTAAACCACATCCATTATGACGCCTATTCCATTATCGTGAAAGGCTTTGACCATCTGCTTGTATTCCTTAATTCTCACCTCTCCGTGAAATGGGTCGCTGGATATGGAGCCCTCAGGAATATTGTAGTTTAAAGGATCATAGCCCCAGTTATA
>CAVKUD010000225.1:0-4340 GCA_963659315.1 Senegalimassilia sp. | reverse complement strand
ATACAACCTTCTGTTTATTACCACCAGAAAGCTGGCTCACCATCTGCTCACTGTCCGCACATTTAATTGACAAATCGTGTATCTGTTCATCTATGTATTTCTTTTCCCTGCTCTTTGTCACAAGAAAATCATTTATAGCAAACTGGCTCATTCCTGCAATTGCTATATTGTCTCCTACACTTGCGTTCAAACACAGTGATTCTGTATCTCTGTCCTTTGATACATAACCGATTCTTTTCTTCATTGCTATCGCCAGTGTGCGTATCTCTGTTCCATCCACCTTTACGCTTCCAGATTCAGGATTTGTGGCTCCAAAGCACACCTTTCCCAGAGTATGCATTCCACAGTGGGACAAGCCTCCGATTCCAACTATTTCGCCCTTATAAAGCTTCAGTGAAACATGTTTGAGCATTTCTCCCAGAACCACGTCCTTAAGTTCCAGTGCCACCTCATCTCCTCTTGATGGAGTGTAATCGCTTCTGTAATAGTCGCCTTTCAGCTCTCGTCCTATCATACTGGAACGTATTGCTGGCGCCTCAAATTCACTCTTTTCAAAGGTACGAATAATTTTTCCATCCCTGAGTACTGTAAGTGTGTCACACACCTCCATGATTTCATCTAAATCATGTGAAATGAAAATTACTGATTTTTTCTCATCCCTGAACTGATTCATTATCTTGTACAGAATCGTTCTGCCATCATGAGAAAGAGCGGTGCTTGTCTCATCTATTACAAGTATCTTTGGCTGCTCCATTACAACCTTCGCCAGTTCAATCAGTTTTCTTGCCTGAAAATCCAGACTCCCTGTCATCATGTCCCCTGTGACATCCATCACTCCAATACCCTGCATGATTGCAGTTGCTTCCTGGTTCATTTTTTTCTTATTAACAATGCCAAGCTTATTTTTAAACTGGTCTGTTTTGCCAAGAAATATATTTTCTGCAACTGTTATTCCTGCTATCGTTCCACTTTCCTGAACAATCATTCCGACTCCATTTTTCAAGGCATCTATCATGCTTTCCGGATTCCATGCTTTATCATTGAAAACCATTTCTCCGCTATCACATTTCTGCATACCCGCAACAATAGATGTGACTGTTGATTTGCCAGAGCCATTCTCGCCTATCAGACCTCTTATCTCCCCTGGGTAAACTGTAAGCGATACATTATCCAAAGCCACAGTGCTCCCAAACTTTTTACACATATTTTTTACCTGAAGTACTGGTTCACTCATTTCTCATCTCTCCTTTATGCTTTTATTATATTTTTGTGATTGTCTGAACGTAATCGGGTTTTTTGCGTGTTTTCATCTGCTTTTTAACTATTTGACATTTGTTTTTTGATGCAGGCAGCCATATATACTGAGCCAATTTAAAAACAGATTAAAAATTGTATGTTTTTATTGACTTTCAATTTTAATTAGTGTTTTAATTTGTTTATAGACTACTTTTTAATTAGGAGATTAATTTATGGCGGAGAATTATGTATTAACAGATTTTGCTACACATATGCCTATGCGCTGTTCCTTCCAGCGATTTAACCATGAAAGACAACAGATGCACGACTACTTTGAAATTACAATGATTGTATCTGGAACGTGTAATCTGGAATTAGACGGGCACTTATACAAGCTTGTTGACGGAGATGTCTTCTCTGTAAATCCTCATACATTACATGAACTGCATGGCGTTGACTGTGTAAGTGTGTCTGTTTTTTTCAATCAGACTGTATTTGAACAGATTCTGCCTGTACCTACGCATCCTCAGATTTTCTGCATAAGCTGTATCAGTGACAACCATGCCGCTTTAGATGCAATACGCTCGCTTATAGCTCACATTATTAAAAATAATGTAGACAAACTACCTGGATATGAATTAAGAGACTGGTCATATATCTACTCCCTTATGGATGTTTTGTATAATCATTTTCGCCTACGTTCATCTGATGCCAAAGAAAAGAAGAATTATAAATATTCCATGCGTATAGCCGAGATATCAGAAATCATCCAGAAGCATTACACCGAAAATTTGACCTTAAATGATTTAGCAGAACAAATGCATCTTTCTGTACCATACTTGTCTAAATTTTTTACTGAATACTACGGCATGAACTTTCTTGCCTGTCTTAACCAGTATCGTCTTAATCATGCTGTTCATGAGCTGGTTACTACAGACAAAAACATTGATGAAATAGCTGCTGACAGCGGATTTTCAAGCAGCCATGCCTTTGTATCGGTGTTTAAAAAGGAATTTGATATGCTTCCTAATAAATATCGTCGTGAGCAGAAATCCAAATCAGAAGACCCTGAGCTTATAATGGAACAGCATAACTATATTGCCGGCTTAAAGAAATATTTGACCGATACACCTTCATCCACACCAGCTGCTCCCGCCAGGGAAGAAAATCTGACAATATCCCTTGATGCAGGCAGCTCATATCCTTTGCGCCACACCTGGCGCAATATTACAACAGTAGGTGCCGCCAGCGATTTACTTATATCAGATGTTCAGGAAATGCTGCGTAAGATGCAATCAGATATTGGTTTTAAATATATCAAAATAAATGGTGTATTCTCGGATGAACTGCATGTATACAACGAATCCTCATCTGGTGAGGCAGTCTACAATTTTGCCTATCTGGACAAGGTATTCGACTTCCTGCTCTCCTGTCAGCTGCTGCCATGGATTCAATTATCGTATATGCCAGAGAAGCTTGCGAAGCATCCCTCCAGACGGCTCTTTAATGAAAATGTGAGTCAGCCAAAATCAAATGAACAGTGGTGTAATCTTATAAACCATTTTTTCTCACATATAATCAGCCGATATGGCATACATATGGTAAGCAAATGGCAGTTCAGTCTCTGGAATCAGCCTGATACAGATAAGCAGCTATATGGCTTTGACCATGATGATGACTTTTTTGCCTTTTATAAAGCTACCTATCAGTGTATCAAGGCAATTTCTCCTGATATACTTATTTGCCTGCCTCCAACCTATTATATTGTGAGCGAGCACTATAAAAACTGGTATTTGGATTTTATACAGAAGTGTCGTGAAAATAACTGTCTTCCTGATTCTCTCAGTTTTACATACTATGAGACAAAGATATTTTCAAGAGAAAATCATTCAAAGGAATCCTTCGGCTTTATCTATACTATGAGTCTGTCTGAAAATCCGGATTCATTGAAGGATTTTGTAATGCAGGTTACAAGGGAGCGTAAAGCCCTCGGACTGGGCAATATTCCAATTTACCTCACTGAATGGAATAACTCCCCAAGCCAGCAGGATTTGTTGAATGATACCTGCTTTAAATCTTGTTATATAGTCAAAAATATACTGGAAAATTATGACCGACTTGAAAGCTTTGCCTACTGGTCACTGACAGACTTAATGAAGGATGCTCCTTTGCCGGAAAAACTGTTTTTTGGTGGACTTGGACTTTTCACAACGAATGGGCTTCCTAAAGCCAGCTATAATGCCTTTTGCCTGCTGAATAAGCTCGGAAATCAGTTTCTTGGCAGAGGTGACGGCTATTTCATAACAAAGAATGAATTTTCATATCAAATCATGTTATACAATTATGAGCATTTTTCACACTTATATGCAAATGGTGAACGATTTGATATGACAGATACCGACCGATATACTGTTTTTGCAGAAAATTCTCCACTGACAATCCATATCAAATTAGATGGATTACCTGAAAATCAATATAAGCTGACCGAATTATATGTCAATCGTGAAAACGGCAGTATATATGATGCCTGGGTTAGTGCAGGCGCCCTTGAGCCTTCATCTGCTGATGATATAACCTACTTAGCCACTTCTTCTCATCCTGGCTATCATCAGCAGCTTCTCTCAGCAAATGCAGAGAATCAAATAGTATTTGACGTAACTCTGAAATTGCTTGAGATTCGCCTTTTGACGCTTACACCAGTACTTTGACATATTGCCGCTACTTTTTTAAAAGTAGCGGCACCTTATTACTGGCAGAAATTATGAGTTCCTGCTTCAAGCTCCTATCATATATTCATATATCTTCTCTGCATCCTGCGTATCTGTTGCTTCGATTGCAGCATAAATTTTCTTTATATTCTCTACCTTTTGCTCAAGATGGTCTGCGGCAATCTCAGGTGCCAGACCTTTTTTATATTTTTGGCAGCATTGAGAAATTAGGTTTATCATCTCGCCAGCCTCGATACCTGCTTTGTTACCCTCCTGCCAGCCTTCTTCCCTGCTAGCTTCACGCTCCATCATTATCTGTCTGTCAAATGTATAATCCAACCGTGTCACCTTTACCACCTCAGATCTGTTCTCCCTCAGGAACTCAACCAGCACACC
>CAVKUD010000224.1:0-4352 GCA_963659315.1 Senegalimassilia sp. | reverse complement strand
TTGTTATTGTCAGATATAAGGATTTTATCAGCAGTGAATCGAAAAAGGAATGGCTTCGCAAAACGATTGGGGAGCAATACAATTTTAGTGAAGACCATCCAGAATACAGGTTTTTCCTGAAAAAGAAGTTTGATGATATCTTGAAATTCTAATTTGTGAAGAAATACACTTGAGCAAGTCCGAAAGTGTATGCCAAATTTAATTCAGAAATATTTTGTTCAAATCAATTTTAACAAAAATAATTTAAATAAATGGAGGCGTAGCAAAATATAAAGTATCAAAAGGTTTATAGCCTTTATGCAAAGTCAGATTTTGGTTATAATGAACTTGAGAGGTTATCTTGAAACGTGGCTAAATATAGGTTATAATATAGTCACAAGAAAGGAGCTGATACTATGCAGATTATTCCAATGCGTGATTTAAAAAATACAGTTGAAGTAGAACGTCGCTGTGCGGAAGAAAACGGTCCCGTATTCGTAACTAAGAATGGATACGGCAGATTGGTTGTTATGGATATCGATTATTATGAAAAAACCATGAGAAAGATGTATGAAGCCAAAACAGTCATGGAAGGTCTGGAAGATGTAAAGTCTGGAAACACTGTAGACGGAGACACTGCAATTTCTAATATAAGGAGCAAGTATGGCATCTAAATTCGGATATCGGTTGACCAAAAGAGCAGAATCTGATTTAGATGGGATTGTCTCTTATATTGCAGCTGAACTTGCAAATCCAAAGGCTGCATCAGATTTTGTTGATAAGCTGCAGGATAACATAGAAGAAGCAAGAAGTTTTCCTGAAAGTGGCTCACTCGTAAACAACGAGTTCTTACAAATAGAAAACGTGCGAAAGAAATTGGTTGGAAATTATATCATGTACTATCTTCCGAATGAGGAAGAAAAGGTCATTTACATTCTCCGTATTGTCTATGGTAAACGGAACATGGATGAGATTCTTAAAAAACTGGATATTTAATCACTTAAGCATCGGTTCTTAAAAACAAGCCTTAAGCATATCCGCAAATTCCTCAATATAATACCCAGAATTATCCTTTTTCCAGAAAGCACAGTATATTTTCCTGACAGGCGCCTGGTTTCTTACAAGCGGAATTCTGCTTACCGCTGTATCAAACCAGACCTGCTCACCAATCACGTCTACAGGCATATATCCCTGCCCGGTTATGATTTTAAGTCGGGCTTCCTGCACAGTATCTGCAAAAAGAAAATCTCCATGCAAGCCTATTATTTTTTCGTAGTAATCCTGTTCCTCCTGCTGACCAGCCTGGTTGATTACAAGAATACAGGGAGTATTTTTTAAATCTTCCGCTTCAAGCGTACTCAATCTGCTAAGGGGATTCTTGGCAGAAAGCTCTATATAAATCTTACTTTCCGCAAGCACCTCATTGTTATAGGCATCAGAAAAAGCCCGTCTCTGGTCGTTGATTGCCAGGTCGACAGTGCCATTTTCCATAGCATGATACAATTCCTCGTGGCTTCCAACCACAATCTGTACATCCACAGCAGGGTATTTGTCAGAAAATGAAGCGATAGCCTCTGACAGCTCATTGCCATGATAGCCCTTGTAATATCCGATTCGCAAAAGGGCATTATCCTTGTCTGCAATTCTCTTGGTTTCACGGACAAGCTGCTTCAAATCCCCAGATATAATCAGGCTTTTTCTATAGAAATGCTCCCCGGCAGGAGTCAGGGAAAAGCTGCGGTTATGACGTTCCAAAAGCTTTACACCCAGCTCATCTTCCAGTTTTTTAATCTGCTGGGATATGGCGGACTGGGACACATGGCATTGTTCGGCAGCCAGATAGAAGTTTCCGTTTTCGATTACAGCCTGTAAGTATTCTATTTGACGTAAAAGCATATATTTTCCTCCCATATCAAGCTATTTTATATAATTTTAGTATATAACGATTAGTAAAACTTATCAATATGATTAGAATAAAGATTTGATTGAGAAGCCTGACGCAACTATTATTAAGACAAAAGATAGAAACAATAAGAAAGATAAGCATAACGAGGAGGTATAAAATGGCTAAGAATTTAATTATCTACTATTCAAGAAAAGGTGAAAATTATGTAAACGGAAGAATCGTGGACTTGAAAAAAGGCAACACAGAAATCTGCGCTGAGTTTATCCAGAAGGCAGTAGGCGGCGACTTTTTTGAAGTTGAGACTGTAAATGAGTATTCCAGAGACTACCACAGGTGTACAGAGGAGGCAAGCCAGGAGCTGAAGGAAAATGCAAGACCAGAGTTAAAGAAATATCTGGATGATATTTCTGATTATGACAATATCTTTGTCTGCGGTCCATGCTGGTGGGGAACCTACCCTGTAGCTGTATTTACCCAGCTTGAGAGACTTGACTTCACAGGCAAAAAGGTCATGGCACTTATGACCCACGAGGGAAGCGGATTGGGAAACAGTGAGCGTGACCTTAGAAAGCTTTGTAAGGGTGCAAGCTTTGGAACTGGCATTGCGGTTCACGGTGCGGATGCTGAGAAAGCCGAGGCAGCAGTCGCTGACTGGGCGAAGAAGAATGTATAAAAGGAGAAAACTAGCATGCAGAATAAAGATGTAATGATTGTAACAGGCGCAGGACAGATTTCCATGGCAATCGCAAGGCGCATGGGCTATGGCAAGAAAATCGTCATTGGCGATAAAAACATAGATAATGCAAAGGCAATCGCAGAGATTATGAACAACGCAGGCTATGATGTGGAGCCTGTCGAGATGGATTTATCATCCAGAGAGTCTATTTTAAAGCTGATTGCAAGGGCAAAAGAGTATGGAGAAATCAAAATGCTTGTAAACGGCGCAGGGGTGTCACCAAGTCAGGCACCGATTGAAGCAATTCTCAAGGTTGATTTGTACGGAACTGCTGTCTTACTGGAAGAAGTGGGAAAGGTAATCGCAGAGGGCGGCTGTGGAGTCACAATTTCCAGTCAGTCAGGCTGGAGGATGCCACAGCTTACAGCAGAGGAGGATGCAGCACTTGCTACAACACCAACAGAAGAATTGTTAAAGCTTGAGCTTTTACAGCCTGAAAACATCAAGGATACACTTCACGCCTACCAGCTGGCAAAGCGCTGTAATGAGAAGCGTGTCATGGCACAGTCAGTAGAATGGGGCAAACGTGGTGCAAGATTAAATGATATTGCACCGGGAATCATCGTGACACCACTTGCCATTGACGAATTCAACGGACCTCGTGGGGACTTCTACAAGAATATGTTTGCAAAATGTCCAGCAGGCAGACCGGGAACAGCAGACGAGGTGGCAAATGTGGCAGAGCTTCTGATGAGCGATAAGGGTGCATTTATCACAGGCTCTACCTTTCTGATTGATGGAGGAGCTACATCATCTTATTTTTACGGACCACTCAAGCCTTAAGCCCCCAAATTGACAAAGCAGATATTCTGGGTTAGAATTTTGCTAAAAGGAGAAGTGCAGCATGAATAAGCAATATACACAAAAAGCCATTATGCTGACACATCAGTTTTTGCAGGACTATTATCAGAAAAAGCCGGAGACAGTATTCTCATTGTGTACAGAGGATATGACCTGGATAGGGGCGCAGGCGGAGCAGTTTGACATCGGATTTGAGACCTTTAAGGAGGACATATTGGCAATCACCAAAGAAATGTTTTGCTGCAAGCTGTCACAGCAGGAGTTTATGATTACACAGAATAGTGGAAATGTCTGTACGGTAATAGGCAGATATCTTGTCGAAAGTGATGATAAAAAGGTCAGTGCAGCGTCATTTCAAAGATGTGTAGTGGTATGGGAAAAGATAGGTGATGACTTAAAAATCCGTCACCTGAGTACCTTCAATCCCTTGGAGACAATGAAAGTGGCAGATGGCGAAAAGTTCGTCAATAAAATGGGAGTCTATATAGAGAAATACATAGAGCAAAAGATGAAAATGCTTAGCAGGGACAAGACGGTTAAGATATGTGATTCCAAGAATGTGATACATTTTGTGCCCCTCTGCGATATAATGTGGGCAGAGACACAGGGCAGAGAGTGCGTGGTTCATGCAATAGACAAGAAAATTGAGGCAAAAATGTCTCTGGCGGAACTTACAAAGCAACTGGATGAAGACTTCCTGCAGATACACAGATGCTATTTCATCAATGTGCATTATGTGAAGGAGCTGAAGCCATTTTGTATTCTATTGCTGGATGGTACGGAGCTTGGAGTACCCCAGCGGAGATATAGCCAAATAAAAAATGAATTGATTGAAAAAAGCATTTGACCAGCAAAGGTTTGAATGCTTTTTTTAGTAGGCTCTAAGTCAAGTGTTGGGGTGTGATTTTTTAAATCACGCCCCATTACTGG
>CAVKUD010000223.1:0-4405 GCA_963659315.1 Senegalimassilia sp. | reverse complement strand
GTATTTGTCACTGTACTTTTCCATGAGCTTACTGACTATTGTGCCCTTGCCTGCACCTGAGAAGCCTGAAATAACAACTATAACACCCTTGTTACTCATTTTTCTCTTATCTCCTATTCTATATTCTGAATCTGTTCTCTGACTTTTTCAATGTCAGTCTTTAAATTGATACCAGTATCAGATATTTCTATATTGTTTGCCTTAGAGAGAATTGTATTAGCCTCTCTGTTCATCTCCTGTGCGATAAAGTCAAGCTTGCGTCCTACGCTGCCACCAGCAGTCAGTGTGTCTCTGGCTGTCTGTATATGGCTTCTCAGGCGGACCGTCTCCTCATCCACGCAGATTTTGTCAGCATATATTATGACTTCCTGAGCGATTCTTGAATCATCAATCTGCCTATCGCTAAGTATATCCTTAAGCTTCTCCTCAAGTCTTGTGCGGTAGTCACTCATGATAATAGGTGAACGCTCCTCTATGAAATCAACATATGTAAGCATATTCTCAAGCTTATTGCATAAGTCGTTCTTTAGGTTCTCTCCCTCAGTGATTCTGCTTGCTACAAACTGCTCACAGGCACCTCTGATAGTCTTTTCTAAGTCTACCCAAAGCTCCTTTTCATCAATCCCCTGCTCCTCCATGACGAATACGTCAGGGTATCTGGAAAGTGTACTCACTCTGATATCATTATCCAGTCCAAATTCCTCTGCCATGCTGTTTAAGTGCTTCAGGTACTCAGCAGCCAGACCAGAATTGTAAACCAGTGAATAATTATCCTCTGTGTAATCCTCGTATGTTATATATACGTCTACCTTGCCTCGCTCTATATATTCCTTTAAGAGATTTCTGATTGTGCTCTCAAAGAAGTTTAGTTTTTTAGGCATTTTGATATTAACATCAAGGTATCTGTGGTTTACGGATTTAAGTTCTACTGTGAACTTACGCTTCTCATTTGCAACCTCAAAGCGACCAAATCCTGTCATACTTTTTATCATTTTATTGTCCTTTCGAGTACTTTCTTAAAAAAGTACATACGCATAGATGATGTTATTATATCCTTCCTTGCGATTTTCGTCAAATATATTTATAATATACAGGTACATTTTGGGTTACTGGTCATCATTTTTATGTGAACAGTAATGATTTTGGAGGTAAAAAATGGCATTAGACGGAGTTGTAATCTCAAATCTCGTATTTGAGCTGAATAATACAATATTAAATTCAAAAATAAGTAAAATCGCCCAGCCCGAGGCTGACGAGCTGTTACTGACCTGCAAGGGAAGTTCTGGAAGCTTCAGACTTGCCCTTTCTGCAAGTGCTTCGCTTCCCTTTGTGTATCTTACAGACGAGAACAAGCCAAGCCCTATGACAGCCCCTACCTTTTGTATGGTTTTGAGAAAACACATTGCAAACGGACGTATCACAAAGATATATCAGCCTCATATGGAGCGAATAATAAATATTGAGGTGGAACACCTGAACGAGATGGGTGACCTGTGCCACAAGGTGCTTATTATCGAATTAATGGGCAAGCACTCAAATATCATATTCTGTGACGAGGATGGAAGCATAATAGACAGCATAAAGCGTGTTCCTGCATCGGTAAGCTCAATCCGTGAAGTCTTACCTGGCAAGGAATACTGCATACCAGCCACCCAGGAGGATAAATTCAATCCTCTTGCAGTAGAGACAGCACAGATACCTGATATTCTTAAAAGTAAACCAACAAGCCTTACAAAGGCTGTGTATACATCATTCACAGGATTAAGCCCTCTGATTGCAAACGAGCTTGCCTACAGAGCAGGGCTTGACGGGGATATGCCTGTTGCATCATTTTCGGATGATGAGCTTAAGCATCTTGCCAATCATTTTTCATGGTTTGTGGATGACATCAAAAATAATAACTATACACCTGTTATTTACAGAATCGGAAATGAGCCAAAGGACTTCTATTCCTTTAAGCTGACTGAGTATCAAAGCCTCGATGAAAAGACCTACACTTCTATCTCTGAGGTTTTGGAGAGCTATTACAGGGAGAAAAATATATACACAAGAATCCGCCAGAAATCTGTAGATTTAAGAAAAATCGTATCCACAGCCCTTGAGAGAAATCAAAAGAAGTATGTCTTACAACAAAAGCAGATGAAAGATTCTGAAAAGAGGGAAAAATATAAGCTCTACGGAGAGCTTATAAACACCTATGGATATGGCGTGGAAGAAGGAGCAGACAGCCTCATAGCCTATAATTATTACGACAATAATAAGGAAATCAGGATTCCACTTGACCCTACCCTCACGCCACAGGAAAACTCGCAGAAGTATTTCGACAAGTACGGCAAATTAAAGCGTACTGCTGAAGCCTTACAGGAGCTTCTGGTGGAAACTAAAAATCAGATTGACCATCTGGAATCAATTCAGAACTCTCTGGATATAGCAGTGACCTCAGATGATCTGGTGCAGATTAAAGAAGAGCTGGTGGAATATGGATTTATAAAGAAAAACAGGTCAGCCAAAAAGGTCAAGGTCAAAAGCAAGCCCTTCCACTATATCTCATCAGATGGCTATGATATATATGTGGGCAAAAATAATTACCAGAATGACGAGCTTACCTTTAAAGTTGCCACAGGAAATGACTGGTGGTTTCATGCCAAAGGCATGCCTGGCTCACATGTGATTGTAAAAGCCAATAACGAAGAGCTGCCAGACAGAGTCTTTGAGGAAGCCGGAAAGCTGGCAGGCTACTATTCCAAAGGGCGTGACAGCGACAAAATAGAGATAGACTATTTGCAGAAGAAAAATGTAAAGAAGCCAAACGGCAGTGCTCCGGGCTTTGTAGTCTACTATACCAACTACTCTCTGACTATTCACCCTGATATTTCAGGCATTAAATTAGCGGATGAATAACTACAAATTCATCCGCTTTATCTGCTCGTCCATAAACTTATTCATTTGCAGGCGAAGTGCTCTGTTTTCCTCTTTTTCTAAATCAGGATCATCAGAAAGCACTTCCTTCACTGCCTCTGATGCGTTCTGAAGCACATCTGCATCCTGATATATGTCAGCAAGCTGGAAGGCTAAGTCCCCGCTCTGGCGTATGCCAAAGAAATCCCCTGGACCTCTTAGCTTTAAGTCCTCACTGGCAATATAAAATCCATCATTTGAGTTGTTTAAGATTTCAAGACGCTTTCTGGCATTCTTTGAATTAGAGGAATTAATCATAATGCAGTATGACTGGGCATCCCCTCGTCCAACACGTCCTCTGAGCTGGTGGAGCTGGGCCAGTCCGAACTTATTGGCATCCTCTATCATCATAACTGTGGCGTTTGGCACGTTTACGCCTACCTCCACAACTGTGGTAGACACAAGAATCTGGATTTCATTTCTGGCAAACTGCTCCATAACCTTGTTTTTGGCATCGCTCTTCATCTTGCCATTTAGGGCACCGATTTTTACATCAGCATCAAAATATTCCTTTATAGCCTTGGAATAGTCAGCTACATTCTCCCCCTCTGAGTTTTCGCTGGCTTCAACCAGGGGACATATAATATATGCCTGGTGTCCTTCTTTTATCTGATTTGCGATAAAATCATAGGCCTTGGGTCTGTAACCCTGATTTACCACACAGTTTTTGATTGGCTTTCTCCTTGCAGGCACCTGGTTTATTACCGAGATATCCATGTCTCCATATATTATTATGGCGAGTGTCCTCGGAATCGGTGTGGCACTCATCACAAGTATATGAGGACGGCTTATGCCTTTTTCAGAAAATGTATCTCTCTGTTTGACGCCAAAGCGGTGCTGCTCATCTGTTATGACAAGAGCCAGATTATCATAGACAGCCTTTTCCTGAATCAGGGCGTGGGTTCCTATAATCATGGCATTTGGATAGAGCTTCATCCTCTCATAGGCATCCCTCTTTTGCTTTGCGGTCATGGAGCCTGTGAGCAGAATAACTGGTATATCCAGTCCGAAGTACTGGCACTGGCTGACAAAGGTCTCGTAATGCTGCTTGGCTAAGACCTCAGTAGGTGCCATAATGGCAGACTGATAGCCGCTTTCCGCAACCCATGCCATTGTCAAAAAAGCTACAATCGTCTTTCCAGAGCCTACATCTCCCTGAATCAGCCTCTGCATGGCATAGTCACTCTTCATATCGGCTATAATCTCTGAGATAGTCTTAAGCTGGGCATCTGTCAGTGGAAATTGCAGCTTGTCTATCAGGTCATAAACTATTTTCTCAGGACAGAAATCAAAACAGTTTTTCTCCTTTATCTGCTTTTCCTTCTGGTACTGCATCCCCATTATAAAGAGGAAAAATTCGTCAAACACCAGACGCTTTCTCGCTTCTATCAGGGCATCCATGCTGTCAGGAAAATGAATCTGCTTTATGGCATAGTTGTAATCGTAC
>CAVKUD010000222.1:0-4410 GCA_963659315.1 Senegalimassilia sp. | reverse complement strand
GATATAAATAAAATAGTAAGTCCCATCCTATCCCTTAAATCCAGTATCAGGTTAAGTATCTGCGCCTGAACAGATACATCAAGGGCTGACACTGGTTCATCAGCCACGATAAACTCTGGATTTAAGAGCAGGCATCTGGCAACTGCAAGTCTCTGTAACTGGCCTCCCGACAGCTGGTTTGGCATACGGGTGAGCACATCTGCTGGCAGATTAATAAGCTCAAGGAGATTGATAATGCTCTTATTCATCTCCTCCTTTGGAATCTTATAGACCTTGCCCAGCTCCATAAATGATGCGCCTATATACTTCTTGGGATTAAATGATGCAAGGGGATTCTGAAATACCATCTGCATCTGCTGCCTGATTTGTCTCAAATGCTCCTTATCCAGATTGTCCACCCGCTTTTTTTCAAATATTACCTGACCTTCGTCAATGTCAACGAGCTTTAAGATACAGCGTCCTATAGTTGATTTGCCTGAGCCGCTCTCGCCGACGATACCAAATATTTCGCCCTTTTCTATGTCAAATGACACATCATCTACAGCATGTAAAAATGCGTCCTTGCCGACAGGGAAATATTTTTTGATGTGTTTTACTTCTATGAGCTTATCCTTCATTTAATATCTCCCCCATTTCGTATAATTCTTCTGAGAAATGACATGCTGCCGTATGTCCTATTCCAAGCTCTACAGTATCTGGGTCATCCTCAAAGCACTTTTGACAGGCATACCTGCATCTCGGTGCAAAGCTGCAGCCTTTTATAGTGCTGTAAAGTGATGGCGGTGTGCCCTGGATAGTCTTAAGCCTTGCATCTCCTGAGTCTCCCTTTGGCATGCTCTCAAGCAGTGCCTTGGTATATGGGTGTCCTGGCTTATCAAATATGTCAAAGACTGTGCCGCTCTCAATCACCCTGCCTGCGTACATTACTGACACTGTGTCACACATCTCTGCTATTACTCCCAGGTCATGTGTGATAAATATAATAGAGACATTTGTCTCTTTCTGCATTTTCTTCATCAGGTTAAGTATCTGTGCCTGAATGGTCACGTCAAGGGCTGTGGTTGGCTCATCCGCAATCAGAATAGTCGGGTCATTGACCATAGCCATAGCAATCATTACTCGCTGGAGCAGTCCGCCACTAAGCTCAAAAGGGTACATATCGTATCTGTCTGCCGCTGGTGTGATACCCACAAGCTCAAGCATATTTAAGGCTTTTTCCTTTGCCGCCGCCTTGCTCATCTTCTGCTTGGCAAGCACTGCCTCAGATATCTGCTCTCCTATTTTCATAATAGGACTTAAGGATGTCATGGGATTTTGAAAAATCATGGCTATATCCTTGCCCCTTAACTTTTGCAGCTCCTTATTTTTCATGGAGAGGATGTCTTTTCCCTCATAATCTATGTTGCCAGCATAGGCAGTCTTTTTTTCGTCATGGAGCCTCATCACTGACTTCATCATCACAGACTTTCCGCAGCCGCTCTCGCCTACTATTCCATGTATCTCACCTCTGGTCACAGTCAGGTTTGCTCCCCTCACAGCTGTCACAAGTCCGTCAGGTGACATAAGCTCCACCTTTAAATCTCTTATTTCCAGTATTTTATCCAAGGGCTTTTCCATAACATTTTCCCTCCCTCTTCTTATAGCTCTTAATCTTTGGCAGACGTCTCTGAGTCGGGTCGATATACATCTGTATGCAGTCTGTCAGCATATTGAGGGCTACTACTGTCACAACAATGGCTATGCCAGGTATCAGTGCTACTGCCGGTGCCTTAAACAAAAGCGTCATGCCTGTCTGCAGGATTGAACCCCAGTCTGACTTTGGCGCCTGCACACCCATGCCCAGATAGCTGAGTGATGCAAGGGCAATAATTGCATAGCCTATATCAAGTGTAAATTCTGCCAGCAGTGTCGGTACTACATTAGGGAAAATATGGCAGAATATTATTCTCGAATCAGAATATCCCAGCGAGCGGGCTGTCTCAACATAGGTCTTTGTCTTCTCTGTCAGCACACTTGAGCGGGTAAGCCTTGAAATCATTGGTATGTATACAATTCCAGTTGCAACTACCGCATTCATCTCGCCCTTTCCAAATATAGATACAAATATCATTGCCAGTATAAGTGGTGGAAAGGCTGCTATAATATCCCAGATTCTCATTACCACCTTATCCAGCTTTCCCTCATAGAAGCCGCACAAAAGTCCCATTGGAACACCGATTGCATCTGCGATAATCACCACAAGCACCGCATTTAATATAGTAGTGTGGGCTCCTGTGAGCATTCTGGAAAACATATCCCTGCCCATCTCATCTGTTCCAAAGAGGTGGGCAGATGAAAAGCCCGCAAATGTATTGGATAAGTCGATTGCATCAGGGTCATAGGGTGACAGCAGGCTGCCAAACAGGGATGCAATTAATATAATGATTAAAATTATTGAAGAAGCCACCATCGGAAAGGTGAACAGGCCTCCCATTTTTCTTTTTTTCATACAATCCCTCCCTACAGCTTAATTCTAGGATCTATTATGGTATACATGATGTCTGCAATAAGGTTTACCACCTGAAATATGACAAGAAGTATAAGTGTCAGTGCCATAATTACAGGATAGTTATTTTTGAGACAGGCTGTGGATAAGAGTCCTCCCAGACCTGGCAGCGAAAATATCTGCTCCACAAGCACTGATGCCCCTACCATAAGTCCCACCAGCATAGATGTAATAGTAAAAACAGGGATGATGCTGTTTTTAAGTGCATGCTTCATTATCACCCTGTAGGGGCTTATGCCCTTTGCCTTGCAGGTCACGATATAGTCTCCATTTAACTGCTCTATCATTGCGTTTCTGGTGACTCTGCCGATGAGGGCTACGTTTCCAAAGGCAAGACAGATTGATGGTCCCATTATTCTCTGGAAAAATTCTGCCGTGTTGGCATAGCTTCCTATGCTCTGGTAGCCGGGTACAAATTTGGTGAGAAGCACAAGCATCACCATGGCAACCATAAAGCCAGGTGCAGATGTCATCACAAGCATCAAAAATGAGATGACAGAGTCAACTGCTGTGTTTTTCTTTAAGGCAGACACTACTCCCAGAGGAATTGCAATGATTATTGAAAAAAGCATACTGAGCACAACCATGCCGATTGTCACTGCTGCCCGTCCGCCTATCAGGCTGTTTACAGATACCTTCTGGATATAGTCAATTCCAAAATCACCGTGAACCGCCCCCTTTAGCCAGATGAAATACTGCTCTAATACGGGTCTGTCCAGATAAAACTCATGTCTCAGCGCATCTCTGGCTTCATCTGATATATTCTGTTTTTCACCGATTATTACTCCAAGCGGGTCTCTTCCTGCCAGGTGAAGTGCCATAAATAGCAGGAAAGAGACTATAAACAGAGTAATAAGCATTGTAATAATTCTTTTTAATATATACTTTAGTTTTCCCATAGGCTTACCTTGCCTTTTTAATTTTTAGTTACCTGAGTAAACTGGAAGTTCCAGAACCACATAGCTGGCATATCCACTGAATAAGCTGAGTTTACTGCTGCACTCGGTCCGTTATAGCATATAAAATCAGCTGCACAGTCATTAACCACCATGCTGTAGGCTTCCTTGAGGGTCTCATTTCTCTCGTCACCGCTCTGAGCCTTGGCTGCTTCATACAGGGCATCAAAGTCCTTGTTTACATAGGCTGAGATATTTGAACCGCCGATACCAGCATTCTCACTGTAGTAAATCATAAGGTATGCACTTGGATCTGCATAATCAGGGAACCATGCAAAGCCAATCAAATCATAATCTCTATAGCCATCATCATTCTGCATTACGCCGTAGGCATACTGGTAATAATCAGAAATTGTCACAGTCTCAAGATTTACTGTTATGCCAATCTGTCCTAAGTAATACTGAACAGCCTGTGCCTCCTTTTCAAACAGTCCACAGGTCGGCATAGTACATTCAAAGCCATCTGGATATGAGGACTCAGCCAGATACTCCTTTGCCTTTTCCACATCATAGTCATATGAATCAAGGCTGTCGTTTAAGGCTGCCCAGTCATCATTGTAGTAGGCAAATTCATCTGTGTTGTAATCGATAGCCTTTGCTGTCTCATAGTTTCCCTCTCCCTTTGTGGCAAGAGCGATTGCATCATCATCTATAGCGCAGGCTGCAGCCTTTCTTACATTAGGGTCTGAAAATGGTCCATAGCTGCAGTTAAATGCGATATAGCTGTTCTGGACACCCGGACTGTAGGAGATATCCACTGTATCTGAATCCTTTACCTGGTCTATCTGATCCAGGGATGGAAGATTGATAAAGTCGATTGCACCAGATGATGCTGACATAGCCTGTGTTGCAGCGTCTGCTATAATGTCAAATTCAAGCACATCCTCCGGATATGTGACATCCTGCCAG
>CAVKUD010000221.1:0-4509 GCA_963659315.1 Senegalimassilia sp. | reverse complement strand
GTTCTAATCCCTGTTTTATAAGCGCATTATCATTTTACAGCTGGGCAAGCATATCTATTGCATCCTGGGCAATTATAGGCTCTCCATGCTCCTTTATAAATGCTGCCCGCTGGCATCCTGCTTCAATATCAGTGACATACTCATCTGTTACCATAGACAGAGCCTTTACATCTGCCTCTGTCAGATGCGACAGATCCATTATCATATAATATACATCTGCGTATTTATAGAGTGAATTAGGGGGCATTGCCTTAAGCAGAGCATGCCTTGCAAATCTGGCTGTATCATCTAAGCTCTTAAACTTAAGCAATACAATTACCTGAACCGCACCTTCGTCTCCCTCTCCGCCTTCTTTTTCTGAAAGCTCCTTCCATTTCTCCTGGGGAACCGAATTAAGCAGCCCATTTACTATATCCTTCAGATGCTCCATCATATCACCAGATGCCGGATGTTCTGAAAAAGTCAGTGAAATTGTATGATCTGGCAGGAAATCTGCTCTGACGGTCTTAACCCCCATATCGAATTTCATCTGAAATTCTTCCTCTGCCATATCAAATATGTAGTTCATAAATTCCTGAGTCCGTTCACCATTGCTCATTATCTCTTCCAGAGAATAACCCAAATCATATATCTCCTCCTCTGAGATAAGACACTTTACTGTGTGCTTCCCAACTCTTTGAAATTCCATACAATCACCTACTTTCTTTTTATTTTCTGCCTGATACGCTGCAATGCATTATCTATCGCTTTTGGGCTCTTTCCCATTATATCGGCAATCTGGGTATAGTTATTACCCTCCAGATAGTAATTCAGCACCTCATTTTCCATTTCGCTTAAGCTCTTTTCAAGCTCCTTCTTGAACTCCTCAAACTTTTCCTGCTCAATCACCAGCTGCTCAGGACTCATGGTTTCATGCCCCAGAAAGTCCTCAAGCACACCTCCATTTTCATTCTCTTCGATTGAAAATGAGACATATTCATTTAAGGGCTGGTGCTTTTTACGTTTTGCCTTATCTATCGCAGAATACAGCTGTCTATCAATGCAGAGCTTTGCAAAATGATAGAAATGTGACTCAGAGGATTTGTAATCCCGCACAGCCTTAAAGAGGCCAATCATCCCCTCCTGTATGAGGTCATCATCTTCTGCTCCTATCAGGTAAAGTGCGTTACACTCTTTTCTGACCAATGGCTTATACTTGTTTAAAATATAATCCATGACCGCATCATCACCATCTCTGAATTGCTGTATCAATTGCTCGTCTGTGTATTTCTCATACCCTTCCAATTCATTATCCCTTCTTAAGCCGCTGACGAACTATTTCATATGCTAACACTCCTGCTGCCACTGAAGCATTGAGTGAGTCGATATCTCCCTTCATAGGAATTGATGCAACCATGTCACAGTTTTCCTTTACAAGCTTGCTGACACCCTCTCCCTCGTTTCCAATAACAAGACCTATAGAGCCTGTGAGGTTTAGGTCATACATCTCTGTACCACCCATATCAGCGCAGACAAACCACATGCCCTGATCCTTTAATTCCTTGATTGTGTTGGAAATATTAGTAACCTTGGCAACAGGTGTATAGTTTATGGCTCCTGCCGAGGTCTTTGCAACTGTAGGTGTAAGTCCTACTGCCCTTCTCTTTGGAATGATAACTCCATGCGCCCCTGCCAGGTTTGCGGTTCGGATTATAGCTCCAAGATTGTGAGGGTCTTCGATTCCATCAAGTATAAATACAAATGGGTCTTCCCCCTTATCTCTTGCAATCTGAAGAATATCCTCAACCTCCGCATAGGAATAGGCTGCCGAAACAGCTATGACTCCCTGATGCTTGCCAGTCTCTGACATCTGATCCAGTCTCTCTTTTGATATATAGTTGATAATTGAATCATGCTTTCTGGCCTCTCTTGTAATTGATTTAATAGGGCCATCCTGACAGCCATCCAATACAAAGAGCTTATCAATAGTCTTGCCTGAGCGGTATGCCTCAAGCACTGCATTTCGTCCCTCTATGTAGTTTTCGTGGAACTTCTCTGTGTCTGCTCCATCCTTTTCGATTTGGTTTTTGTTATATTTATCCATTTTTTCCTATCCTGATATTATTTACATTCTATACAGCTACGGCTCTATTTCCAATAAGTCGAGTGCCCGCTTTGACAGATACACAGCCCTGTCAAATTTATCCTCCAGATACAGATAGCCCATCAAAGCCTCAAAGCCTGTAGCCTTTCTGTAGTCTGCGACAGTGGCATTTTTTGCTGTGGTAAAGGACTTGGCATTCCGCCCTCTCCTGTACACATCATGCTCTTCCTCTGTAAGCTCTTCCATAAGAGCCTCTGCCATAAGTGCCTGGGTATGCGCCTTTACAATACTGCTGGTGTGCCTGTGCAGCTCATTTGGGCTGGTATTGCCCTTATCCACTACAACAGTCCTTATTATAAGGTCAAATACACCATCGCCAATATAGGCAAGTGTCAGTGGTGAATAAGTCCTTATATCCTTCTTTTTCACATTAAACTGGTCTCTGATATATGCATCAATTTCCATTAGACAAGCTCCCACTTAACACCTTCACGTGTATCCTTTATAGCAACTCCCTTTGCAAGAAGCTCATCCCTGATTGCATCTGCCTTTGCAAAATCCTTTGCCTTCTTTGCCTCTGCTCTCTCTGCAATCTTTTCATTTATGAAGGCTTCAAGCTCTGAATCTACAGCTGTAGTGCTCTCTGCCAGAAGCTTTCCGTTCTTGTAAAGTTCAAGCGAAAGAACCTGGTCAAAGTCCTCTATGAGGGCAAGCTTTGTCTTGTCATTGATATCTGCCTTTACCACATCATAGAGGACTGTAATTGCCATTGATGTGTTAAGGTCATTGGTTATAGCATCCATAAACTGAGCCTTGTAGCTGTCAAAGGCTGTCTGGTCAACTGTTCCCTCATCCTTAAGCTCTGCCACTCTCTTTGCCAGCTTGTTATAGGCTGTAGCTGCATTGTCAAGAGCTTCAAAGGAGAATTCCAGTGGCTTGCGGTAGTGTGACTGTAAACAGAATAATCTGTAGGCAAGCGGATTGTAGCCCTTTTCCTTAAGCACAGACACTGTAAGTACAGCTCCCTTTGACTTGCTCATCTTGCCAGCCCTGTCATTTAAGTGATTTACATGGAACCAGTAGTTGCACCACTTATGTCCTAAGTAGCTCTCTGACTGGGCAATCTCATTAGTGTGGTGTGGGAATATATTGTCTACTCCTCCACAGTGAATATCCATATACTCTCCCAAATGCTTCATGCTTATGCATGAGCACTCAATATGCCAGCCTGGATATCCTACGCCCCATGGGCTATCCCATTTAAGAGCCTGGTCTTCAAACTTTGACTGGGTAAACCACAACACAAAGTCATTTTTATTTCTCTTATTTACATCTTCCTCTACATCATCACGGACTCCGACCTGAAGCTGTTCCTTTTCAACAGCAGAAGAAAACACAAAATAATCATCAAGCTTTGATGTATCAAAGTATACATTTCCACCTGCAAAGTAGGCATAGCCCTTTTCAAGCAGCACCTCAACCATGTGTATAAACTCAGGTATACAGTTGGTAGCTGGCTCCACAACATCAGGCATTCTGTTGTTTACAGCCTTAAAGTCGTTAAAGAAAGCGTCTGTATACTGCTTTGCAATCTCCATTACAGTCTTGTGCTCGCGCTTTGCACCCTTGAGCATCTTATCCTCACCTGTGTCACCGTCACTAGAGAGGTGCCCTACATCTGTGATATTCATTACACGCTTTACATCATAGCCATAATATCTCAAGGCCTTCTCAAGGACATCCTCCATAATGTATGAGCGGATATTTCCTATATGTGCAAAATGGTATACTGTAGGACCACATGTATACATTGCAATCTTGCCATCCTCATTTGGAACAACAGCCTCTATCTGACGTGTAAGTGTGTTGTAAAACTTGAAATTATTCTCCATCTTGTATATCTCCATACTTCCTATAATATTTTTACTGCTTATGACAGCCCGGACAGGCTGCGCAGTTTCCGCCTACCTGATAGCTCCCCTCATAAAAGCCTGTCAGTGAGCATATAGCCTGTGCTGAAATACCAGCCTCTGTGCCAGTAAAGCCCAGCCCCTCCTCTGTAGTCGCCTTTATGTTTATCTGCTCTTTGGCTATGCCAAGTGTGGATGCAATATTTTGCTCCATCTCCTCAATATAAGGTCTGAGCTTTGGCTTTTGAGCAATAACTGTTGCATCGATATTTTCAATCACATATCCGTTTTCCTCAAGCAAGCCCTTTACATGCTCAAGAAGCTTCATGCTTGAAATACCCTTATACTTTGGGTCAGTATCAGGGAAATGCTTTCCTATGTCTCCAAGCGCAGCTGCTCCAAGTAATGCATCCATAATCGCATGTACCAGTACATCTGCATCTGAGTGTCCTAAAAGCCCCAGTGTATGCGGTACCTTGACACCGCCCAGTATGAGGTCTCTTCCCTCTACAAGTT
>CAVKUD010000220.1:0-4525 GCA_963659315.1 Senegalimassilia sp. | reverse complement strand
GCATGACACAGAGCACATTTGTAAGCCTGCCTGTCTCATCTCTCTTCTTCTCGATAAATCTGAGCTTATGCCAGTTTCCGCTCTTGGTACGGTATTCTATAGCGATGGTCTCCTCATGCGCCATACGCTCTGGCAGGGTCTTTAGATTTACAAAATTCATAAAGGCTTCCTGATATTCCTCATCTACTACATTTTTGTAGACTCTGGCGTTATTCTTAGAAAGGGTTCCTGATTTTATAAAATTATTTTCAGTAGTATCCCTGTTGCTTATCTCCTCGAAATAATCCGCAGCTATGTCTATTCTGGATATATACTGGTAGGTCTTGGCTATAGCTGAGATAATTTCATTTCCAAACCTTGCCTCATCCAGTGCATTCTGCAATTTATCCTGTATCTCCTTTTCCTTGTATACAATATTGTCTATATTTCTGAAAGCAAGGAAAATGTTAAACTCATGCTCATCCACCTGACCTTTTACAGCATATGCCTCAAAGAATTTGTCCTGTCCCAGCCTTGATATGCTGTGATAGTGGTATGTCAGTTTCTCCGCACTGGTAAGCTTCCTCTTCATCTCCTTACAGGTCAGGTTGTCGAAAAATTCCGCTCTCTCGTCTACAGGAATAAACTCCTTGGCATATTCAATGGCATACTCATCAAAGCTTGAATAGAGCTGCTTGTTGCTCTCCACAAGCTGTCTGGCATTGGTATCTGCCACAAGGCGCAAAATTTCGTACTCGCCACTGTTTAACTCAATACGGTATATTGACACATACTCTGATGACAGCTTATCCAGCACATCGCTCTCGTTCACTGGCTTTGCCACAGAATACAGAGTGCATGAACAAAATCCTTGTCTGCCTATTGGCATAATGGCAGCGTGATAGTTTTCCCCATTTACGCTTAAGTCAATTCCACCTGGCCTGTTCTCAAACGCAGCCTCATAATACGCCTGCAGATACCGCTCATCCGCTTCTGGAAACAGGCTCAGATATGAATGGTCTATCATAGCTTCCAGTCTGTATTCTTTTATGTCCGCAAATGCCTGATTACAGTACCTGTATATCCAGTCCTTTGGCTGTCCCTCATCATCCAGAAACAGCTCCACGACACAGTATGCCAGGGAACTGTAATCAAATATGCTCAAATTAAATCGTTCACTAAATAAAGACATAAAAACCCCACCCGAATTTTGTTTTGTTATGCCAATTATACCAGAGATTCTGTGGCTTGGGGAGTTATACATTCATTTCGCTGTAAATTTTTCAAAAATAAACTTAGTTTTTACTGCTCATTCTGTTCCAATTTCCTCCTTATAAGGAACATGGTAATTCCAGCCCCACATATAATGAGATAGCCAGCTACACTGATAAGGTCTGGCACTTCCCCAAGGAATATGATTCCAAGCAGGGCTGCAAATACAATCTGGCTATAGTCATATACCGACAGCTCACTGGCTGGTGCATAGGTGTATGCCGCAGTAATGGAAAACTGTCCCAAAGTAGCGGAAAGTCCCGCCATAAGCAGGGATGCAAGCTGCCACCATGCCAGCGGCTCATGGTCAAAAATAATAAAAGGCACAGCGCACAGGCAGGAGAAAACCGAGAAGCAGAATACAATCAGAGGTCCAGGTGCCCCGTGTTTTGTGGCAAGACGGACATTGGTATAGGCAAGTCCTGCTCCCATGCCGCCTATCATTCCGATAAAGGCAGGAAATGTAGCCACACTGTCAAAGCCCGGGCGCAGTATAAAGAGTGCTCCCACAAATGCCACAATCACGCATACAAACTGGTATGGCTTTATCTTTTCCTTTAATAAGAAGTAGGAAAAAATAATAGCAAAAAATGGTGACAGTTTATTGAGCATGGAAGCATCTGCGATGTTCAATTTGCCTATTGCGTAAAAATTTGCAAATATTCCTATTGTTCCAAAAAATGACCTGAAAAAGATATATTTTCCTGTGCCCTCTGGAATCTTAAAGTCTATCTTCTTTTGCTTCATCACCACAAAGGCAAAAAATATAGCCACTAGGTTTCTGAAAAAGCTCTTTTCTATGGCTGGCAAATCCCCTGCGAGCTTGACAAACAGATTCATAAGTGCAAAGCCCAGGGCTGCCAGAATTATATAAAATATACCCTTGTATTTCTCATTGATTTTCATATCTACACCATCCTTCCTCTCTTATTCTGCCCACAAAACTGCCAATAGAAAAAGGCTCCCAGCCCGCCTGTCAGTATTTCTGTCACTGGAAATGTCAGCCAGAAGCTCCTTAGACCAAATCTTGAAAATATATATCCCAGTGGAACAAACAAAACCACAGTCCTTACGATAGTAAGCAGGGAGCTTTTTAAGCTCTTTCCAACTGCCTGAAAAAATACAGGGAAAATCAGGGACACTACCATAGGCAGGAAGCTGATTCCCACGATTCTAAATCCATAGCTTCCGATTGCTATTACCTGGGCATCCTTTGTAAACACACTGAGGAGCTGGCTCGGTATGAGCAAAAAACAGGCTGTTCCTATCGCCATAAATGCCAGACCAAAACCTATCGCTGTCTTTAGGGTTTTACTGCACCTGTCTGTATCGCCTGCTGCATAGTTATAGCTTATAATCGGCACTATACAGGTCTGCATTGCCCCAAGTGGTATAAAGAAAAATGTCTGCCATTTATAGTATAAACCGAGAGCTGTGACCGCCTCATCGGAGAATGTGGCAAGTATCAGGTTAAGCCCCAGTATATAAAATGTATAGGCTGACTGCATGAGTATATTGGGCAGTCCCAGGTGAAAAATATTTTTCACATACTCTGGATAGACACTTCGCTCAGGAGACTTATGATAGCCCTTTTTCATTACGATTAGTGCCGCAACAATCTGTCCTGTAACTGTGGCAATAGCTGCGCCTGCTATTCCCATTTCAGGCAGGCCAAACAAACCAAAAATCAGTATAGGGTCAAGAATTATATTGGTTATAGCACCGAGAATCTGGGCAAACATAGGTGTCTTCATATCGCCAGATGCCTGTAAGACCTTTGTCCATACGCTTTCCAGAAAAAGTCCAAAGCTGAAGATACAGACTATTCGTCCATACACCACCACATCATGTATGATTTCCGCTGACTTTGTGGACATCCCTGCATAAAAAGGCATTATTATAAAGCAGACCACTGCAAAAATCACCCAAAGTATTACAGCAAGCGGTGTGCCCACTCCCGCATACTTATCTGATGATTTTTTATCACCTATTCCCAGCCTTGCGGTCATACATGTATTGATACCTACTCCCGTGCCCACTGCCAGGGCAATCATCAGAAGCTGGATGGGATAGATAATCGATAAGGCTGTAAGTCCCGAATCTGAGTAGGTTCCCACAAAAAAGCTGTCTATTATATTGTATAAAGCCTGAATGAGCTGCGCCAGCATTACAGGGGGTGCCAGTTCAAACATGAGCTTACTTATTTTTTCTGTTCCAAATTTTGTTTCCTCATTCATATTGTATCTCTTTCTTAGATTCCAATTTTTATTTACAAGCAAAACCTATTGCCGACAGCTTTTCTTGCATACTTTGGTATAACAATAGGGATGGCTATAAAACTCCATCCCTACTATATCACGCTTCTTATTAATTATGTTAATTTTTTAAAAATCTTATCCAAACCAGTCGCTGGCTGCTTTCATGGATATAGCAGCTATGCTAATTATTAAAATGTCCCAGGAAGTCTCTCACCCTGTCATTGGCAGGATTCTCAAAAAACTCCTTCGGATCAGAATCCACACAGATATTTTTATCATCGATAAACAGGATTCTGGAAGACACATCCCTGGCAAAAGCCATCTCGTGAGTGACAATAATCATGGTCATGCCCTCTTTAGCAAGCTCACGAATCAGGTTTAAGACCTCTCCTACCATCTCAGGGTCAAGGGCAGAGGTTGGCTCATCAAAGAGGATTACATCCGGGTTCATAGCCAGAGTCCTTGCGATTGCTATTCTCTGCTTCTGTCCGCCTGACAGGCTGGCAGGGTAGGCATCCGCTTTTTCGAGAAGTCCTACCTTTTTAAGCAGGGACTCTGCCTGGGCTGTGGCATCCTCATCCGACATTTTCTTAAGCTTCATAGGCGCAAGCTTTAGGTTTTCAAGCACTGTCATGTGTGGAAAGAGATTAAACTGCTGAAAGACCATACCGATTTTCTGGCGGACTTTATCCACAGAAACTGATTTATCCAGCAGGTTTTCCCCCTCAAAGATGATTTCTCCACAATCGGGTTTTTCCAAAAGATTCATACTCCTTAAAAGTGTGGACTTACCACAGCCTGACGGTCCAAGGATTGACACCACCTCTCCCTTGTCAATCTCCAGATTGATGTCTTTTAGAATCACCTGCTTGTCAAAGGATTTGGTCATGTTTTTTATCTGTATTAAAGGTTCATTACTTTTCACGCTTAAGCCTCCTCTCCAAACGGCTTACAAAGCTTGTCATTATCATAACTAACACGAGGTAGACAAGTGCAACTGATACCAGAGGCACCTG